>NZ_JAAQWU010000017.1:0-148220 GCF_012985695.1 Pseudomonas sp. WS 5027 | reverse complement strand
CTGTCAAGTGGTTATTTTCAGAAGTTTTCGAGGATTTTCTCAACAACTTCAACCACTTGCGCTTCCGATCTCTCGTTAGCGGGAGGCGAATTCTACAGCGTTACACGCTGCTGTCAACACCTCTTTTTCAACTTCCTTTTAGCTTCGATGAACTAAAGCAACCTACTGCCGAAAACTTCGTAACTCATTGTTTACCAAGGAGTTTTCCGTTTCGACTGCGCCGGAAGTGGGGCGAATTATAGACAGATATAATTCGCCGTCAACCGCTAATTCCAGGTTTATTCGGATTTAAGCGTAATACGCGCAAATGCCTTCTTGCCGGCCTGACAAACGTGGGTCGCACCCAGCTCGTATATAAAGGTGCGATCGACAACCTCACCATCTATACGCACACCGCCAGACCCCAGAAGATCACGCGCCACGGCCGAGTTCTTCACCAGGCCCGCCTTATTAAGGACAGCAGCGATCGGCATTGCCTCGGCAGCAGTCAATTCAATCTCCGGCAGATCATCCGGCAACTCGCCATCCTTCATGCGATTACCCGCAGCACGGTGAGCGCTGGCCGCAGCCTCTTCACCATGGAAGCGCGCAACAATCTCTTCCGCCAGCTTGATCTTGACGTCCCGCGGGTTCGCACCAGCCTCTACGTCGGCACGCAATGCATTGATCTCATCCATGGAGCGGAAGCTCAACAGTTCGAAGTAACGCCACATCAGCGCATCCGGAATAGAAACCAGCTTGCCGTACATCACGCCTGGCGCCTCCTGGATGCCGACATAGTTGCCCAACGACTTGGACATCTTCTTCACGCCATCCAGCCCTTCCAGCAATGGCATGGTCAGAATGCATTGCGCCTCCTGACCATACGCACGCTGCAGCTCACGCCCCATCAGCAGGTTGAACTTCTGATCGGTACCACCCAGCTCGACATCCGCACGCAGAGCCACAGAGTCATACCCTTGAACCAGCGGGTACAGGAACTCGTGAATCGCGATAGGCTGATTGGTGGAATAGCGCTTATCGAAGTCATCGCGCTCAAGCATCCGCGCAACGGTGTACTGGGACGTCAGGCGAATGAAGTCCGCCGGCCCCATCTGATCCATCCAAGTAGAGTTGAACGCGACCTCGGTCTTGGCCGGATCAAGAATCTTGAAGACCTGGGTCTTGTAGGTCTCGGCATTATCCAGAACCTGCTCACGGGTCAGCGGCGGGCGTGTAGCACTCTTACCGCTCGGATCACCGATCATCCCGGTGAAGTCACCTATAAGGAAGATCACCTGATGCCCCAGCTCCTGGAACTGACGCAGCTTATTAATAAGCACGGTGTGACCCAGGTGCAGATCCGGTGCCGTCGGATCAAAGCCAGCCTTAATACGCAGGGGCTGGCCACGCTTGAGCTTTTCGATCAGCTCGGCCTCGACCAACAGTTCTTCCGCACCACGTTTGATCAGCGCTAGCTGCTCTTCAACCGACTTCATAACAGACCCGCAAGGCTCAGATTCAAAGGGAACCAACCATACAAGATCAGGGACTAATTACAAGTTTTGCCCTGCAAACGAACACCATTCGGCGAGCCCTGCATTCGCGAGCTTGCACCACAGATGATTTGGTTATATTTTATACAGTTATTTCATCTTCATCATGTCATTCATCTTTTCCACTTCATCTTTTCAAAGTCAAAATTACCTATGACCACTGAACCGTCTAAAGCGCCGCCGCTTTACCCGAAGACCCACCTGCTCGCCGCAAGTGGTATCGCCGCCCTTCTCAGCCTGGCACTCCTGGTATTCCCTTCCAGTGACGTAGAAGCCAAACGAACGACCTTAAGTCTTGACTTGGAGAGCCCGGTTGAACAACTGACACAAGATCAAGACGCTTCTGACGCGCAACAAGCCACAACCGCAAGCGTCGAGTCGCCGTTTGCACAGATCGAAGACAGCACGGATGACACCAAGACAACCGCCCAGGCAGCACCTGCACCCAAGGTAGCAAAGGGCCCCGAGCACCGTGAAGTAATCGTGGCCAAAGGCGACACGCTGTCGACGCTGTTCGAGAAAGTCGGCCTTCCAGCCGCGACCGTTAACGATGTACTGGCCAGCGATAAGCAAGCCAAGCAATTCACCCAGCTCAAGCGCGGCCAGAAACTTGAGTTCGAGCTGAACCCAGAAGGTCAACTGACCACGCTGCACACCAACCTCAACGATCTTGAAAGCATCACCCTAACCAAGGGCGCCAAGGGCTTCGCTTTCAATCGCGTGACCACCAAGCCGGTGATGCGCTCTGCCTATGTACACGGTGTTATCAACAGCTCACTGTCACAGTCCGCAGCCCGCGCAGGCCTGTCCCACAGCATGACCATGGACATGGCCAGCGTATTTGGCTACGACATCGACTTCGCTCAGGATATTCGCCAGGGTGACGAATTCGACGTGATCTACGAGCAAAAGGTAGCCAACGGCAAGGTCGTCGGTACCGGCAATATCCTGTCGGCGCGTTTTACCAATCGCGGCAAGACCTACACCGCCGTGCGTTACACCAACAAACAAGGCAACAGCAGCTACTACACCGCCGATGGCAATAGCATGCGCAAGGCTTTCATCCGTACTCCGGTTGACTTCGCCCGTATTAGCTCGCGTTTTTCCATGGGCCGCAAGCACCCAATTCTGAACAAAATTCGCGCCCACAAAGGTGTCGACTATGCAGCACCGCGCGGCACACCGATCAAGGCGGCCGGCGATGGCAAGGTACTGTTGGCCGGACGTCGCGGCGGCTACGGCAATACCGTCATCATCCAACACGGCAACAGCTACCGTACGCTATACGGGCACATGCAAGGCTTTGCCAAAGGCGTGAAGACCGGCGGCAACGTCAAGCAGGGTCAAGTGATTGGCTACATCGGCACCACCGGCCTGTCCACCGGCCCACACTTGCACTATGAGTTCCAGGTCAACGGCGTGCACGTCGACCCACTGGGCCAGAAGCTACCAATGGCCGACCCGATCGCCAAGGCCGAGCGCGCGCGTTTCCTTCAGCAAAGCCAACCGCTGATGGCACGCATGGACCAGGAACGCGCCACCATGCTGGCTTCGGCGAAGCGCTAAGCGATGGCGCTCTATATAGGTGTCATGTCCGGGACCAGCCTTGATGGCCTGGACATTGCGCTGATCGAGCAGGATACGGCGGTCAACCTGATCGCCACCCATTACATCCCCATGCCTGAGTCCCTGCGTGTCGAACTGCTAAGCCTTTGTGCCAGCGGCCCTGACGAGATCGCGCGATCGGCGATTGCCCAGCAAAACTGGGTAACACTCGCCGCTCAGGGCGTCCATGCCCTGCTTGAGCAACAGCAACTCACACACCACGATATCCGCGCGATTGGCAGTCATGGACAAACCATTCGCCACGAGCCCGCCCGCGGTTTTACCGTGCAGATTGGCAACCCCGCCTTATTGACTGAGCTGACCGGAATAACCGTGGTCAGTGACTTTCGTAGCCGCGATGTAGCCGCCGGTGGCCAGGGTGCGCCGCTGGTGCCAGCCTTTCACGAAGCGCTGTTTGGCGAGGCTGGCGGCAATCGCGCAGTACTCAACGTCGGCGGCTTCAGCAATCTGAGCCTGATCGAGACCGACAAACCGGTAGCTGGCTTTGACTGCGGCCCGGGCAATGTCCTGCTGGACGCCTGGATTCACCAGCAAAGGGGCGATAACTTTGACCGTGGCGGCCAATGGGCTGCGACAGGAAAGATCCAACCCCAATTACTGACCGCACTGCTCAGCGATCCCTTCTTCCTGACCAAGGGCCCTAAAAGCACGGGGCGCGAAGTCTTCAACCTGCCCTGGCTGGAATACCACCTCGGTCGATTGCCATCATTCAGTGCGCAAGATGTCCAGGCCACACTGCTGGAACTGACGGCGCAGACCATCGTCGAGTCGTTGCAAAGCGCACAACCGCAAACCGAAACTCTGCTGGTATGTGGTGGCGGCGCCCATAACACAACACTGATGAAGCGTATCGCAGCCTTGCTGCCGGCCACTCGCGTCAGCAGTACTGCCACCCACGGTGTAGACCCCGACTGGGTGGAGGCCATGGCCTTCGCCTGGCTGGCCCATTGCTGCCTTGAAGGTATCGCCGCCAACCGCCCAAGCGTTACCGGTGCCCGCGGCCTTCGCGTACTTGGCGCGATCTACCCCGCCTGACACACAGATAGCAAAACGCCGCTTGACCCCATAAGAGCCAAGCGGCGTTTTGCCTATCCGCTATCGATCAGATCGAGAACGACGAACCGCAACCACAAGTCGTGGTGGCATTCGGATTTTTGATCACAAAGCGCGAGCCTTCCAAACCTTCCTGGTAATCCACCTCGGCACCTGCCAAGTACTGGAAGCTCATCGGATCCACGACCAGGCTTACGCCCTCGCGCTCGACGATGGTGTCGTCATCGGCCACATCTTCATCGAAGGTAAAGCCGTACTGAAACCCTGAACAACCGCCGCCCGTAACGAATACGCGCAGCTTCAAGCGATCATTACCCTCTTCATCGACCAGGCTCTTCACCTTGTGCGCAGCACCGTGGGTGAATTGCAAAGCCGTGGGGGTGAAGGATTCAACGCTCATGCTGATAATCTCCCGGCGTAGCGCCGCCATATGCGTGATGGCGGCCATTATCCGCTTCTCCTAGAAAAGCGGTCAACTATTGTTACGGTATATCAATCTGCGTAGCCGCCCTTAAAAACGCAAAAGGCCCGATCAACGGGCCTTTTGCACTGCAGCCGACGCTTTAAGGCAGCATGCCGGCATGGGACAAACCGAGCTTCTCATCGAGGCCGAACAAGATGTTCATGTTCTGCACAGCCTGGCCCGACGCGCCTTTGACCAGGTTATCAATGACCGACAGCACCACGACCAGGTCGCCGTCCTGCGGACGATGCACGGCGATCCGGCATACGTTGGCGCCGCGCACGCTACGGGTTTCCGGGTGGCTGCCAGCTGGCATCACATCGACGAACGGTTCATTGGCATAGCGTTTTTCAAACAGTGCCTGCAGGTCCACCGAGCGATCCTTGACGGTTGCATACAGCGTCGAGTGAATCCCACGGATCATCGGGGTCAGGTGCGGCACGAACGTCAGACCGACGTCACTGCCGGCAGCCCGACGCAGGCCTTGGCGAATTTCCGGCAAGTGGCGATGCCCTTTTACGGCATACGCTTTCATGCTTTCCGAGGTCTCGGAGTACAAGGAGCCTACGGCCGCACCACGACCAGCGCCGCTGACGCCCGACTTGCAGTCGGCAATCAGGCACGAAGCATCCGCCAGACCGGCTTCGAGCAGCGGCAGAAAGCCCAACTGGGTCGCCGTCGGATAGCAACCTGGCACGGCAATCAGGCGCGCCTTGCTGATCTGCTCGCGATTGACCTCAGGCAAACCATACACCGCCTCCTCAAGCAGCTCCGGAGCACCGTGGGGCTGGCCGTACCAATTGGCCCACTCATCGGCATCCTGCAGGCGGAAGTCCGCCGAGAGGTCGATGACCTTGGTCCCGGCCGCCAGCAACTCACCCGCCAAGGCATGGGCAACCCCATGTGGTGTGGCGAAGAACACGACGTCGCAGGCACCCAGGGTCTTGATGTCCGGAACGCTGAACGCCAGGCCATCGTAATGGCCGCGCAGGTTCGGATACATATCGGCAACGGCCAGGCCAGCCTCGGATCGGGAGGTGATGACCACCACCTCAGCTTGCGGATGCTGAGCCAACAGACGCAGCAATTCGACACCGGTGTAACCCGTGCCGCCGACGATACCGACCTTGACCATAAACCTGCCCTCAACGAACCCACTGGAAAGCCGTCGATAATAGGGGTCGTATCGTTCTGCGACAACCGTCAACGTGACGTGCGCGCACTCTAACCTCTACTATCTCCAGTCACCGTGAACCTGGGAATAACTAAAAATGCTTTATCTATGGCTCAAAGCCTTTCATATCGTCAGCATTGTCTGCTGGTTTGCCGGGCTGTTTTACCTGCCGCGCCTGTTCGTCTACCACGCACAAAGCCAGGATGCCGTCAGCCAGGAGCGCTTCAGCCTCATGGAACGCAAGCTGTACAAGGGCATCATGCTGCCGGCGATGATCGCCACCCTGGTATTCGGCATTTGGTTGATCAGCCTAAACCCAAGCGTCTTCAGCCAGGGTGGGTGGATGCACGCCAAGCTGACCCTGGTGGTGCTCCTGATCGGCTACCACCATATGTGTGGCGCCCAGGTAAAACGTTTTGCCCGTGGCGAAAACACCCGCAGCCATGTCTTTTATCGCTGGTTCAATGAAGTGCCGGTTCTGATATTGCTGGCTATTGTAATTTTGGTCGTCGTAAAGCCGTTCTAACTCTAATCAGCCGCACTTAAACCGGGGTACTTCCAATGTCGCTGCCCGCTTTGCTTGAACAACGCCTGCGCCTGCCTGTGGTGGCTGCGCCGATGTTCCTGATTTCCAATCCGCAACTGGTCCTGGCGTGCTGTCGCAATGGCGTGGTCGGGAGCTTCCCGGCACTCAACCAGCGCGAAAGCAGCGGGTTCAAGGCTTGGCTGGAAGAAATCGAAGCGGGCCTGGCGCTGCTGGACAACCCCGCGCCTTACGCGGTCAACCTGATCGTGCACAACAGCAACCCGCGCCTTGAGGCTGACCTGGCGATCTGCGTCGAACACAAGGTGCCGATCGTTATCACCAGCCTGGGTGCGGTCAAGGAGTTGGTAGATGCCGTACACAGCTACGGCGGCCTGGTGTTCCACGACGTCACCACTCGGCGCCATGCCGAAAAAGCTGCCGAAGCAGGGGTCGACGGGCTGATCGCAGTGGCGGCAGGGGCTGGCGGCCACGCGGGCACCTGGAGCCCATTCTCGCTGATCGCCGAAATCCGCCAGTTTTTCGACAAGACCCTGCTGCTGGCCGGCTGCCTGAACCATGGCCACGAGATCCTCGCCGCGCAATTGATCGGTGCTGATCTCGCGTATTTCGGTACACGTTTCATCGGTACCACTGAAAGCCACGCCCCCGATGCCTATAAAGAGATGCTGCTCACATCGCGGGCAGCCGATATCGTGCACACTCCGGCGGTGTCCGGCGTGCCCGCCAGTTTTATGCGTCAAAGCCTGGAAAGCGCCGGTTTCGACCTCGCCGCCCTGCAAGGTAAGGGTGAGATCAACTTTGGCTCCAAGCTCAAGCCACTCAGCGACGAAGCCAAGGCCTGGAAGACTGTTTGGTCCGCGGGCCAGGGCGTCGGTGAAATTAACGATTTGCCCAGCGTCGATGAACTGGTTGCCCGTCTCGATGCCGAATACCGCAAGGCGCGCGAGCAAGCGGTACAATTGCGCTGGCCACGCTGACACACCCGCCAGGCCTGCCGATTGAAGCAGGCCTGCATTACCCCCCTGAAAAGTGACAAGGATGCCCGCATGAGCGACAACCGTTTCAAGATTGTGTTTGATGGAGCCCTGCTCCCGGGTGTCGAAAGCACCACCGCCAAGCTGAACCTGGCCGAATTGTTCAAAAGCGACGTCGAAGCGATCGAAAAGCTGTTCACCGGGCGCCCGGTCGCCCTGAAGCGCGACCTGTCTCACCCCGATGCCGAAACCTACCTGGCGGCCCTGAAGAACGCCGGTGTTGATGCACGTATCGAAGCCGAACAACCCGTGGCCTTCAGCCTGGCTGAAACTCATGAGACCGATTCCGGCCGCTCTGACTTCTCAAGACCAACTGCTTCGCCATACGCACCGCCGCGCGCAGCTGTCGGGGATAATCTTCCAGAGTTTTCCACCCTCAAGGTGTTTACCGTCAACGGCCGTATCGGGCGCCTGCGCTTCCTGGCCTGGACCCTGGTGCTGAGCCTGGCGATGTTCGCCCTCGTGGGCGCCCTGTTCACCGTGGGCCTGGGCATTGCCGCAGTATCTCCCACCGCCGCGATGATCATTGGCTCACTGCTTGGTTTCGTCGTGCTCGTGGCGTCTGTGTGGATCAGTGTCCAGATCACTGTGCAGCGCCTGCATGACCTGGGCTGGTCCGGCTGGTTATGGTTCCTGAACCTCGTACCGATTGTGGGCAGCATTTTCCCGATCCTGCTGATCGTGTTGCCAGGCAATGCGGGCGCCAACCAATATGGTGCGCCACCGCCACGCAACTCGACCGCAGTGAAGGTCCTGGCCACCCTATGGCTAGCGCTGCTTCCATTGATTTTCGCCACTATGGTGATGCTGGCCATGGGCGGTTACCTGGACCAGCTCGAAAGCAGCGTGGACGGCGGCTATGAAAGCAGCTCCATGACCACCGATGAAGACGCTGACCAGAGCGTCATCGTCGGTGAAGAAGACGTGCAAAGTGCTGACGATGCGGCCGAACCTGTAGACTCTCCGGAAGAATGAAGAAACGCCCCACGCCTGTGACGCATCTGTCGCAGGCTCGGTGGCGTTGCGATGGAGAAACGCATGACCCGTTACGCTCTGATCACCGGCGCCTCCAGTGGCATCGGCCTGGCCTTGGCCGAAGCACTGGCCCGGCGCGGCCGCAGCTTGATTCTGGTGGCCCGCCAGCGTGATCAGTTGGAAAGTATTGCCATAGAACTGACCCAACGCTTTGGCGTCGAGGTGTTGTTCCGTGCCTGTGACCTGGGCGAGCCGTTGCGCCTGTCCGGGTTCCTGCTGGAGCTGGAAGAAGGCGAGCGGCAGATCGACTTGCTGGTCAACTGCGCCGGCATCGGCACCAGCGGGCCATTCCTGGCCCAGGATTGGATGACCGAGCAAGACCTGATCGAAGTCAACATCCTGGCCCTGACTCGCCTGTGCCACGCACTGGGCAATTCCATGGCCCTGCACGGCGGTGGGCAGATTCTCAACGTCGCTTCGGTTGCAGCCTTCCAGCCGGGGCCTTGGATGAGCACCTATTACGCCAGCAAAGCCTATGTGCTGCACTTCTCCGAAGGCCTGCGCGAAGAGCTGAAGAGCTGCGGCATCAAGGTTTCAGTGCTTTGCCCCGGCCCAACACGCACCGCGTTCTTCGGCACCGCACAGATGGACACCGCCAAGCTGGGCGGCCTGCAGTTGATGAGCCCGGAAGAAGTGGCTCTGCACACCGTACGTGCCTTGGCCAAGAACAAAGCGATCATCGTTCCCGGTCGCCGTAACCGCTGGCTGGCGTTCAGCCCGCGCTTGAGCCCACGCTGGCTGACCCGCAAGATTGCCGGCGCAATCAACAAGGCCTATTGCCCGCGCTGACCTGCTGAGTACACTCACCCTGCACTTTCATAATGGAGAAACAGCTGTGGATACTCTGTTCACCAAGATCATCAACAGAGAAATACCCGCGAGGATTATCTACGAGGATGACCAGGTCCTGGCCTTCCACGATATTGCGCCAATGGCCCCCGTACATTTTCTGGTGATTCCGAAAAAGCCGATCCGCACCCTCAACGACCTGACGGAAGAAGACAAAGGCCTGGCTGGACACATCCTGTTCACCGCCCAGCGCCTGGCCGTGGAACAAGGTTGTGAAAAAGGTTTTCGCGTAGTCATGAACTGCAATGAGGATGGCGGCCAGACCGTCTATCACATTCATATGCATGTATTGGGTCAACGCCAGATGAACTGGCCACCGGGCTGAAGCCCTATTGCAGGAGCCTGCTTGCCGGCGATGGCGGCCTCAAGAGCCCCATCGCCGGCAAGCAGGTCCTTGTAAGAAGCATGACCCAGCGCAAACGCACGCCCCTCTCTTGCGGTAAACTGGCCGCCGAGATTTTTCCCGGAGGTCAGCATGACTACCCAACGTCACTACTCGCCGATTGACCGACTGCTGCTGCAAGCCGACACGGCCATGCGCACGCTGCTACCTTTCAGCGGCCAGCCGTATCGCCCATCACCGGCCATCGTGCAACCCGAAGCGCAAATGAGCGAGACTGATACCCGTCATGTCGCCGGCCTGATGCGTATCAACCATACCGGTGAAGTCTGTGCCCAGGCGCTGTATCAGGGCCAGGCCTTGACTGCCAAGCTGCCGCAAGTACGTGCCGCCATGGAGCATGCCGCCGAGGAAGAAATCGACCATTTGGCCTGGTGCGAACAACGTATCCGCCAGTTGGGCAGCCACCCCAGCGTGCTGAACCCACTGTTTTATGGTTTATCGTTTGGTATCGGCGCCGCTGCTGGCTTGATCAGCGACAAGGTCAGCCTGGGCTTCGTCGCCGCGACCGAGCATCAGGTATGCAAGCACCTGGATGAGCACCTGGAACAACTGCCGGCCGAGGACGAAAAGTCCCGGGCGATTCTTGAGCAGATGCGTATCGACGAAGAACACCACGCAGAAAGCGCGCTGAATGCCGGCGGCTTCCGCTTCCCGGCGCCGGTAAGGTTTGGCATGAGCCTGATGGCCAAGGTCATGACCAAAAGTACTTACCGCATTTAAACCTCACACGAACATTGTAGGAGCGAGCTTGCTCGCGAAAAACTCAAGGACACCGCGGGCAGCCTGACTAAACCCGTTATCGTTGGCGTTCTTGGCGAGCAAGCTCGCTCCTACAAAAGGTCAACCCAGCTCAATGATCTCGTAATCATGAGTAATGGCCACACCGGCCGCGCCGAGCATGATCGAGGCCGAGCAATACTTCTCTGCCGACAGTTCGATAGCCCGCTTGACCTGCGCTTCCTTCAGCGCGCGCCCCTTGACCACAAAATGCATATGGATCTTGGTGAATACCTTCGGGTCTTCGGTAGCGCGTTCGGCCTCCAGAAAGGCTTCGCAGCTTTCCACCGCCTGGCGCGACTTCTTCAGGATGCTGACCACATCGAAGTTACTGCAGCCGCCCACGCCAAGCAGGAGCATTTCCATGGGCCGTACACCCAGATTGCGACCACCGGCTTCCGGCGGGCCATCCATGACCACCACATGGCCGCTGCCCGATTCACCGAGGAACATGGCTTCGCCCGCCCATTGGATGCGTGCCTTCATCGCCCAGACTCCACTGCTAAAAAAGGGGCGCCAGCTTATCACAGGCCCCCGCGAGCGCAGTGTTCTGCCGCAAGACCATCAACAGTAGGCCTTGATAGATAAATTCCCTGATCGAGTCAGAATGTGTCTGTTAAGCTGGCGCCAAATCAATGGCGCATTGCCATCCATTGGATGGACCTCGCTCGATAAAAATACAAGCCCAACCACACCGTGCAGTCTTTTCGGGATACAACCATGGTTGCTGTTACCCCCACACCCAAGATCAAGAACCTCGATAAGTTACTGACCCATTGCCAACGCCGGCGCTACCCAGCCAAGCAGAACATCATCTGCGCCGGGGAGCGCTCGGAAACCCTGTTCTTCATTATCAAAGGTTCGGTCACCATTCTGATCGAGGATGAAGACGGCCGCGAAATGATCATCGCCTACCTCAACACCGGTGATTTTTTCGGGGAACTGGGGCTGTTTGAGCAAGCCGGCAAAGAACAGGAGCGTAGCGCCTGGGTGAGAGCCAAGATCGAGTGTGAGGTCGCGGAAATCAGCTATGCAAAATTTCGCGAGCTGGCCCAACAAGATCCGGAGATTCTCTATGCCCTGAGCGGCCAGATTGCCCAGCGCTTGCGCAACACCACGCGCAAAGTCGGCGACCTGGCGTTCTTCGATGTCACCGGACGCGTCGCCCGCTGCCTGCTGGAGCTGTGCAAGCAGCCAGATGCCATGACCCATCCCGACGGCATGCAAATCAAGGTCACTCGCCAAGAAATCGGGCGGATCGTCGGTTGTTCGCGGGAGATGGTCGGTCGGGTGCTCAAGGATTTGGAGGAGCGCAACCTGGTTCACGTCAAAGGCAAGACGATGGTGGTGTTTGGCACCCGCTAGTGCGCAAAGACCGGCGCCAGCATCTGGCGGTATAAACCGTCGAGGCGGCTGATTGCATCCGGCGCAGCAAAAGCTTCATGCAGGGCGATATGGCTGTCGGCGCGAACCCGTTGTTCAAGGCCGCACGCCTCATTGAAGCGGTTGACCGCAGCAATCAGCTCCTCGCGATGGTTATCCAGCAACAGCGCGCCATGCACCAGGCCCACCGGGCGCCCGCCACTCTGGCGCCAGCGCTGGGCAGTACCGACCATTTTGCGTCCGTCGAGATTGACGTTATAGCGGCCATCGCAAAAGGCGCCGTCGATTTCGCCTAAAGAAGCATCGCCGCCCAACTCAGTCAGCAAATCGCAGATGGGTTGGCACAGACGCAAGTACCCGGTTTCAATCCGGCCCTGGTCGCCTTCACTGCGCGGCGGTGCGTAGACCAGAGCGATATTGACCGTGGCACTCGATTGCGGCACCGGTTCACCGCCGGTTTCCCGCAGCAATACCGGCCAACCGTGGGCTGCCGACACTTGGCTCGCCGCTTCAAACGCAGGCAAGCGGCTCAGGCGGCGAGGCATCACCAATGCCTGGTCGCTGGGTTGCCAGAACAGCAGCCCGAATGATTGCTCACCCGCACAGACGGCGGCCAGCAAGTCCTGCTCGGCGGCAAGGCCTGCTTCAACGGTCATCGCTACGGGCTGGATCATCGGGCATTTACCTCTCTGAATAAACACAAAAGCAAATGTGGGAGCTGGCTTGTGTGGGAGCTGGCTTGCCTGCGATAGCGATGTATCAGTCGCCAATGCGTTGACTGAAAGTCCGCTATCGCAGGCAAGCCAGCTCCCACAGTGACCGCGTTTCAAGTCAATCCAGCGTCGAACCGCTGACTGGCATACCACGCTCCGGGAAAAACAGGCGCTGCAACTCAGCCCCCGGATTCTCCGCACGCATAAAGGTCTCACCGACCAGGAACGAATAGACGTCGCTGATTTCCATCAACTCTACATCCGCACGATTGACGATCCCGCTCTCGGTAATCACCAGGCGGTCGCGGGGAATTCGCGGCAGCAGGTCCAAGGTGGTTTCGAGGTTGACTTCAAAGGTGTGCAGATTGCGGTTGTTGACCCCCACCAATCTCGTATCGAGGGTTTTCAGCGCACGCTCCAGTTCGTCACCGTCGTGGACTTCAACCAGCACATCCAGGCCCACGCCTTTGGCAACTGCCGCCAGTTCGGCCATCTTTACGTCGTCCAGCGCCGAAACGATCAGCAGCACGCAATCGGCGCCCAATGCCCGGGCCTCGACGATCTGGTACGGGTCGATCATGAAGTCCTTGCGGATCACCGGCAACTTGCACGCAGCACGGGCCTGTTGCAGGTAAGCGTCGGAACCCTGGAAGTAGTCGATATCGGTCAGCACTGAAAGACAGGTCGCCCCACCCTTCTCGTAACTGGCGGCAATTTCTGCCGGCACGAAGTGCTCGCGGATCACCCCCTTGCTCGGCGAGGCCTTTTTGATCTCTGCGATCACCGCAGGCTGCTTGAGCTTGGCCTGGGCGATCAGCGCATTGGCGAAGCCGCGCGGCGCATCGGCGCTTTTCGCCAGGCCTTCCAGCTCGGCCAGGCTCACGCGGGCGCGGCGCTCGGCCACCTCTTCAACTTTGCGGGCGAGGATGTTTTCCAGGACTGTTGGCACACTCATCCTTCATTCTCCATTTTGAATACGGCCGTGAATGCTCCCAGCTCTTCGAGCTTTTCGCGAGCCAGCCCCGTATGCAGCGCATCGTGGGCTAAGGCGACACCTTCTGTAAGACTATAGGCGTGATCGGCTGCGTAAAGTGCCGCGCCAGCATTCAGAACAATCATCTCAGCCGCTTTCTGGCCGTTTTCAGTCTTGCGGCGCCCCAGGGCATCGCGAATCAATTCCAGGGAGGCCGCCGGGCTTTCCACCGCCAGGCCATGCAGGCTCTGGCTCTTCATACCCAGATCTTCTGGCTCGACCCAGTATTCGGTGACTTGGTCGTTCTTCAGCTCTGCCACAAAGGTCGGCGCGGCCAGGCTGAATTCATCCAGGCCGTCCTTGGAGTGCACCACCAGCACATGTTTGCTGCCCAGGCGCTGCAACACTTCGGCCAATGGCCGGCACAGCGCCTGGCTGAACACGCCCACCACCTGATGTTTCACACCGGCCGGATTCGTAAGCGGGCCAAGCATGTTGAACAGGGTGCGCAGACCAAGGTCCTTGCGCGGGCCAGCGGCGTGCTTCATCGCCCCATGGTGAGACTGGGCAAACATAAAGCCGATGCCGACGTTATCGATGCAGCGTGCCACCTGCACCGGTGTCAGATTCAGGTAGATACCGGCCGCTTCCAGCAGGTCGGCACTGCCGCTCTTGCCCGATACGGCACGGTTGCCATGCTTGGCCACGGTGCAGCCGGCGGCCGCCACCACAAAGGAAGACGCCGTCGATACGTTGAAGATATTCGCTCCGTCGCCGCCGGTGCCGACCACATCGACTACACCGTCGAGGGTCTTGAGCTCGACCTTGTCCGCCAGCTCGCGCATCACTGAAACGGCGCCGACGATTTCGTCGATGCTCTCGCTCTTCATGCGCATGGCCATCATAAAGGCGCCAATCTGCGCATCGGAGCATTGACCGGTCATGATTTCGCGCATGACATCGCTCATTTCAGCGGTGCTCAGGTCCAGATGGCCGACGACACGGCTCAGGGCAGTCTTGATATCCATGGAAGGTCCTTAGCGCGTGCCGCCGCTCTGTTTGAGAAAATTGGCGAACAGCTCGTAGCCCTGCTCGGTCAGAATCGATTCGGGGTGAAATTGCACCCCTTCGACATTCAGTGTCTTGTGTCGCAGGCCCATGATCTCGTCGACCGAGCCGTCTTCCAACTGGGTCCAGGCTGTCAGTTCCAGGCATTCGGGCAAGGTCTCGCGCTTGACCACCAGCGAGTGGTAGCGCGTCACCGTCACCGGCAGGTTCAGGCCGTGGAATACGCCCAAGTCGTTGTGAAACACCGGGCTGGTCTTGCCATGCATCACTTGGCGTGCGCGCACGACGTCACCACCAAAGGCCTGGCCGATGGACTGGTGGCCGAGGCACACGCCGAGGATTGGCAACTTACCGGCAAAGTATTTGATGGCCTCCAGGGAAATGCCCGCCTCTGTCGGCGTGCAAGGGCCAGGCGAAACCACGATGCGCTCCGGGTTCAGGGCGGCGATTTCGGCGACTGTCAGTTCATCGTTGCGCACCACCTTGACCTCGGCACCGAGTTCACCCAGGTACTGCACAACGTTGTAGGTAAAGGAGTCGTAGTTATCAATCATCAGCAACATGTGGGTTCAAACCTCTTGAATTCACTGATTTCAAATGACCGCCTTCCAAGAGAGTGACCCGCTGCCAGACGCACTTTCCAGTTGCCAGGATTAGCCGGCAAGGGGCATCGAACAAAGGGTGAAGAAGGCAAATCGGTACAGGTCCGGCCGGGCCGGCAGAGAAAATTCAGGCGCGCCAACGCCAACGGGCGTGTGCCTTGACTACTCGCATCAAGAGTTTGCTGATGATCAACACGGGGAGGGTCTCGTTCATACGTTCCCGCACAGTAACGTAGCCTCGCCGACGGTGCAATATGGAGCAGCAAATACGGGGTTGATGACCGAGGGTTTGTAAGAAAAAACGTTTTTCCTCGCAGAAAACTCCCACTACATTGCTAGTGTTCCACTTCCGATACAAAAACAATCACATGGAATTGCGTATGCTCAGACCATCTTTTGTTGCGCCCCTTGCCGGCTGCCTCTTGGCACTCGCCTGCGCGCAGGCGTTTGCAGCACCTTCACCTTATTCAACCATGGTCGTTTTCGGCGATAGCCTGGCCGACGCGGGCCAGTTTCCCGATGGTTTGTCTGGCGCCAGCTTGCGCTTCACCAACCGTACCGGTCCGACCTTCCAAGGCGACTATGGCCTGGTGTCATCAACCCTGCTGGGCTCGAAACTGGGCGTAGCGCCAAACGACCTGAATGCCTCCACCTCGCCGGTTCGCGCGGCACAAGGCTTGCCCGACGGTAATAACTGGGCGGTCGGCGGCTACCGTACCGACAACATTCTGGATTCCATCACCTCGGTCTCCAACACCGCGATCCCACCCGGCAATGCGGGCGCTGGCACTGTGTTGCGCAGTCGCCAGGGTTATCTGCCGGCAAACGGTGGGCGCGCCGACCCTAACGCGCTGTATTTTCTGTCAGGTGGCGGTAATGACTTCCTGCAACAGCGCGTCGGTAGCCCGGGCGACGCCGTTGCCGCAGGTGGGCGCCTGGCCGACAGCGCCCAAGCCCTGCAACAAGCCGGCGCACGCTACATCATGGTGTGGATGCTACCCGACCTGGGCCTGACACCTGCCATCAACGGCACACCACAGCAGGCAGCGACCTCCGCCCTGAGTAATATTTTCAACCAGGCATTGGTACAACGCCTGTCGCAGATCGATGCCCAGATCATCCCGTTGAATATTCCACTGTTGTTGCAGGAATCCTTCGCCGACCCGGGCCGATTTGGCCTGGCGACCGGGCAAAACCTTACCGGTACCTGCTTCAGTGGTAATAGCTGCACCGCCAACCCCACCTATGGCATCGGTGGCACCAACCCGGATCCGACCAAGTTGATCTACAACGACTCGGTCCACCCCACCGTCGCCGGGCAGCGCTTGATCGCCGACTACGCCTATTCGCTGCTCGCCGCCCCCTGGGAGCTGACTCTGCTACCGGAAATGGCCCAAGGCACCCTGCGTGCGCACCAGGATGAGTTGCGCAACCAATGGCAGGCAGACAATGGCAACTGGCAGGCCGTCGGCCAATGGCGCGCCATTGTGGCCGGCGGTGGCCAGCGCCTGGACTTTGATGATCAACGCAGCTCCGCCAGTGGCGACGGCAGTGGCTATAACCTGAATGTCGGTGGCAGCTATCGGCTCGACGACAGTTGGCGCGTAGGTGTTGCAGCCGGGCTGTATCGCCAGACCCTCGAAGCCGGCGCCAGCGACTCGGACTACAAGCTCAACAGCTACATGGGCAGCGCATTCGCGCAGTATCAGCACAATCACTGGTGGGCCGATGCCGCGCTGACCGGCGGCCGACTGGACTTCGACAGCCTCAAGCGCAAGTTCGCCCTGGGCGTGAGCGAAGGCTCCGAAAAAGGCGACACCGACGGCTGGCTCTGGGCCTTGAGCGGCCGTGTGGGTTATGACATTGCCGGGGTCGGCAGCGATTGGCACCTGTCACCGTTCATCAGCGCTGACTACGCGCGGGTCGAGGTCGATGGCTACGGGGAAAAAGGTAGCCGCTCCACCGCATTGACGTTTGATGACCAGCAACGCGATTCCAAGCGCCTGGGAGTTGGTCTGCAGGGCAGCTACCGGGTCACCCCACAAACCCAGGTGTTTGGCGAAGTGGCTCACGAGCATGAGTTCGAGAATGACACCCAGAAGGTGAACATTTCGCTCAACAGCGTGCAGGGGATCGACTTCAAGCTGGACGGCTACACGCCCCGCAGCAACTCCGACCGTTTGAGCCTCGGGGTCAGCCACAAGCTGACTCAGGAGCTGGCGTTGCGGGCGGCCTATAACGTAAGGAAGGATGACAGCGTGACCCAGCAGGGAGTCAGTGTCGGGGTGAGCCTGGATTTCTAATACGGTCGCAAGTCCAACGTAAAACCAATGTGGGAGCGGCGGTGCGACGATTCGACTTGCCCGCTCCCACACAAACCCGCCCCACAGCTGGATCTGGACCGGCCGTCAGTCCTGCGGGCTCTGCTCGGCCAACGCCACCGCCCGGAACATCGCCCGGCGTTTGTTCAGGGTCTCTTCCCATTCAAGGGCCGGTACCGAGTCAGCAACAATCCCGCCGCCCGCCTGCACATGCAGTTCGCCGTCCTTGATCACCGCCGTGCGGATCGCAATGGCGGTGTCCATGTTGCCATTCCACGCAAAGTAGCCCACGGCACCGCCGTAGACACCACGCTTGACCGGTTCCAGTTCGTCGATGATTTCCATCGCGCGGATCTTCGGTGCGCCAGACAAGGTGCCCGCCGGCAGAATTGCGCGCAGCGCGTCCATTGCCGTCAGGCCGGCCTTCAGCTCGCCGGTAACGTTGGAGACGATGTGCATCACATTGGAGTAACGCTCGATCACCATTTTCTCGGTGAGTTTCACCGAGCCGATTTCCGAAACGCGCCCGGTGTCGTTACGCCCCAGGTCGATCAGCATCAAGTGCTCGGCGATTTCCTTGTCGTCAGACAGCAGGTCTTCTTCGAGCGCCAGGTCGGCCTCTTCGGTCGCGCCACGGGGGCGGGTGCCGGCAATCGGGCGCACGGTGATCAGGTTATCTTCGACACGCACCAGCACTTCTGGCGAGCTGCCCACCACGTGGAAGTCGCCAAAGTTGAAGAAGTACATGTACGGCGTCGGGTTGAAGCAGCGCAGCGCCCGGTACAGGTCGATGGGCGCCGCCTTGAAGTCGATGGACATACGCTGCGACGGCACCACTTGCATGCAGTCACCGGCGAGGATGTATTCCTTGATGGTATCCACCGCACGCTCGTAGTCATCCTGGGTAAAGCTGGAGCGAAACACCGGATCGGCCGCCGGCGGACGGCTGAGGTCCAGGCCGCGACGCGGGGTGATCGGTTGGCGCAGCTTGTCCAGCAGGGCTTCGAGGCTGGCCTGGCCTTGCTCGAACGCATCGGCCTGGGCCGGGTCGGCGAGGACGATCGCGTGCATCTTGCCGGCCAGGTTGTCGAACACCACCACCGCGTCGGAAACCATCAGCAGGATATCCGGCACCCCCAACGGATCGGGGTTCGGGCATTTGCCCAGGCGCTGTTCCACGTAACGCACGCAGTCGTAGCCGAAATACCCCACCAGGCCGCCATTGAAACGCGGCAGGCCAGGAATGGTCGGCACGTTGTAGCGCGCCTTGAACGCTTCGACGAAGGCCAGCGGGTCTTGCACATCGTGGCTTTCGATCTCGACGCCGTCATGGGTGATGCTGACGTGATGGTCATGCACCCGCAAGACCGTGCGGCACGGCAGACCAATGATCGAGTAACGGCCCCACTTTTCACCGCCCTGCACCGATTCCAGCAGATAGGAATTGGGCTCGTCGGCCAGTTTCAGGTAGATCGACAGCGGCGTATCGAAGTCGGCCAGGGTTTCCCGGGCCATGGGGATGCGGTTGTAGCCGGCAGCGGCCAAACGCAGGAATTCTTCGCGGATCATGAGGTGCCTCGTGGCGTGAGGGTCTAACGGTCAGGTATGCAAACGTGCCGCAGCGCGGCCAGGATCAGTCAGGCGCGCCAACGCCAGCGGGCCAGGGCCTTGATGACTTTCATCCAGAGTTTGCGAGTGACCACCACGATGGGATTTCCAGAAGGGGATGGGACAGCGTCGGGCAACGTTATCTCAGCGCCCGCTCCCAAGCAACCGGGGATTAGCAGTCGCAGGTCATCAATGACCAACGCCGGCGACTCTTCAGCAATCGGCCGGCCATGGTTGTAGCCGTAGCTCAGGGCTACGCACTGCACGCCCGCCGCTTTTGCCGCCAGCACATCACTGCGCGAATCGCCGACAAACAGCGACTGGGACGCCGGGATATTGGCCATTTTCATCACAAAGAACAGCGCCGCTGGATCGGGCTTTTTCTGCGGCAGAGTATCGCCGCCGATGATCCAGCGGAAATACCGGCCGATCTTCATCTGGTCCAGCAGCGGCGCAACGAAGCGTTCCGGCTTGTTGGTGATCAGGGCCATTTCCACGCCCTGCTTGTGCAGCCACTTGAGGGTATCGCGTACGCCGGGGTAAACCACGGTCAGTTCGTGGCCGTCTTCGTAGGCGGCGTTGAACAGTTCCAGCGCGTGCTCGGCCTCCACGTCATCGACTCCCTCGGCATCGATGTGATTGGCCAGGGCCCGGCGCACCAGCATCTGCGCGCCGTTACCGACCCAGTCGCGCACCGACTCGATACCCACAGGCTTGCGCCCCAGTTTGAGCAGCATCTGGTCCACCGCCACTGCCAGGTCCGGCACCGAGTCGACCAGGGTGCCGTCCAGATCGAACATCACCAGCCGTGGCAACTTACCGGGGAACAACTGCTCAAAACCGCTCATGGACGCGCCAGCGCCAGTTCTGCACGCATCTTGGCGATCACCGCCTGATAGTCAGGGGTGTTGAAGATCGCCGAACCGGCGACGAAGGTGTCGGCGCCCGCCGCCGCGATGTCACGGATGTTGTTGACGTTGACCCCACCGTCGATCTCCAGGCGGATATCGCGGCCAGAGGCATCGATCAACGCACGAGCTTCACGCAGCTTGTCGAGGGTGCCGGGGATGAACTTCTGCCCGCCGAAGCCTGGGTTGACGCTCATCAGCAAGACCATGTCGACCTTGTCCATCACGTACTTGAGCGTGTCCAGCGGCGTCGCCGGGTTGAATACCAGCCCGGCCTTGCAACCGCCTTCGCGGATCAACTGCAGGGAGCGGTCGATGTGCAGCGTGGCTTCCGGGTGGAAGGTGATATAGGTCGCACCGGCTTCGATGAAGTCACCGATGATGCGGTCCACCGGGCTGACCATCAGGTGCACATCGATAGGCGCGGTCACGCCGTATTTGCGCAGTGCTGCACAGACCATCGGGCCGATGGTCAGGTTCGGCACATAGTGGTTGTCCATGACATCGAAGTGTACGAAGTCGGCACCGGCGGCCAACACGTTGTCCACTTCTTCACCCAGGCGGGCGAAGTCGGCAGAGAGGATCGATGGAGCAATAACGAAGGGCTGCATGACGCACCTTTTCTGAGCTAAATCACGATGGCGCGCATTGTATACCTCATGCTTTGTTGCGCGCACCGTGACCTGACTCAATGGCTAATAGGCGGCGCGGTAGATTTTCTCGATATCCGCCGCGCTGAGCTTGCGCGGATTGTTGCGCATCAGGCGCTCGATTCCCGCTGCTTCTACCGCCATGGCCGGGATCGCCTCCTCGGGCACGCCGAAGCTGCGCAGGCCTTGGGGAATTTCCACTGCGGCACATAGCCGCGTCATCGCCTCCACCGCCTGGTCGGCAGCGTCGTTGATACTCAAGCCGCTGACATTCACGCCCATGGCCTGGGCAATGTCCTGCATGCGCTCGACACAGGCCAGCTTGTTCCAGTGCATCACGTAGGGCAGCAACAACGCGTTGCTCACTCCATGGGCAATATTGAAGCGCCCGCCCAACGGATAGGCCAACGCATGCACCGCGCCCACCCCGGCATTGCCGAACGCCATGCCGGCCATCAGGCTGGCGGTGGCCATATCGTCACGCGCCTGCAGGTGGGCCGGGTTGGCATAAGCCTTGGGCAAAGCCTTGGCGATCAACTTGATCGCACCGATGGCCAAGGCATCGGTGATCGGCGAGGCGTTCAGCGACAGATAGGACTCGATGGCATGCACCAGGGCATCCACACCACTGGCAGCCGTGACACTGCGCGGGCAGGTCAGGGTCATTTGCGGGCTGATCAGCGCGACATCCGGCAGCAGGTAGTCGCTGACGATGCCTTTTTTCAATTGCGCGGCCTTGTCCGAAAGAATCGCCACATTGGTCACCTCCGAACCGGTGCCGGCGGTGGTAGGTATGGCAATCAGCGGCGGCCCCTTGCGCGGCACCTGGTCCACGCCGAACAAATCCGCGAGGGCGCCGTGATAACCGGCATAGGCGGCAACACTCTTGGCGATATCAATGGCACTGCCACCGCCCACGCCGATCAGGCCGTCATGCCCGCCCTCACGGTAGACCTGCATGCAGTCCTCGACGATGGCGACTTCCGGGTCGGGCAGCACCCGGTCGAAAATCTCGTAGGGGCGATCACCCAACTGCGCCAATGCCAGTTGCACCGTGCCGGACTTGACCAACGCGGCATCGGTAACAATCAGCGGGTTATCGATATCCAGCCGGGTCAACTCGGCGGCCAATTGCTCGATGGCGCCTGGGCCGGTGAGCAGTTTGTGGGCGATCTTGAATGAGGAGGTACTCATGTGCGCGGCCTCTTATAAGTTGGGGGGCTGGCACAAGAATAGCTGGGGAATGTGGGTTGTCTGCCATTCAGCGGCTGAATGGCCCCCAGAGAGCACATATCCAATGTGGGTGCGGCGGTGCGACGATTCGACTTGCTCGCGAATGCGTTGGGTCAGCCAATACATGTACTGACTGGCACACCGCATTCGCGAGCAAGCCCGCTCCCACATTTTGATCTGTGCTTGGCGTCAGACCTGTGCGGTGCGCAGTTTTTCGCTACGCCCACGTAGCCACTCCAGGGTCAGCAGCAATACCACCGAGAAGGCAATCAGCAAGGTTGCCGCGGCGGCAATGGTCGGGCTGAGGTTTTCGCGGATGCCGCTGAACATCTGCCGCGGCAAGGTCGCCTGCTCGGGCCCGGCGAGGAACAGCGTCACCACCACCTCATCGAAGGACGTGGCAAAGGCAAACAGCGCCCCGGAAATAACCCCCGGCGCAATCAGCGGCAGCGTCACCCGGCGAAACGCGGTCAACGGCGATGCTCCCAGGCTGGCCGCCGCCCGCACCAGGTTATGGTTGAACCCCTGCAAGGTCGCCGACACGGTGATGATCACAAACGGCACGCCCAGCACCGCATGCACCACGATCAACGAAAAGAAGCTGTTGCCCAGTCCCAGCGGAGCGAAGAACAGGTAACTGGCCACGCCGATAATCACCACGGGCACCACCATCGGCGAAATCACCAAGGCCATCACCAGCGCCTTGCCGGGGAAGTGGCCGCGAGTCAGACCGATGGCCGCCAGCGTACCGAACACCATCGCCAGCACCGTGGCCGCCGGGGCGACGATGATGCTGTTCTTCAAGGCGCGCATCCATTCCGCCGAGGCGAAGAAGTCCTGGTACCAGTGCAGCGAAAACCCCTGCAACGGGTACACCAGGAAACTTCCGGAGTTGAATGACAGCGGGATGATCACCAACACCGGCAGGATCAGGAACAACAGGATCAGGCCGCATAGGATCCGCAAGCTGTAGAACCACACCCGTTCGATGGGTGACATGTAAGGACTGCTGGACATATCAGGCGCTCCTCAGCTCAGGCGCAGGCGGCTGGCGCCCACCAGCCAGTTGTAGATCAGGTACAGCACCACGGTCGCCAGCAGCAGCAAGCCGCCTAGCGCGGTGGCCATGCCCCAGTTGATGCTGGTGTTGGTGTAGAACGCCACGAAGTAGCTGACCATCTGGTCGTTCGGGCTGCCCAGCAGCGCCGGGGTGATGTAGTAACCAATCGCCAGGATAAACACCAACAGGCAACCGGCACCGACGCCTGCATAGGTTTGCGGGAAGTACACCCGCCAGAAACTGGCAAACGGGTGACAGCCCAGGGAAATCGCCGCGCGCATATAGGTCGGTGAAATACCCTTCATCACGCTGTAGATCGGCAGAATCATGAACGGCAGCAGGATATGCACCATGGAGATGTAGACCCCGAGCCGGTTGAATACCAGTTCCAGGGGTTTGTCGATGATGCCCATGCTCATCAGCGCACCGTTGATCAAGCCGCCGGACTGCAGCAACACAATCCACGCAGCGACCCGCACCAGCACCGAGGTCCAGAAGGGCAGCAACACCAGGATCATCAACAGGTTGCTCTGGCGCGCCGGCAGGTTGGCCAGCAGGTACGCCAGCGGATAGGCCAGCAGCAGGCAGCACACGGTAATCACCAGGCCCATCCAGAAGGTCCGGGCGAAGATATCCAGGTAGATCGCCTGGTCCGGCGTGGCCGGGGCAACTTCGCCCAGGTCGTCGATCCGATGATCGACCGCCGCCAGCAGGTAATAAGGCGTCAAGCTGCTGGTATTGCGGCGGATTGCCTGCCAGTACGCCGGGTCGCCCCAGCGTTCGTCGAGGTTTTCCAGCGCTTCTTTATAAGAGGCCGGCACTTCGCTGAACGGCAGCGCCCGCGCGGTTTTGGTCAGCAGGCTGCGATAGCCCGCCAGTTCCATGTTCAAGCGCTTGGACAGATCGCCCAGGGTCTGGTTTTTGCGGGCTTCGCCCAAGTCCTCGCTGACAGCCTGGTACACCGGCTCGCCGGGCAGGCCGCGACCATCCCAGGCGGTAACCGCCACCACGGTACGCGGCAAGCCGGCGACCACCTCCGGGTTACCGACGCTTTTATAGAGCAGCGCAACGATGGGCACCAGGAACACCAGCAGCAAAAACACCACCAGTGGCGCGATCAAGGCCTGGGCCTTCCAGCGGTTAAGCCGCTCGGCCCGCGCCAGGCGTTGCTTCAAGCTGGGGGTGGTGACCTCGTTCGAGGGAACGGCGATGGCCATGGCAAGCTCCGGGTAACGAAAATAAATGCAATCTGCTGAACACCGCAGATCCCCTGTGGGAGCGGGCTTGCTCGCGATGGCGGCCTGTCAGTTGACTCATGTGTAACTGATACACCGCCATCGCGAGCAAGCCAGCTCCCACAATGGGTTATGCGGCGCGGCTTATTACTTGGCGGCCCAGGAATTGAAGCGCTGCTCCAACTGCTCGCCGTTATCCGCCCAGAAGCTCACATCGATCTGCACCTGGTTGGCGATGTTTTCCTGGGTGGTCGGCATATCCTTGAGGATGTCCTTGGCCAGCAGCGGCACGGCCTGGGTATTGGCTGGGCCGTAGGCGATGTTTTCCGAATAGGTTTTCTGCTGCTGCGGTGCGACGGAGAAGGCGATGAATTTCTTCGCTGCCACGGCGCGCTCCTTGCTCAGGCCCTTGGGGATTGCCCAGGCATCGAAGTCGTAGATGCCGCCGTTCCACACCACTTTCAGGTTGCTCTCTTTCTGCACGGCGGCGATCCGACCGTTGTAGGCCGAGCTCATGACCACATCGCCCGAAGCCAGATACTGCGGCGGCTGTGCGCCGGCTTCCCACCACTGGATCGACGGCTTGAGTTCATCGAGTTTCTTGAAGGCGCGGTCCTGGCCATCTTTGCTGGCCAGCACTTTGTAGACATCCTTGGGCGCCACACCGTCGGCCATCAAGGCGAATTCCAGGGTGTATTTGGCGCCCTTGCGCAGGCCACGCTTGCCCGGGAAGTTCTTGGTGTCCCAGAAGTCTACCCAACTGGTGGGCGCAGTCTTCAGTTTGTCGGCGTTGTAGGCCATCACTGTGGACCACACAAAGAACCCCACGCCGCAGGATTGGATCGCGCCTTTCACATAGTCGTCGGGGTTGCCGAACAGTTTCGGGTCCAGCGGTTCGAACATGTCTTCGTCACAGCCACGGGACAGTTCCGGCGACTCGACTTCCACCAGGTCCCAGGACACGCTCTTGGTATCGACCATGGCTTTGACCTTGGCCATCTCACCGTTGTACTCGCCGGCGATGATCTTGCCGTGGCCCGCGCTTTCCCACGGGGCATAGAAGGCCTTGACCTGGGCCGCCTTGTTCGCGCCGCCAAACGACACCACCGTCAGGTCCGGACCTGCCATGACCTGTGAAGCACCCGCCAGGCCAATGGCCAGGGCGGTCAATTTCAGGGATCTCAACATTTATTGTTCTCTCCACGTGCAGGGTTGGGTGAAGCCAAGGGGGCGATCAATTCGCCTCTAGAAGTGGGTCGAGTGCGCGAACGTGCTCGACTTGCCAGCCAATCGGAACCACGTCGCCGACCGTCAGTGCCGGGTCCAGCTCGGCGATCGGTTGTTTCACAAAGAAATCGGCCTTGCCGCAGACTTCCAGGCGCACACGTACGTGATCGCCCAGGTAGATGAATTCGGCCACCCGGCCCGAGAAGCGATTGCTGCAGCTTTCGCTGGAGCCGTTGAGACTGACCCGCTCCGGGCGCACCGACAGGGTCACCGGGCCGCCGATCTGCCCGACATTCACCGCCAGCGCCTCGACCTTCTCGCCCCGCGCCAACTCGACCACGCAACGCTCACCGGTGTGGCTGTGCAGGCGGCCGTTAAGGCGGTTGTTCTCACCGATAAAGTTGGCGACGAAGGTGTTTTTCGGCTCTTCATACAAGGTGCGCGGCGGTGCGATCTGCTGGATCTCGCCCTGATGGAACACCGCCACGCGGTCGGACATGGTCAGCGCTTCACCCTGGTCGTGGGTCACGTAGACCACGGTCACGCCGAGGCGCTGGTGCAGGTGCTTGATCTCCATCTGCATGTGTTCACGCAGCTGTTTATCGAGGGCGCCGAGGGGTTCGTCCATCAACACCAACTGCGGTTCGAACACCAGTGCACGGGCCAGCGCCACCCGTTGTTGCTGGCCGCCGGAGAGTTGCGCGGGGTAGCGCTGGGCGAAGGTGTCGAGTTGCACCATGCTCAGCACGCGCTTGACCCGCTCGCTGACATCGGTCTTGCTCAAACCCCGGACTGTCAGGGGGAACGCCAGGTTCTCGGCCACGGTCATGTGCGGGAACAGCGCGTAATTCTGGAACACCATGCCAATGTCGCGCTTGTGCGGCGGCACATTGTTGATCGAGCGGCCGGCCAGGAGGATTTCCCCGGCAGTCGGCGTTTCAAAGCCTGCGAGCATCATCAGGCTGGTGGTCTTGCCCGAGCCGGACGGGCCCAGCAGGGTCAGGAACTCGCCTTTGCGAATGTCCAGGTTGAGGTCTTTGACGATCAGGTTCTCGCCATCGTAGCTCTTCTGCACACCACGAAAGCTGACCAGCACATCATTTGAATCCACCTCGCTCATACCCGCACCTTTGTGTTTTGGACTGCTGTGGAGCTAGCGTAGTCCAGGCGCAAGCCCCCGGAAATCGGGGCGCAAGAGAGATTGGCATCAGCGCGGTGGAAGGTTCGGGGTAGGGATTGCCCTACACGAATGGCGGGCATGGGACAGTTGCGCGACCAGGAGAACGCGACAAGCCGCAAGCATGGGCTGCGGAGTGTTGCAGGGATGTCGCAAATAGATACGCCTACAGGAGTTTGTGCTCCATGGCGTATTTCACCAGTTCTGCCAGGGAGGTGATGTTGAGCTTTTGCATCAACCGCGCCTTGTGGGTACTGATGGTCTTGCTGCTCAGGGCCAGTTGCTGGGCAATATCGTTGACATTGGCGCCCTGGGCCAAGCGCTCGAACACCGAGAACTCACGCTCGGACAACAGCGAGTGCAAGGGCCGGGCATCGGTGAGGCCGACTTCGAACACCATGCGGTCGGCCAGGTCCGGGTCGATATAACGCCCGCCTGCGGCCACCTTGCGAATTGCCGTCAACAACAGCGCCGGATCACTGTCCTTGGTGGCATACCCCGCCGCGCCGACCTTCAACGCCCGGGCAGCCATTTGTGCCTCGTCATGCATCGACAGCACCAGGATCGCCGGCGGATTGTTCAGCGCACGGATTCGTGCAATCGCTTCCAGGCCGTTGACCCCGGGCATCGAGATATCCAGCAACACGACCTCGCATGGTGTATGGCGCAAGGCTTCCAACAGCTGCTCGCCGTTCCCCGCCTCACCCACCACCAGCAGATCCTTGGCCAGGCCGATCAACTGCTTGATGCCTTCACGGACGATGGTGTGGTCTTCGGCTACCAATACGCGGATCACGGGACTTTCCTCTCTATAACGATTAAACGCCGATATTCAAAATGTGGGAGCGGGCTTGCTCGCGAAGGCGGCGTGTCAGTTGACTTATGTGTAACTGATACACCGCCTTCGCGAGCAAGCCCGCTCCCACAAGGGGCCTAAGGCGCATCCAACGGCACCGTCACGCTCAGGGTGGTGCCCTCTCCCAGTTCGCTGTCCAGGGTCAACTGCCCGCCCATGATCAGCACGCGCTCGCGCATACCCACCAGGCCAAACGACGCCGGGCGCCCCGGTGCGGCGACAAAGCCTGCGCCATCATCGCTGATGGTCAGCCGCAGATTGGCGCCCTCCACCACCAGGGTCAGTTCCACAGTATGCGCCTGGGCATGGCGCATGACATTGGTCAGCGCCTCTTGCAGGATGCGGAACAGGCCAATGGCCTTGGCGTCGCTCAACGCCGGAAGGGAATCCGGCACTTGCACCAGGCAAGGGATCTGCGTGCGCGCCTCAAAGCGCCGCGCCTGCCATTCAATGGCCGATGCAATCCCGGCGTCGAGAATCGGCGGACGCAGCGCGGTGGCCACATCGCGGACCAATTGGAACAGTTGGGCGATCAGGCGCTTCATGCTGTTCAGGCGCTCGTGCAGGCCAGGGTCCAACTGGGCGTAAGCCAACTCGCACATGGACGTTTCCAGCTTCAGCACCGTGAGCATTTGCCCCAGCTCATCATGGACTTCGCGGGCGATCCGCGCCTTCTCTTCCTCGCGCACGGTCTCCAGGTGAGCCGACAACTCGCGCAGTTGCGCCCGCGAGGCGTCCAGCTCCAATTCAATCCGTTTGCTATCACTGATGTCCCAGACGATCCCGTCCCAGACCACCGCGCCATCCTCCATGCGCCGGGTAACGGCCTTGATCTCGGCCCAGCGCTGCTCGCCCTGGCGAGTGAGGATGCGACCTTGCCACGACCAGTTGCTCTCGCTGTCGATGGCCTGGTCCTGGGTCTGGTGATAACTGGCGCGGTCCTCGGGGTGTACCACGCTGCGAATTCCCACATCGCGATGGCTGAGCACGGACGGCGAATAGCCCACCAGGCGTTCGCTGCCTTCGCTGATATAGGCAAAGTCGATGGCCGCGCTCGACGGCAGGCGCTCCAGGCGAAACACCAGCCCTGGCACATTGGCGGCGATGCCTTGCAGGCGCGCTTCACTTTCCTGCAGCGCAGCCAGTGCCCGGCGCCGTTCGGTGACGTCGTTGAGGTACACCACCAGGTACTCACCGCCGGCAAAGCGCAGGAAACTCAGGGATACATCCGTGGGCAACAGGCTGCCATCCGCACGCAGGCACTGGGTGGCGAAACTCTGGGCGCCATCTTCGCTGGCGCGGGCGCGTTTCCACAGGTTCAGCCAGCGGTCCATGCTCAGGCTGGGTTCGAACTCGATCAACGGGCGCTCGATCAGCGCGCCTGGGGCGTAGCCGAGCATGGCTTCGGCGGCGACGTTGGCATAGCGCACATGGCTGTCCCAGTTGACCCAGAGGATACCGACGGTGCTTTGGTCGATGGAAAACTGGGTCAGGCGCAACGCTTCTGCGCCGGCGGCACGGGCCGCGCTTTCCTCACGGGCGGCCAGCAACTGGTGCTCCAGGGCATGTTTTTGCCGACGCTGCCACACCGCGATCGCAAGGCACGCGAGCAACAGCAGGCCCAGCAGCAGGCTGAGGTTTTGCCAGAACCCCGGTGACTCCGAGAGCCGTGGGTATTTGGGTTGCAGCCAACGGGCGTGCAACTGTTCCAACTCACGGGCGGGAATGGCGCGCAGGCCGCTCTCGACAATGTCCGCCAAGGGCGGCCAGTCACGCCGAGTGGCTACCCGCAGCAATTGCGGCAGGCCAATATCACCGACCACTGCCAGGCCGGCGAATTCGGGCTCGACCGACAGCCGGCTCAACTGCGCCTCATCGATCACGGCATAGCGCGCCTGTTGGCTGACCAACAATTGCAGGGCCTGGCGCTCCAGGGGCACGCCTTGCAGGTTCAGGTTAGGGTAATTGCTGCGCAGGTAATCGGCCACGGCACTGGGCATGCGCACGGCAACCCGCGAGTGTTCGTCGAGTTTTTCCAGGTCCACTGCGCCGCTGCCGTCACGGATACCCACGATGTGCTGGGGCACACGCATATACGGGTCAGAAAATAGCCACAGGCGTAGGCCGGCCGGGGTTTGCAGCAGGCCGCGTCCTCGCGCAAGGCGTCTTCCAACTGTTCTTGAGTGGGGAAGTTGCGCCAGGTCAGTTCGATATTCAACGCCTTGGCCAGCGCCTGCATCAGCTCGACATTGGCCCCGGACAACCGCTGCAGGCGCCGGTCGTACTGTGCGTAGGGGGCCTGCAACACCACGCCGACCCGCAGTTGCGGGTGCTGCGCCAGCCACTCGCGCTGCTGGACATTGAGCACCGCCGGCGGCACCACGGACGCAGGCGCGGCACTCGCCATCAAGGGAAAGCACAGATAGCCGATAACCAGCAGACAGCGAAAAATCATCATTCACATCTCACATCCAACCCATTAGGCTGCCGGGATCACTTCTGGCCGGGATTCCACTATGCCCCTGCTTCACCGTTCGACACTGCCAGCATTGTGCCTGTCGCTTCTGTTTACCAGCACCTTTTGCGTACAGGCGGCTGACACCGCGCCGGCTACCGCCGAAAAGCCGCCGGAACGCCAACCTTTGCCCGAGCGCAGCCAAGAAGAAGCCAACGCCCTGGAGCGGCAACTGCCGCCCCAGGAACAGCAACAGTTACAGGCCGGCGACGAGTCATTCCTGGCCCTGTGGAAGCCGGCCAACAGCGCCGAGCCGCAAGGTGTGGTGATTATCGTCCCCGGCGCCGGGGAAACTGCTGACTGGCCGCAAGCAATCGGGCCTTTGCGCCAGAAATTGCCGGATGCCGCCTGGAGCAGCCTGAGCCTGTCGCTGCCCGACCAGAGCCTGGACACCCTGCCACCGCGGGTCATCCAGGCCCCCGACGCGGCTGTCGACACCAGCAGCAAGGATGCCAGCACCGCCGCGCCCAAGCCAATTGAACAAGCGGCCAGCGCCGAAGCCGAAGGCACCGACCCGGCCGTGGTCCCTGGCGTGGATGAGCAGGACAAGACCGACGCAACACGAATCTTCGCCCGTATCGATGCCGCCGTCGCCTATGCCCAGACCCAGAACGCCCGCAGCGTCGTGCTGTTGGGGCACGGGACCGGAGCCTGGTGGGCTGCGCGCTACCTGAGCGAAAAACAACCGGCCCAGGTGCAGAAATTTATTATGGTCGCCGCGCAGACGCCGGTGGGCCGTCAACCGGACCTGCAACAGTTGGTGCCGGCCTTGAAGTTGGCGACTGCCGATGTCTTCTACCAAGACAGCGCCTTGGCAAGCAAACTGGCGCTGGAGCGCGGCCAGGCGAGCAAGCGGCTGAAGAATGACAACTATAAGCAGGTGTCGTTGAAGACGATTCCCGGTAATAGCTCAGCGGCCCAGGAACAGTTGTACCGACGGATTCGCGGCTGGTTGAGCCCGCAAAACAGCGCAAGCTGATCCCCTCCTTGTAGGAGCGAGCTTGCTCGCGAAAAACCTGAGGTCGCCGCGTTTAGCCAGAATAAACGCATTGAGCTTACGTTTTTCGCGAGCAAGCTCGCTCCTACAGGGGCTCAGCGGAAATTGCGCTGCTCGCGAATTATCGTGTAAGCACTATGCAGCTCCCGCGTACGCTCGGTAGCCTCGCGTACTTGCGCAGGGCTGGCGCCACTGCCGGCAATCTTGTCTGGGTGATGGCGACTGAGTAGCCTTCGATACGCACGCTTGATGACCGCAGGCTCGGTCGTGGCGCTCACACCGAGAATCCGAAGCGCTTCCTGGTAGGTGCCGCCGCGGGTGGCCAGGGGTTTGCGATCCGGTTCGTAATCGTGGGCCAGGGCCTGGATCTGTTGTGGCGTCCACCCCAGCCATTTGCCCCACAGTTCGATCAGGTCGCGCTCGGCGACGCTGGCCTTGCCGTCGGCCCAGACCATGCGCCAGCAGGCACGCAGCACACCTTCCGCCGCATGGGGCTGGGACTTGAGCACGCGCAGGTAACTGCGCACGCGATCGGTCCCCGACTTGCCCCGATTGAACGCTGCGATCGCCCGGCGCTGGGCCGGTTCGGTCATGTCCAGCGAGCGCATCTCCACCCGCGCCTGCTGAATATGCCCGTCCACCACCCGCCCGTTGCTCTTCGCCAGGCGGCCCAATAACACAAACAGCAGCTCGTCATTGCGCAGCGCCGGTCGGCCGCCCAGGCGTTCGCGCAGTTGCGCCCAACTGCGCAATTGCAGGCGCCGATCCAGCGCCTGGCCCAATAGCGCGCCCAACATGGCCCCCGGAATACTGGCGATGGCAAACCCCGCCCCGGCTCCGATCAGAGTCCCTGGCCACAGCATCTTACTGGCCCACGGTCAGCAGATTTTCAACCTGCGCCAGGCGCTCCAGCGTACCGACGTCAATCCAGCGTCCATCCATGTGTTCCCCCGAGACCAAGCCTTGAGCCATCGCCGTGCGCAACAAGGGCGCCAGCTTGAAGGCACCGGCGCTGCAACCCGCGAACAGCTTGGGATGCAGCAGCGAAATGCCACTGAAGGTCAGGTTATCGGCATCGGGCGCTGCATCATGAAGCAAACCGTCCTTGATATAGAAATCGCCACCACTGGGGTGATGGCGCGGATTGTCGACCATCACCAAGTGCGCCAGGCCGCTCAAGGGCTGCTTGAGGCGGGCAAAGTCATAGTCGGTCCAGATATCGCCATTGACCACCAGGAACGGCTCGTCTCCCAGCAGGGGCAAGGCCTGGAAAATCCCGCCACCGGTTTCCAGCGGCTCGCCTTCGGGCGAATACTGGATGCGCACGCCGTACTGTGCGCCATCTCCCAGGTAACTCTCGATTTGCTGGCCCAGCCAGGCATGGTTGATGACGATCTCGGTGAATCCGGCTTTGGCCAGCGCCTCCAGGTGATACTCGATCAGGCGTTTGCCGCCGGCCTGGACCAGTGGCTTGGGGGTGTGCAGGGTAAGCGGACGCATCCGCTCGCCCTTGCCGGCCGCCAGGATCATGGCCTTCATACGTGGGCCTCGGCCGGTTGGCGCAGGCTGGACAGCAACTCGCCCAATTCGGCGAGTTCCGGACGATCGGCCAGCACCGCTTCTATATAGGCAAAGAAGCGCGGCACGTCCGCCAGGTAGCGCGGCTTGCCATCACGGTGGCAGATACGCGCGAAGATACCGATGACCTTGAGGTGACGCTGCACCCCCATCAAGTCGCTGGCACGCAGGAAGTCTTCAACATCCGCCTGTACCGGGATGCCCAACTGGCCAGCACGTTCCCAGTAACCACGCTGCCATTGGCGTACCCGCGCTTGGGGCCAACTGAGGAAGGCGTCTTTGAACAGACAGGTAATGTCGTAGGTCACGGGGCCGTAGACCGCATCCTGGAAGTCCAGCACACCTGGGTTCGGCGCGCTGATCATCAGGTTGCGCGGCATATAGTCGCGATGCACCAAGACCTTGGGCTGGGCCAGGGCGCTATCGATCAGCAATTGACTGACCCGCTGCCATAGCGCCACCTGCTGATCATCGAATTCAATGCCCAGGTGCCGGCGCACGTACCATTCGGGGAACAACTCCAACTCCCGGCGCAACAACGGCACGTCATAGCTAGGCAACCCGGCGTCCATCGGCAATTGCTGGAAAGCCAGCAACGCGTCGATGGCCTCGGCAAACAATTGGTCGGCATTTTCACCGTCAATCACATCCAGGTAGGTGTTTTTGCCCAGGTCATTGAGCAAAAGAAAGCCCTGGGACAGATCTTCGGCATAAATTTGTGGAACATTTATTCCCGATTTCGCCAACATTCGTGCGATATCGACGAAAGGTTTGCAGTTTTCCTGGAGGGGTGGGGCATCCATCACGACAAATGTGCGACCTTCGCCTTCCCAACGGAAGTACCGTCTGAAACTCGCGTCGCTGCTGGCCGCAGTCAATGTAGCCGGGGGTACGGCCCCCCAACCCTGGGCATGGAAAAGCTCGGGTAACTGCTGATCAAGCCAGGCTTTGAGGTGTTGCAAACGTAGATCTTGGTCGGGCATTACAAGGGTCTCCGACGGCGCTAGCCGTCAAGCGGGTCATGCTTTATTATCACGCATCTTTTTCAGACCATCGAGAGGCGTGCGGCCCACACCGCGGGCAGATGGCACGCAGGAAGCCCGGACTAATAAGATGGCATTGAAATCCCCCGCGTTTCGTAGAAAATTTCCGTTGCTGGTAACCGGCAGTCTGCTGGCCATGCAACCTTTCGCCACCTCATTCGTGGTCGCCGCGGAACAGTATGACTGCTCAGTCTCTGCTTCGGGTGCCTGGGATTGCGCGCCGAAAGCCAGCGCAGCCCCTTTGCCACCGCGTCCGGTGCATGACGGCAGCGCCGTCAGCTCGGCCAACGGCACGCCGCAAGGCGAAGCTGCTGGTGCCGAAGCCGTGCCGCAGACCAAGCTGGTCACCGAATCCAAGGGCCGTGGCCTGCGCTCGCGCAGCGCCGACTACAGCCACCTGGACTGGGTCCCTCGCGAGAAACTCACCGCTGCGCAACTGGCCGAAACCGGTCCTTATTGCGCCGGTGCGTACATCGAGCCGATCCGTCCTGGCATGAACGACAAGACGGACAAGAGCGATGCGCCGACCTTCATCGGTGCCAAGGCCTCTCGTTACGAGCAGGAAACCCAAGTTGCAACCCTGGCCGGTGACGTGGTCATGCGCCAGGGCAGCATGCAGGTCGAGGCCCAAGAGGCCAGCCTGTACCAGGCCGAGAACCGCGGCGAGCTGAACGGCAACGTGCGTATGCGCGACAATGGCGCGCTGATCGTTGGCGACCACGCCCAGGTCCAACTGGACACCGGCGCCGCGCAGATCGACAACGCCGAATACGTGATGCACAAATCGCGCATCCGCGGTAACGCGCTGTACGCCAAGCGTGCCGAAAACGCGATCATCCGCCTCAAGGATGGTACGTACACCACCTGCGAGCCGGACAGCAATGCCTGGCAACTGCGTGGCAACAACATCACGTTGAACCCGGCCACCGGCTTCGGTACGGCGACCAACGCGACGTTGCGGGTCAAGAACATCCCGATCCTGTACACCCCGTACATCTACTTCCCGATTGATGATCGTCGTCAATCCGGCTTCCTGCCGCCGAGCTTCAGTTCGGGTGGGGAAAGTGGCTTTACGCTGGTCACGCCTTACTACTTCAACCTGGCGCCGAACTACGATGCCACGTTGTACCCGCAATACATGACCAAGCGCGGCATGTTGATGGAAGGCGAATTCCGCTACCTCACCAAGTCCAGCGAAGGTCAGTTCGGCGGCGCTTATCTGAACGATGACAGCGACGAACGGAAGAAGCAGAGCGACTACAACAAAACCCGCTATATGCTCAATTGGCAGCATAAGGGTGGGTTGGATTCGCGGCTGTTGACCGAGATCGACTACACCAAGATCAGCGATCCGTTCTACTTCCAGGATTTGAAGTCCAATCAGATTGGCGTTGAGTCTCGTGAGTTCGTCAACCAGCAAGGCACTGCCAGCTATCGCGGCGATACTTATACCGCTCAGTTGAATGTACAAGCCTACGAGCTGGCGACGATCTCGCAGATCACTCCGTACAACCGGTTGCCGCAGCTAACCATCAATGGTGCGCTGCCTTACCGTCCTGGCGGGCTGTACTTTGCTTATGACGCCGAGGCAGTGCGGTTTGATCGGGATCTGAGGACTGGCAATATCTTCAATAAAGATGGCGGCCCGTTCCCTGACGGCGAACGCCGTCTGGATACATATGTAACTGGGTTGACCCGTGCCAACGGCACTCGATTGAACGTAGCACCAAGCATTTCGCTACCGATGACCTCGAGTTACGGCTTCATCACGCCGAAGCTCAAGTATGCGTACACCAAGTACGATCTTGACCTTGACGGCAGCGGCAAAAAGGATATGGCTGACGCGGGGCTGAAATTCAAGAGCTCTCAAGATCGCGCGATACCAATCGCCAGTGTCGATAGCGGGCTGTTTTTCGACCGCAGCACCCAGTGGTTCGGCAAGGACTACACCCAAACCCTGGAGCCGCGCCTGTTCTATCTCTATGTTCCAGAGAAAGACCAGTCCGACATCCCGATTTTCGACACCAGCGAAAACTCGTTCAGCTACAGCTCGCTCTTTCGCGACAACCGCTTTTCGGGTAAGGATCGGATCGGTGACGAAAACAAACTGTCTCTGGGCGTGACCAGCCGCTGGATCGAAGAAAACGGCTTTGAGCGCCAACGCGTCTCCGTCGGTCAAGCCCTGTACTTCAAAGATCGCGAAGTGCAATTGCCTGGCATTGTCGCCGCCGACCGCGCCGATGCGCAGTCAGATGTCTCGCCAATTGCCCTGGACTACGAGTTCCGCTTCAACCGTGACTGGCGCGCCACTGCCGATTACAACTGGGACACTGAGAGTCACGCCGCACGTTCCGGCAGCGCAATGTTCCACTACCAGCCGGAAGACAACCCAAACAAGGTTATCAACGTTGGTTATCGCTATCGCAACGACCAGGTTGTCTACAACCAGTTGACCGGTAAGTGGCAGTTTGGCGGCGATTACGGCACCGAAGGGCAACCAGGTTTCGAGAAGGATTACTACAAAATCCAGCAACACGATTTCTCGATGATGTGGCCGATCGTTCCACAATGGAACCTGATCACCCGCTGGCAGTATGACTATGCACGCAACCGTACCCTGGAAGCCTTTGGTGGTTTCGAGTACGACAACTGCTGCTGGAAACTGCGCGTGATCAACCGTTATTGGGTTTCCAACGACGAATACACCCAGATCGCCCCGCAGAACGAAAAAGGCGACCACGGGCTCTTCCTCCAAATCGTCCTCAAGGGACTCGGCGGCCTGACTGGCGCCAAGGTAGAGAGCTTCCTCGACAAAGGCATCCAAGGTTATCGTGAACGTGAAGATCAAGCTTTCTGATTGTCTGCGCCCGCTGATGCTGGGCGCGCTGTTCCTGGGTACTGCGGCGGCGCACGCCGCAGTGCAACCGCTGGATAAGGTAGTGGCCATCGTCGATAACGACGTGATCATGCAGAGCCAACTCGACCAACGGGTCAAGGAAGTTCAGCAAACCATCGCCAAGCGTGGCGGTGGCGTGCCGCCGACCAGCGTCCTGGACCAGCAAGTGCTGGAACGCCTGATCGTCGAAAACCTGCAACTGCAGATTGGCGACCGCTCCGGCATCCGCATCACCGACGAAGAGTTGAACCAGGCCGTCGGCACCATCGCTCAACGCAACAACATGAGCATTGATCAGTTCCGTGCGGCCCTGGCTCGTGACGGCCTCTCCTATGAGGACGCCCGCGACCAGATCCGCCGTGAAATGATCATCAGCCGTGTGCGTCAGCGCCGTGTGGCCGAACGCGTGCAGGTATCGGAGCAGGAAGTGAAGAACTTCCTCGCCTCGGACCTGGGCAAGATGCAGCTCTCCGAAGAACTGCACCTGGCCAATATCCTGATCCCGACGCCAGACAGCGCCAACGCCGAGCAGCTCAACGCCGCCGCGGCCAAGACCCAGGCGATCTATGACCGTCTCAAGGCCGGTGCTGACTTTGCCCAGATGGCCATTGCCCAGTCCGGCAGCGACAACGCTCTCGAAGGCGGTGATATGGGCTGGCGTAAAGCTGCGCAATTGCCACCACCGTTTGACCGTGAGCTGAGCGCCATGGAAGTGGGTGGCATCACCCAACCTGCGCGTACGCCGGGTGGTTTCATCATTCTGAAGTTGCTGGAACGTCGCGGCGGTGAGTCTTCGTTGAAGGACGAAGTGCATGTCCGTCACATCCTGGTCAAGCCAAGCGAGATTCGCACCGAGGCTCAAACCAAGGAACTGGCGCAAAAGATCTATGAGCGCATCGAAGGCGGTGAAGATTTCGCCACCTTGGCCAAAAGCTTCTCGGAAGACCCGGGGTCAGCCCTCAACGGCGGTGACCTGAACTGGATCGACCCACGTGCCCTGGTGCCCGAGTTCCAGCAAGTCATGACCGATACGCCGCAAGGTGTGCTGTCCAAGCCGTTCAAGACCCAATATGGCTGGCACGTCCTGGAAGTCCTTGGCCGCCGCGCCACCGACAACACCACCCAGGCCCGTGAGCAACAAGCGCTGACCGTACTGCGTAACCGCAAGTACGACGAAGAGCTGCAAACCTGGTTGCGTCAGATCCGTGACGAAGCCTACGTGGAAAACAAGCTTCCTGGCGCCGACACAACAGGCACCGACCAGGCAGCCCAGTGAAACCCCAGCGTTTCGCGTTGACACCCGGCGAGCCGGCCGGCATAGGTCCAGACCTGTGCCTGCTGCTCGCCTCGCAAGCCCAGCCTCATCCCCTGATTGCCATTACCAGCCGCGACCTGCTCCTTGAGCGGGCCGCGCAACTGGGCGTGGCTGTCGACTTGCTGCCTGTTTCGCCGGGCAACTGGCCCGACCAACCAGCGCCCGCCAACAGCCTGTACGTGTGGGATACCCCGCTGCAGGCCAAGGTGGTTGCCGGGCATCTGGACAAGGCCAATGCGGGCTTTGTGCTGGAGACCCTGACCCGTGCCGGGCAAGGCTGCATCGACGGCGACTTCGCCGGAATGATCACCGCGCCGGTGCATAAAGGCGTGATCAACGAAGCCGGCATCGCCTTTTCCGGCCATACCGAGTTCCTTGCCGAGCTGACCCATACCGAACAAGTGGTGATGATGCTGGCAACCCGTGGCCTACGCGTGGCACTGGTGACCACTCACCTACCCTTGCGCCAGATTGCCGATGCCATCACCCCGGAACGCCTGGAGCGCGTAACGCGCATCCTGCATGCTGACCTGCAACAGAAGTTCGGCATCGCCCAGCCACGGATCCTGGTGTGCGGCCTCAACCCCCACGCGGGTGAAGGCGGCCACCTGGGCCATGAAGAAATCGACATTATCGAACCAACACTAGAGCGCCTGCGCCAAGACGGCATGGACCTGCGTGGCCCACTGCCTGCGGACACTCTGTTTACCCCCAAATATCTGGAGCACTGCGATGCAGTGCTGGCGATGTACCACGACCAGGGGCTGCCCGTGCTGAAATACAAAGGTTTCGGCGCCGCAGTCAACGTGACCCTGGGCCTGCCGATCATCCGCACCTCCGTCGACCATGGCACCGCCCTGGACCTGGCGGGCAGCGGCAAGATCGATACCGGCAGCCTGCACGTGGCCCTGGAAACCGCCTATCAGATGGCCGAGACCCGTATATGACCGAGCATTACCAACACCGGGCGCGCAAGCGCTTCGGGCAAAACTTCCTGCACGATGCTGGCGTTATCGACCGCATCCTGCGCTCCATCCATGCCAAGCCTGAAGACCGCCTGCTGGAAATCGGTCCGGGCCAGGGCGCACTCACCCAGGGCCTGCTCAACAGTGGCGGCCAGTTGGATGTGATTGAGCTGGATAAAGACCTGGTTCCAATCCTCAACCAGCAATTTGCCGGCAAGTCCAACTTCAAGCTGCACCAGGGCGACGCGCTGAAGTTCGACTTCAACAGCCTCAATGCCGCTCCCCACAGCCTGCGGGTAGTCGGCAACCTGCCGTACAACATCTCCACGCCGCTGATCTTTCACCTGCTGAACAACGCCGGGATCATCCGCGACATGCATTTCATGTTGCAAAAGGAAGTGGTCGAGCGCTTGGCGGCTGGTCCTGGTGGCGGTGATTGGGGTCGCCTGTCGATCATGGTTCAGTACCACTGCCGGGTCGAACATCTATTCAATGTTGGTCCGGGCGCATTCAACCCGCCGCCGAAGGTCGACTCGGCGATTGTGCGCCTGGTGCCACACGCGGTGCTTCCTCACCCGGCCAAGGATCATCGCCTGCTGGAGCGAGTGGTGCGCGAAGCGTTCAACCAGCGTCGCAAGACCTTGCGCAATACGCTCAAGGCGCTGCTGAGCAACGCCGAAATCGAAGCTGCCGGTGTCGACGGCAGCCTGCGGCCTGAGCAGTTGGACCTGGCCGCGTTCGTACGCTTGGCCGACCAGCTAGCGATTCAGCCTGCCCCCACCGCCGACTGACCCAGCGCCATCGCTGGTAAGCCGGCTCCTACACGGGTGGACACCCGGTCAGACAGCATGTCTGGCCTAGTGCCCACCTCATGGCCTAGACTGATCCGCATCTGCTGTCCTCCGCTTTTGCTCTTAAGGCCTCTTGCATGTCCGATCCTCGCTATCAGATCGACGTCAGCGTCGTCACCCGCTTCCTGGCGGAACAATCGCAACCCGAACAGAACCGCTTTGCCTTTGCCTACACCGTCACGGTGAAGAACAACGGCCTAGTGCCTGCCAAGCTGCTGTCGCGCCACTGGGTAATCACCGACGGTGACGGCCATGTCGAGGAAGTACGCGGCGCCGGCGTCGTCGGCCAACAGCCACGGATCGACAGCGGTGCCAGCCACACCTACAGCAGCGGCACCGTGATGGCCTCCAAGGTCGGCACGATGCAAGGCAGCTACCAGATGCAGGCCGACGACGGTAAACACTTCGACGCCATCATTGCCCCCTTCCGCCTGGCCGTGCCCGGAGCCCTGCACTGATGGCAGCCTATGCTGTCGGCGACCTGCAAGGCTGCCTGGAACCGCTTAAATGCCTGCTTGAACGCGTAGCCTTCGACCCGGCCAACGATCGCCTGTGGCTGGTGGGCGACCTGGTCAACCGCGGCCCGCAATCCCTGGAGACCCTGCGCTATCTGTACCGCCTGCGCGACTCCCTGGTCTGCGTGCTGGGTAACCACGACCTGCACCTACTGGCGGCCGGTAATAACATCGAGCGCTTGAAAAAGGGCGACACCCTGCGGGAAATCCTCGAGGCCCCGGATCGCGCGGAGCTGCTCGACTGGCTGCGCCGGCAAAAGCTCGTCCATTACGATGAAAGCCGTAATACCGCCCTGGTGCATGCTGGCATCCCGCCGCAGTGGACTCTGAAAAAAGCCCTTAAATGTGCTGCCGAGGTCGAAGCCGCTCTGGCCGATGACACACTGTTCGCCACCTATCTGGACGGGATGTACGGCAATGAGCCAGTGAAGTGGGATAACGACCTGACCGGCGTCACCCGCCTGCGGGTCATTACCAACTACTTCACGCGCATGCGCTTTTGCACCGCCGAAGGCAAACTCGACCTCAAGAGCAAGGAAGGCGCCGACACCGCCCTGCCCGGCTACAAACCCTGGTTCGCCCACAAGGAGCGCAAGACCCGCGACACGAAGATCATCTTCGGTCACTGGGCCGCCCTTGAAGGTCACTGCGATGAGCCCGGTGTATTCGCCCTCGACACCGGTTGTGTCTGGGGTGGCGCCATGACCTTGATGAACATCGACACTGGCGAGCGCCTGAGCTGCCAGTGCGAATCTCCCCTTCCAGTTACACAGCCCGCCGCCGCCAAGCGCTAGACGCCGCTTGCCGCCCGCCCAAGGAGCCCGCCATGACCGAATTCAAACGTATCCCCCCCGAACAAGCCCAGGCCCTGCGCGAGAAAGGCGCCGTGGTGGTGGATATCCGTGACCAGCCTACTTACGCCGCTGCCCACATCAGCGGGGCCAAGCATTTGGACAACGTCAATATCGCCGACTTCATCCGCGCCGCCGACCTCGACGCGCCAGTGATCGTGGCCTGCTATCACGGTAACTCCAGCCAGAGCGCCGCCGCCTATCTGGTCAGCCAGGGCTTCTCGGATGTCTACAGCCTGGACGGTGGCTTTGAGCTATGGCGTACGACGTATCCTGCGGAAATTGCCACAGGCGATTCGCAATAATTTTTTTCAAACCCCGCTACCCCGCGTGACGCTTGGGCTCGCGCCGTTTCTGACGAACGGCGCGCCCAAACTAATTAGGCATCTCGCCTTGACCTCCCGGATTCCCAACTATCATTAAGCGCAGGCCATCCAAAACAGGGGAGAGCCGGTACACCGGCGTGCGGGTCATCGGTAGCGTTTCAAGGTGTTCTGGGGGGAAATGGCCACGGCAAGCGCCACTGGCTGCCAGCATCGACTGATTGATCCGGCGTCGGCTCCACGTATCGAGCGAGGTGACGACGTCATGAGTATTTTTAGCCACTTCCAACAACGCTTCGAGTCCACACAGCAGGAAGAACTCACGCTGCAAGAGTATCTCGAGCTGTGCAAAAAGGACCGCAGCACCTACGCGTCTGCCGCCGAGCGCCTGCTACTGGCGATTGGCGAGCCGGAGTTGGTAGACACCTCCAACAATTCGCGGCTATCGCGAATATTCTCCAACAAGGTGATCCGCCGCTACCCGGCCTTTGAAGACTTCCATGGCATGGAAGAATGCATCGACCAGATCGTCTCCTACTTCCGCCATGCCGCCCAAGGCCTGGAAGAGAAGAAACAGATCCTCTACCTGCTCGGCCCCGTGGGCGGCGGTAAATCTTCCCTGGCCGAAAAACTCAAGCAACTGATCGAAAAGGTACCTTTCTACGCGATCAAGGGCTCCCCGGTATTCGAATCACCCCTTGGCCTGTTCAACGCCACGGAGGATGGCGCGATCCTCGAGGAAGACTTCGGCATCCCACGGCGCTATCTCAACACCATCATGTCGCCCTGGGCCACCAAGCGCCTGGCCGAGTTTGGCGGCGATATCAGCCAGTTCCGGGTAGTGAAACTGTATCCGTCGATCCTCAACCAGATCGGCGTGGCCAAGACCGAGCCAGGGGATGAAAACAACCAGGACATTTCCGCGCTGGTGGGCAAGGTCGATATCCGCAAGCTGGAGGAATTCCCGCAGAACGACGCGGACGCCTATAGCTACTCGGGCGCGCTGTGCCGGGCCAACCAGGGCCTGATGGAGTTCGTGGAGATGTTCAAGGCGCCGATCAAGGTGCTGCACCCACTGCTCACCGCGACCCAGGAAGGCAACTACAACAGTACCGAAGGCCTGGGGGCGATCCCGTTCACCGGTATCCTGCTGGCCCACTCCAACGAATCGGAATGGCACACCTTCCGCAACAACAAGAACAACGAAGCCTTCATCGACCGGATCTATATCGTCAAGGTGCCGTACTGCCTGCGGGTCAGCGATGAAATCAAGATCTACGACAAGTTGCTGTTCAACAGCTCCCTGGCCAAGGCCCATTGCGCGCCCGACACCCTGAAGATGCTCGCCCAGTTCACCGTGCTGTCGCGCCTCAAGGAACCGGAAAACTCGAATATCTACTCGAAAATGCGCGTCTACGACGGGGAGAACCTCAAGGACACCGATCCCAAGGCCAAGTCGATCCAGGAATACCGCGACACGGCGGGCGTGGATGAAGGCATGAATGGCCTGTCGACCCGCTTCGCCTTCAAGATCCTGTCCAAGGTCTTCAACTTCGACCCCCATGAGATCGCCGCCAACCCGGTACACCTGCTCTATGTACTGGAGCAGCAGATCGAACAGGAGCAATTCCAGGCCGAAACCCGCGAGCGCTACCTGCGCTTCCTCAAGGAGTACCTGGCACCGCGCTATATCGAGTTCATCGGCAAGGAAATCCAGACTGCTTACCTGGAGTCCTACAGCGAATACGGGCAGAACATCTTCGATCGCTATGTGCTTTACGCAGATTTCTGGATCCAGGACCAGGAATACCGTGACCCGGAAACCGGCGAGATCCTCAACCGCGTTGCCCTCAACGAGGAGCTGGAGAAGATCGAGAAACCGGCCGGCATCAGCAATCCGAAGGATTTCCGCAACGAAATCGTCAACTTCGTACTGCGCGCCCGGGCCAACAACAACGGCAAGAACCCTACCTGGCTCAGCTACGAAAAGCTGCGGGTGGTCATCGAGAAGAAAATGTTCTCCAACACCGAGGATCTGCTGCCGGTCATCAGCTTCAACGCCAAGGCCAGCAAGGAGGACCAGCAAAAACACAACGACTTCGTCACACGAATGGTCGAACGCGGCTACACCGACAAACAGGTACGACTGCTCTCCGAGTGGTACCTGCGGGTTCGCAAATCGCAGTAAGGCAGCGACGGGCGTGCGCTGCCAGGCCCCAGGCCTGGCAGCTGACCGCTTGTCTCTAAGCTTCCAGCTCGCGGCTTGAAGCTTGTAACGTGAAGCTGCCCGGAGGGCTCCCTATGAGCTATGTGATCGACCGACGCCTCAATGGCAAGAACAAGAGCACGGTAAACCGCCAGCGTTTCCTGCGGCGCTACCGTGACCACATCAAAAAGGCTGTCGAAGAGGCGGTGAGTCGCCGTTCCATCACCGATATGGAACACGGCGAGCAAATCAGCATTCCCGGCCGGGATATCGACGAACCGGTGCTGCATCACGGCCGCGGCGGCAAACAGACTGTGGTTCACCCGGGAAACAAGGAGTTCACCACCGGCGAGCATATCCAGCGCCCTCAAGGCGGTGGCGGTGGCAAAGGCCCAGGCAAGGCCGGCAACTCCGGCGAAGGCATGGACGAGTTCGTGTTCCAGATTACCCAGGAAGAATTCCTAGAATTCATGTTCGAAGACCTGGAGCTGCCCAACCTGGTCAAACGCAACCTGACCGGCACCGACACGTTCAAGACCGTACGCGCAGGCATCAGCAACGAGGGTAACCCCTCACGCATCAATATCATCCGCACCCTGCGCTCGGCCCATGCACGGCGTATCGCCCTGTCCGGCAGCAGCCGCGCCAAACTCAAGGAGGCCAAGGAAGAGTTGGCGCGCTTGAAGCGCGAAGAACCGGACAACTTCGGCGATATCCAGGAAATCGAAGCAGAAATCGAGAAACTCAGCGCGCGCATTCACCGGGTGCCATTCCTCGACACCTTCGACTTGAAGTACAACCTGCTGGTCAAGCAACCCAACCCCAGCTCCAAGGCTGTGATGTTCTGCCTGATGGACGTTTCCGGCTCGATGACCCAGGCGACCAAGGACATCGCCAAGCGCTTTTTTATCCTGCTGTACCTGTTCCTCAAGCGTAACTACGACAAGATCGACGTGGTGTTTATCCGCCATCACACCAGCGCCCGCGAGGTCGACGAAGAAGAGTTTTTCTACTCACGGGAGACCGGCGGCACCATCGTGTCCAGCGCGCTGAAATTGATGCAGGAAATCATGGCCGAGCGCTACCCGGCCAACGAATGGAACATCTACGCCGCCCAGGCTTCCGACGGCGACAACTGGAACGACGACTCGCCCATCTGCCGCGACATCCTGGTCAACCAGATCATGCCGTTCGTGCAGTACTACACTTATGTGGAGATTACCCCCCGCGAGCACCAGGCCCTGTGGTTTGAATACGAACGCATCGGTGAAGCCTTTGCCGACACCTTCGCCCAGCAACAACTGGTCTCGGCCGGCGATATCTATCCGGTCTTCCGTGAACTCTTCCAGCGCAGGTTAGTGACATGACCGCCAAAGAGCATAAGCGCCAACCCATTTCCACGGGGTCCGAATGGACCTTCGAACTGATCCAGGCCTATGACCGGGAAATCAGCCGTATTGCGGCCGGATATGCCCTGGATACCTACCCCAACCAGATCGAAGTAATCACCGCCGAGCAGATGATGGACGCGTATGCCTCGGTGGGCATGCCCCTGGGCTATCACCATTGGTCCTACGGCAAGCACTTCCTCAGCACCGAGAAATCCTACACCCGTGGCCAAATGGGGCTGGCGTACGAGATCGTGATCAACTCCGACCCGTGCATCGCCTACTTGATGGAAGAAAACACCATCTGCATGCAGGCATTGGTGGTGGCCCACGCGTGCTACGGTCATAACAGCTTTTTCAAGGGCAACTATCTGTTCCGCACCTGGACCGACGCCAGTTCGATCATCGATTACCTGGTGTTCGCCAAGCAGTACATCATGCAATGCGAGGAACGCCACGGGATCGACGCCGTGGAGGATCTGCTGGATTCCTGCCATGCCCTGATGAACTACGGTGTGGACCGCTACAAACGTCCCTACCCCATCTCTGCCGAGGAAGAACGGCTTCGGCAGAAGGATCGGGAAGAACATTTGCAGAAACAGATCAACGATCTGTGGCGCACCATCCCCAAACGCGCCGACAAGAACAGCGATAAGGACAATGCGCGCTTCCCCGTCGAACCCCAGGAAAACATCCTGTATTTCCTGGAAAAACACGCGCCACTGCTGGAGCCGTGGCAACGGGAGATCGTGCGGATCGTGCGCAAGATCGCGCAGTACTTCTATCCACAGCGCCAGACCCAGGTGATGAACGAGGGCTGGGCCACGTTCTGGCACTACACGCTGATGAACGACCTCTACGATGAAGGGCTGGTGACCGACGGCTTCATGATGGAGTTCCTCACCTCCCACACCAGCGTGGTCTTCCAACCGGGCTTCGACAGCCCCTACTACAGCGGCATCAACCCCTATGCCCTGGGCTTCGCCATGTACCGGGATATCCGACGCATGTGCGAACACCCCACCGAAGAAGATCGCCGCTGGTTCCCGGAGATCGCCGGCAGTGACTGGTTATCGACCATCAAGTTCGCCATGAGCAGCTTCAAGGACGAGAGCTTTATCCTGCAGTACCTGTCGCCCCAGGTGATTCGCGACCTCAAGCTGTTCAGCATCATGGATGACGACCTCAAGGACGACCTGCTGGTGCCCGCGATCCACGACGAAGCCGGCTACCGCACCATCCGCGAAACCCTGGCGGCCCAATACAACCTGGGCAACCGCGAGCCTAACGTGCAGATCTACAGCATCGACATGCGCGGTGATCGCTCCCTGACCCTGCGCCACCAACAACACGACCGCAAACCCCTGGGAGAGTCCACGGACGAGGTCCTCAAGCACCTGCACCGGCTGTGGGGTTTCGATATCCATCTGGAGACGCTGCAAGGCGACCAGGTCATGAAGACCCACCATGTTCCGCCGCGCAACGACCACAACGACAACGACTACGGCCGCCTGGACCTGGCCGTGGTTCACCTTTGACGCAGCAATGCCTCCATTGGCCTGGCACAGGCGTTATCCTGTAGGGCTAATGGAGGCTTTTTCATGCAAATCTACAAAGTCGGCGGAGCGGTGCGTGATCGCTTGCTGGGCATTCCCGTTACCGATATAGATCGGGTCGTTGTTGGCGCCACCACCGAACAAATGCTCGCCAAGGGCTATCGGCCCGTAGGTTCTGACTTTCCGGTCTTCCTTGATCCGAAAAACAACGAGGAGTACGCCCTCGCCCGCACAGAGCGCAAAAGTGGCCGGGGTTATGGCGGCTTTGTGTTTCATGCCAGCCCCGAAGTCACTCTCGAACAAGACTTGATCCGCCGCGACCTGACCATCAACGCCATGGCCGAAGACGACGACGGCAACCTGACCGACCCGTATAACGGCCAGCGCGACCTGCAAGCCCGGGTGTTGCGCCACGTCTCCCCGGCATTCGCCGAAGACCCCCTGCGTGTACTGCGAGTGGCGCGGTTTGCCGCACGGTATGCCGGCCTCGGTTTTACTATCGCCCCCGAAACCCTGGAATTGATGCGCCAACTCAGTGACTCCGGTGAACTGGAAGCCCTGACGCCAGAACGCAGCTGGAAGGAAATTTCCCGGGCCCTGATGGAAGATCAGCCACAGGTGTTTATCCAGGTGCTGCGTGACTGCCACGCCCTGAAAACCCTGATGCCAGAAGTGGATGCGCTGTTTGGTGTGCCCCAGCCAGAAGCCCACCATCCCGAGATCGATACCGGCATCCATACCCTGAGCGTGCTGGAACAGGCGGCCCTGCATGCCCAACCCCTGACTGTGCGCTGGGCCTGCCTGCTGCACGACCTGGGCAAGGGCCTGACACCTGTGGATAAGTTACCCAGGCATATCGCTCACGAGCAGCGGGGCCTGAAGCTGATCAAAGCGGTCAATGAACGCTTCAAAGTGCCAAAGGACTGCCAGGAATTGGCGCTGCTGGTCGGCGAATATCACACCCATGGGCATCGGGCAATGGAGCTTAAGGCCTCGACCCTGCTGGAGTTGCTGCAGAGTTTTGACGTGTTTCGCCGGCCACAGCGCTTTGAAGAGTTTATCGTCGCCTGCGAAATGGACGCACGGGGCCGCAAGGGCCTTGAGCAAAGAAGTTATCCACAGGCGGATTATCTGCGGGGTGCCGCGCAGGTGGCGCGAGGTGTTGCCGTGGCGCCGCTGCTGGAGAAAGGCTTCAAGGGCCCGCAATTGGGCGAGGCGCTCAAGCGTGAACGGCTCAACGCCCTGAAAGCCTACAAAGAACAACACTCACTGTAGGAGCGGGCTTGCCCGCGATGACTATCGGTATCTACACAACTTTGCCGCAACACCTAAATCCAGGCAGATAGCGCAGTTGTGGCGAGCGGGCTTGCCCCGCGCTGGGCTGCGAAGCTGCCCCAAAACCAGCCGCTGCGGTGTATCTGGTACAACGCATTCGGCTTATTGGGGCTGCTTCGCAGCCCAGCGCGGGCGATGCGGCGTTCCGACAAGCCCGCTCGCCACAGGGGAGTTCATCAGTTTCTGAAAGTTGTGTAGATACCTATGCCGCGATGGCGTCAGCAGCATCCCCGCAAACCAGAGGGCGCCGTCGCCGGCAGGCCGCCCCCTACAGGCCCTGGGTGAGCTGCTGACCGCGCCATTTGAAGGCAACCGGGGCCAGCACCTGGTCGATCTGAGCGTCGCGCCACAACGCGGCGAACGTCTTGCCCACCTCCGGGTGCACACGCTCTGGCGCCATCAACGATAGCGGCCACAACACAAAGGCGTTCTTCAGGATTTCTGCCCGCGGCAACACCAATCCATCGAAGTTACCGCTCAGGTCGCCATACAACAGCACATCGATATCCAGAGGCAGGCCTTTGCGATCCGGCGCATAGCGACCATTGTCGGCCTCGATGAACTTCAAGCGGCGATCCAGCTCCATCAAGGGCAAATCGGTGTACGCCGACACCACCAGATTGAAAAACGGCCCGCTCTTGATTCCCACTGGCTGGCTTTCGAAAACTGCCGAACAGCGCAGGTCCGTCAAAAAGCCCGACAACGCGTTAAGGCCCGCGCACAGGTGGGACTCGCGCTCGATATTGCTGCCAAGACCAAGGTAAACCTGAGTTAGCGACATCCGCGCTCGATCTCCACGCCCACGCCCTTGGCGGCCGGGACTGCACCGGGCTTGGTCAGCTTGAGGTGCAGCCAGGGAATCTGGAACTCTTCCATCAGGACTTGCGCCAGGCGCTCGGCAAACGTTTCCACCAGTTGGAATTGCGCCTGCGCGGCGAAGGCCTGGATACGTGTGGAAACACTGGCGTAATCGAGCGCCAGGGTCAGGTCATCACCGGCCGCGGCGGGGCGATTGTCCCAGGCAAAACTCAGGTCCAGGCGCAGACACTGACGGATACCTCGCTCCCAGTCGTAGGCCCCGATCACGGTGTCGACTTCCAGGCCTTCGATAAACACTCTGTCCAAGCACTCTTCTCCACAGCACGACAAGGGCGCAATGCCCCGTTAGAATCAAGGCGTCCTCGCCCGGAATAGTTAGCATGTCTTGGTTACTGGCGACCCTCGCCTACCTGCTCGGCTCGCTGTCCTTTGCCATCTTGCTCAGCCGCCTGACGGGAAATCCCGATCCGCGAATGAGTGGCTCAGGCAATGCCGGCGCCACCAATATGTTGCGCCTGGCCGGCAAAAAACTCGCCGTACTGACCTTGTTCGGCGACGTCTGCAAAGGTCTGCTGCCGGTACTGATCGCCGATCTCGCTGGCCTCTCCCTGCAACAACAGGCCTGGATTGGCGTATGCGCCGTGCTCGGCCATCTGTTCCCTCTGTACTTTCGCTTTCGCGGTGGCAAGGGCGTCGCGACAGCCGCCGGCATGCTGCTGGGGATCTATCCTCCGGCAGCGCTGCTGGCCATTGCCGCCTGGCTACTGACGTTCTACCTGACCCGCACCAGTTCCCTCGCGGCATTGATCGCCACACCGCTGACCTTGCCGCTGCTGGCCTGGCAGGAACCAGCAGCACTGCTGCCGATGAGCGTACTCACCCTGCTGATTGTCTGGCGCCATCGCGGCAATTTACGCGACCTGTTTGCCGGGCGCGAACGGCATTTTTAAATACGCCCGGTGAACCCGGCTCATGTTTGCCCGCTCACAACGGCGGCAACTGCTCCATCGGCCAGCGCGCCTGCACGCTGATGGCCAGGCTCTCGTGCTGGCCTGCCTGCAAGCGCTGGCACCCGGCAAAGGCAATCATCGCGCCGTTATCGGTACAGAACTCGGGGCGCGCGTAAAACACATCACCCTTCATGTCGCTGAGCATTTTCTCCAGGGACAGACGCAAGGCCTTGTTGGCGCTGACGCCTCCAGCAATGACCAGGCGCTTCATGCCGGCCTGCTTCAACGCACGCTTGCACTTGATGGTCAAAGTCTCCACCACCGCCTGCTGGAACGCCAGAGAGATGTCGCAACGGGCTTGCTCACTGTCGTCCCCGGCGCTGACGCTTTGCTGCCATGTGTTCAAGGCCGAGGTTTTCAAGCCACTGAAGCTGAACATCAGGCCAGGGCGATCGCACATGGGACGGGGGAAGGTATAGCGCCCAGCCACACCTTTTTGCGCCAGGCGTGCGATTTCCGGACCGCCGGGATAATTGAGGCCCATCATCTTGGCGGTCTTGTCGAACGCTTCACCGGCGGCATCGTCCAGGGTTTCCCCCAGAAGCGTGTACTGACCGATTGCATCGACCTGAACCAGCTGCGTATGGCCGCCCGAAACCAACAAAGCGACGAACGGGAACTCAGGCGGGTTTTCTTCCAACATCGGCGCCAGTAAATGGCCTTCCATATGGTGCACGCCAAGGGCTGGAATACCCCAGGCAAATGCCAGCGCCTGGGCGCAGGAGGCCCCAACCAGCAGGGCTCCGACCAATCCAGGGCCGGCGGTGTAGGCGATGGCATCGATCTCGGTCGCCACACAATCGGCCTCGTCCAACACCTGGCGGATCAATGGCAACATGCGTTTGACGTGATCACGGCTGGCGAGCTCCGGCACCACGCCGCCATAGGCCCGATGCAGGTCTATCTGACTGAACAGTGCATCGGCCAAAAGCCCGCGTTCACTGTCGTAAAGCGCGACGCCGGTCTCGTCGCAGGAGGTTTCTAAGCCCAGTACTAACATGGGTTTGCGCCTTGTAGAGGCTGAATTCGAAGGCGCGCATAATAGTCGCCACGCCCCCTCCCGACTAGCGGTTTTCGATCAGAGGCTTTGCATTCCGGGCAATGAGGGGTTAACATCCGCAACCCTTAAAAACCGACGACCTCAGCCGCGATTTTTTTGCGACGAGAACGTTGATTCCCGGTAATGAAAGAAGGTAGCTCTGGATGCCAGCCGTCAAAGTAAAAGAGAACGAACCCTTCGACGTAGCTCTGCGTCGTTTCAAGCGCTCCTGCGAAAAAGCCGGTGTTCTGGCTGAAGTTCGTAGCCGCGAATTTTATGAGAAGCCAACTTCTGAGCGTAAGCGTAAAGCAGCAGCCGCTGTTAAGCGTCACGCCAAGAAAGTTCAGCGCGAACAGCGCCGCGCCGTTCGTCTGTACTAATACACAGACGTTCGTAGCAAGCTTCTGCCAAGCCCGGCCCTCAGCCGGGCTGCTGGCATTTGCGGATATCGCTTGATGCTTCACCGTCGACGCCGCACATGCGACCGAGACAAAGCTTCACTGCTTCAAACGTCAGGACTGGCTCTTTTGCCAGCGGTGCACGTCTCTTCTGACGAGCCTATCAAGGCTACTGACGAGCACACTTATTTTTCCAGGCAGGCGATCAATAGGTCGGCTGTGCCCCACGATGAGCTTCCGAGGCCGCCATTGGCCGTGACCGGACTCCAGGGCAACACTTTCAAACACGTCGAAGACTGATTGGAACTAACGTCAGTGAGCGCTCGACAGATACACTTCCTGACAGCCCAAACAGACAATCGATGATCAAGCCGCCGACGATATGCGCGCCTTGAGTGCGTCACGGGCCCTCATTTACACGCAGTGATGACGAGAACGCCATGGCCGGGCTAATTCCCCAGAGCTTTATTGACGACCTTCTGAACCGCACCGACATCGTCGATGTTGTCAGCTCGCGCGTGCAAATGAAAAAGGCTGGCAAGAACTACACTGCCTGCTGCCCGTTCCACAAAGAAAAGACCCCATCGTTCAGCGTCAGCCCCGACAAACAGTTCTACTACTGCTTCGGCTGCGGCGCGGGCGGCAACGCCCTCGGCTTTATCATGGACCACGACAACCTGGACTTCCCCCAGGCCGTCGAGGAACTGGCAAAAGCCGCCGGCATGGAAATTCCCCGCGAAGAAAGCGGTAGGCCGCACAAACCGCGCCAGCCCACCGATTCGCCGCTGTACCCGCTGCTCACCGCCGCCGCCGAATTCTACCGCCAAGCCCTGAAAAGCCATCCCCAGCGCAAAGCCGCCGTGGACTACCTCAAGGGCCGCGGCCTGACCGGGGAAATCGCCCGCGACTTCGGCCTGGGCTTCGCCCCGCCGGGCTGGGACAACCTGTACAAGCACCTGAGCAGCGACACACTGCAGCAAAAAGCCATGATCGACGCTGGCTTGCTGGTGGAAAACGCCGAGACCGGCAAGCGCTATGACCGCTTCCGCGACCGAGTGATGTTCCCGATCCGCGACAGCCGTGGTCGCATCATCGCCTTCGGCGGCCGGGTGCTGGGTGACGACAAGCCCAAATACCTGAACTCACCGGAAACCCCGGTATTTCACAAGGGCCAGGAACTCTACGGCCTGTTTGAAGCGCGCAAGAACAACCGCAATCTCGATGAAATCATCGTGGTTGAAGGCTATATGGACGTTATCGCCCTGGCCCAGCAAGGTCTGCGCAATGCCGTGGCAACGCTCGGCACCGCTACCAGCGAGGAGCACATGAAGCGCCTGTTTCGCGTGGTGCCCAGCGTGCTGTTCTGCTTCGATGGTGACCAGGCCGGCCGCAATGCCGCCTGGCGCGCCCTCGAAGCCACCCTGTCGAGCCTGCAGGACGGGCGCCGCGCGCGCTTTCTGTTCCTGCCCGAAGGTGAAGACCCGGATACCCTGGTGCGCTCCGAAGGTACCGATGCGTTTCGCGCGCGTATTCATCAGCACGCACAGCCCCTGGCCGATTATTTCTTCCAGCAATTGACCGAAGAAGCCGACCCGCGCTCCCTCGAAGGCAAGGCCCACATGGCCACCCTCGCGGCCCCGCTGATCGACAAGGTTCCCGGCGCCAACCTCAAGGCCCTGATGCGCCAGCGCTTGCTGGAAATCACCGGCCTGAGCGGTGAGGCGGTCAGCCAGCTGGTGCACAGCGCGCCCCAGGACGCGCCACCGGCCTACGATCCGGGCTTCGACTACGACGCCATGCCGGACTACGCTGATTTTCACCAGCCTCAAGAAGCCTTTGTGCCGCAACAGGACTGGACACCGAAGAAACCCGGCGCCGGCGGCAAGAAATGGGACAAGAAACCCTGGAGCAAAAACGGCAAGCGCGGCGACCGCGACGAGGCGTACGCCCCGCGCACGCCAGTGGCCGTAGAAGCACCGACATTGATTGCCCTGCGCACCCTGATCCACCACCCGCAACTGGCGGGCCGAGTGGAAAGTGCCGAACATTTTGCCAACGAGAGCAACACCTACGCCCAGGTGCTGATTGCCCTGATCGAGGCCGTGCAGAAAAATCCTAAGCTAAACTCAATCCAACTGATGGCTCGCTGGCATGGCACAGAGCAAGGACGTCTTTTGAAGGCACTCGCAGAAAAGGAATGGTTAATTGACGGCGATAACCTTGAACAACAGTTTTTAGACACCATTACTAGGTTATCTGCGGGTCAACATACACAGACCCTCGATGAACTTATCAAGAAAGCAAGGCAGCCGGGATTGTCGGCTGAAGAGCAAATTCAGATAGCAAAGCAGATGCGCGACCTCTTAAAACAGAATGTTTCCGCATCAAACCCGACCTCAGCTGGCGTGTGAGGTCATAGCTCGGGTATAATCCTCGGCTTGTTTTTTGCCCGCCAAGACCTTCAGTGGATAGGGTGTTATGTCCGGAAAAGCGCAACAGCAGTCTCGTATCAAAGAGTTGATCGTCCTTGGTCGTGAGCAGGGTTACCTGACTTACGCGGAGGTCAACGACCACCTGCCGGAGGATATTTCAGATCCGGAACAGGTGGAAGACATCATCCGCATGATTAACGACATGGGGATCAACGTATTCGAAGCTGCGCCAGATAAGGATTCTCTTATGCTGGCGGACGCCGATACCGACGAGGCCGCCGCTGAAGAAGCTGCTGCCGCGCTGGCTGCAGTGGAGACCGATATCGGTCGCACCACCGACCCTGTGCGCATGTATATGCGTGAAATGGGTACGGTTGAGCTGCTGACACGCGAAGGCGAAATCGAAATCGCCAAGCGTATCGAAGAGGGCATCCGCGAAGTGATGGGCGCAATTGCGCACTTCCCCGGCACGGTTGACCACATTCTCTCCGAGTACACCCGCGTTACCACCGAAGGTGGCCGCCTGTCCGACGTCCTGAGCGGTTATATCGACCCGGACGACGGCATTACGCCGCCTGCCGCCGAAGTACCGCCGCCTGTCGACCCGAAAGCCGTGAAAGCGGACGACGAAACCGACGACGACGAGGCTGAAGCCAGCACCGATGACGAAGAAGAAGTCGAAAGCGGCCCGGATCCGATCATCGCAGCCCAGCGCTTTGGCGCGGTCTCCGATCAGATGGAACTGGCGCGCAAGGCCCTGAAGAAGCATGGTCGTGGCAGCAAGCAGGCAACCGCCGAACTGCTGGCCCTGGCCGAGCTGTTCATGCCGATCAAACTGGTGCCGAAGCAATTCGAAGGCCTGGTTGAGCGGGTTCGTAGCGCCCTTGAGCGTCTGCGTGCACAAGAGCGTGCGATCATGCAGCTCTGTGTCCGTGATGCGCGCATGCCGCGTACCGACTTCCTGCGCCAGTTCCCGGGCAATGAAGTTGACGAAAGCTGGACCGAAGCACTGGCCAAGGGCAAAAGCAAATACGCTGAAGCCATTGGTCGCTTCCAGGCCGACATCGTTCGTTGCCAGCAGAAGCTGACTGCATTGCAGACCGAAACCGGTCTGACGATTGCCGAGATCAAGGACATCAACCGTCGCATGTCGATCGGCGAGGCCAAGGCCCGTCGCGCGAAGAAAGAGATGGTTGAAGCGAACTTGCGTCTGGTGATCTCCATCGCCAAGAAGTACACCAACCGTGGTTTGCAATTCCTCGACCTGATCCAGGAAGGCAACATCGGCTTGATGAAGGCTGTGGACAAGTTCGAATACCGTCGCGGCTACAAGTTCTCGACTTATGCCACCTGGTGGATCCGTCAGGCGATCACTCGCTCGATCGCCGACCAGGCCCGCACCATCCGTATTCCGGTGCACATGATCGAGACCATCAACAAGCTCAACCGTATTTCCCGGCAGATGTTGCAGGAAATGGGTCGCGAACCGACCCCGGAAGAGCTGGGCGAACGCATGGAAATGCCTGAGGATAAAATCCGCAAGGTATTGAAGATCGCTAAAGAGCCGATCTCCATGGAAACGCCGATTGGTGATGACGAAGACTCCCATCTGGGTGACTTCATCGAAGACTCGACCATGCAGTCGCCAATCGATGTCGCCACCGTTGAGAGCCTTAAAGAAGCGACACGCGACGTACTGTCCGGCCTCACTGCCCGTGAAGCCAAGGTACTGCGCATGCGTTTCGGCATCGACATGAATACCGACCACACCCTCGAGGAAGTCGGTAAACAGTTTGACGTGACCCGCGAGCGGATCCGTCAGATCGAAGCCAAGGCGCTGCGCAAGTTGCGCCACCCGACGAGAAGCGAGCATTTGCGCTCCTTCCTCGACGAGTGATCACAAAACCCCCAGGCCCAGGCCTGGGGGTTTTGCTTTGTGCAGATTAAATCCCCGCCGCTTTACCCCCCTCGTAATGCCCGTCTACACTCGAATTATTCCCCGTGCCATAACGAGACCGTTATGCCCAGACTGCCGACCGTGCTACTGCTGTCGCTGCTGACCTGGACCGCAACGGCTGGCGCGTTGACTCTCACTGATGAAGAGCATGGCTGGTTGGCGGACCACCCGGAGTTGCGCCTGGGCGTTGATGCATCGTGGCCGCCATTTGAATATCGCGATGAAGAAGGCCGCTACCAGGGACTGGCCGCTGACTATGTTCGGTTGATCCAGGATCGCCTGGGCATCAAGGTCAAGTTGATCGAACCCGCCAACTGGAGCGCACTGCTGGAGCAGGCCAGGAACAACCAGCTCGATCTATTGCCGGGCATTATGTCCACCCCGGAGCGCCTGGGTTTCCTGGCATTTTCCCGGCCTTACCTCGACTTCCCGATAGTCATTCTCGCCCACGAAGGCGGCGCCCAACCCCGCTCCCTCAAGGACCTGTATGGGCTGAAGATTGCCGTGGTGGAGAACTATGCTCCCCACGAATTGCTGCGCACCCACCATCCCGACCTGAACCTGGTGGCGATGCCCAACGTCAGCTCGACGTTGCAGGCCCTGGCCACCGACGAGGTGGACGCCGTCGTCGGAGACCTGGCCTCCAGTGTCTGGAGCCTGCGCCAGCTCAAGCTCGATGGTTTGTATGTCAGTGGCGAAACGCCTTATCGCTATCAACTGGCCATGGGCGTGCCCCGCGAGAACAAAATGCTGATTGGCATTCTGGATAAAGTCCTCGCCGACCTCAGCCCCAGGGAAATTGACGAGATCCAGCAACACTGGGTTGGCAACGTCATCGACCACCGCTCCTTCTGGGCCGACTTGCTGCTCTACGGCCTGCCTGCCGTGCTGCTGCTGAGCACCGTGCTGGCCATCGTGATTCGGATCAATCGCCGGCTCAGTTCGGAGATTTCCCGCAGGGTGGCCCTGGAGCAGGAGTTACGCAGCAGCGAATACCATTACCGCGGACTCGTGGAAAGCCTGTCAGCTATCGCCTGGGAAGCGGACGTCAACGATTTCACCTACAGCTATGTGTCACCCCATGCCGAGGAGCTGCTTGGCTATCCACGGGCGCACTGGCTGATCCCAGGCTTCTGGCGCAATATCATCCACCCCGCCGACCTGACACGCGCCGACACCTTCTGCCAACGGGAAACCCGCGCCAACCGCGACCACAGCATCGATTACCGGGTAATCACCGCCGACGGCCGTTGCCTATGGGTCAGGGACATTGTCAGCCTGATCAAGCATGGGCATGAGCCCGTCATGCGAGGCCTGATGATCGATATCAGCGAGGCCAAGCGCACCGAGGAAGCATTGCAGCTCTCACAGGAGAAGTTCGCCTCGGTGTTCCAGCAATGCCCGGACATTCTGGTGATCGCTCGCTTGTCCGATGGTTGCCTGCTGGAGGTCAACAAGGCATTCGAGGACCAGATTGGCCTGAGCGCCGCAGACGTCATCGGCAAGACCGCCACCGAACTGAACATCTGGGGGATCCAGGGCGTGGGCCCCAACCTGCTCAAGCGCGTGCAGACCACCAGCATCCGCAATCTGGAGATGCCGTTCCTGCGCAGTAATGGCCAGGCGTTTACCGGGCTGATCTCCGCCGAACCGTTCCAGCTCGATGCTACCGAAGCGCTAGTAGTGGTGGTGCGGGACATCACCCAACTGAAGGAAACCCAGCAGCTACTGCAGACTTCGGAAGAAAAATTCGCCAAGGCCTTCCATGCCTCGCCCGACGGTTTACTGCTGACACGCCAGCACGATGGCCTGCTGTTGGAGGTCAACGAAGGCTTTAGCCGTATCACCGGTTTCAACAGTGCAATGTCCCTGGACCAATCGACCCTGGACCTGGGCATCTGGGTGGACTTGAACGAACGCAAACACATGCTCGACCTGCTGCATCGCGACGGCCTGGTGCGTGATTTCGTCTGTCATATCCGGCGCAGTGACGGCCAGATTCGCCTGTGCGAAGTGTCTAGTCGTCCGCTGCCTATCGGGGATGACGACTGCATGCTGACCATCGCCCGCGACATTACCGAACGCCAGTTGATGCAGGAAAAGCTGCAACAGGCCGCGACGGTTTTTGAAAGCACGGCCGAAGGCGTACTGATCACCGATACCCGGCAAAACATCAGCGCCGTCAACCGTGCCTTCAGCGAAATCACCGGCTACAGCGAGGCCGAGGCCCTCGGTCATACCCCGCGCCTGCTGGCCTCCGGCCTGCACGACAGCGCGTTCTACGCCGCCATGTGGCATCAACTGACCGCCAACGGCCATTGGCAAGGCGAGATCTCCAATCGCCGCAAGAACGGCGAGTTGTATCCCAGTTGGCTGACCATCAGCGCGGTTCGCAACCACGAGCAGTCAATCACCCACTTCGTGGCGGTATTTGCCGACATCTCCAGCCTCAAGCACGCCCAGGCGCGGCTCGACTACCAGGCGCATCATGATCCGCTTACCGGGCTGCCCAACCGCACCCTGTTTGAGAACCGCCTGCAGACCGCCCTCAATAACCAACAGGAAACCGGCAACCAGGGTGCGGTGCTGTTTCTCGACCTCGACCGTTTCAAACACATCAACGACAGCCTCGGCCACCCGATTGGCGACCTGCTGCTCAAGGACATCGCCGTGCGCCTCAAGGAGCAACTGCGCGACATCGACACCGTGGCCCGCCTGGGCGGTGACGAATTCATCATCCTGCTTCCCGGCCTGCAGCAGGCCAGCGATGCCCAGCACCTGGCGAATAAACTGCTGGCCTGCTTCACCCTGCCTTTTCAGGCGGGCGAGCACGAGTTCTTCATCAGCGCCAGCATCGGCACCAGCCTCTATCCGCAGGACGGCATCGACGTCGCCACCCTGGTCAAAAACGCCGATGCCGCCATGTACCGCTCCAAAGCCAAGGGCCGCAATCGGGTCGAACGCTATACCCAGGACCTCACCGCCCAGGCCAACGAGCGCGTTGCCCTAGAACACGAACTGCGCCGGGCCATAGAACGCGATGAGTTGTTTCTGTACTACCAACCGAAGCTGAGCCTGGAAACCCAGCAACTGATCGGCGCCGAAGCCCTGATCCGCTGGCGCCACCCCACCTTTGGCGACGTGCCACCCGAGCACTTCATCGCCTTGGCCGAAGAAAACGGCATGATCCTGCAAATCGGCGACTGGGTCCTGGAACAGGCTTGCCGCCAACTGCATCAATGGCGAAAGTCCTATGACCCCTTCGGCCCCCTCTCCGTCAACCTTGCCGGAGCCCAACTGCGCCACCCCAACCTGCTGGGGCGTATCGAACAACTACTGCGGGACAACCGCCTGGAGCCGGACTGCCTGCAACTGGAGATCACCGAAAACTTCATCATGAGCCAGGCCGAAGAAGCCCTGGAAGTGCTGCATAAACTCAAGCGCCTGGGCGTACAGCTGGCCATCGACGACTTTGGCACTGGCTACTCGTCCTTGAGTTATCTCAAGCGCCTGCCCCTGGACTTCCTGAAAATCGACCAATCCTTCGTCCGCGGCCTGCCCAACGACCCCCACGATGCCGCCATCGTGCGCGCCATCATCGCCCTGGGCCACAGCATGCAATTCACCATCATCGCCGAAGGCGTGGAAACCCCTGCCCAGCAAGCCTTCCTCGCCGACGAGGGCTGCGAACAAATGCAAGGCTACATCGTCAGCCTGCCCCTCCCCGCCGACATCTTCGCCGCAACCTTCCTCCACATGACCCATTCAGATTTTTCGGATAGCACAGTGGAGAAACCATCGTTATAATCCGCGACCTACTGAGGGCCTATAGCTCAGTTGGTTAGAGCAGGGGACTCATAATCCCTTGGTCGCAGGTTCGAGTCCTGCTGGGCCCACCATGCAAAACAAAGGCTTACGCTTAACGGCGTAGGCCTTTTTTGTTTTCCAATGGAAAATCTTAACGAATTGCTAAACGAATGCGGTCTGTGCCTCCGCACCACCTGTTAGACGTGCGCTAAACAGTGGCCTTTCGATTTCATCCGAGCGTATGCTGTGAAAAATCACGTCATCAAGGATCGATATGAGAAAGGTACTGGCAGTACTGGCAATGAGCCTGACGCTTAGCGGTTGCGCTACCTCCCACTACACTAGCGGTAGAGATTTCCCATCTGAGAACGTAGCTAGCATCATCAAAGGAAAGACGACAACAAAAGAGCTTAAAGCCCTGTTTGGCGACCCCTTCAGTAAAAGCCCAGTCAACGACACCGATGAAAAGTGGGTCTACACCTACGCAAACGGCTCTGCTCACGCACAGAGCTATATCGTCACCATGAAAGTCACCACCACCGGCACCCAGAAAACTCTAGACGTGCTGATTCGTAACGACACAGTAATTAACTTTACGTTCAACGAGGGACAAAACCCTTACAACTCAACCACAAACTAATCAACAACCACATAGCCAAGGAAGCCTCTCATGCCCATAAAGAGAACAGGCAATTTCGACCTCGCAAAAGAAATGAAAATCCGAGCACGAAAAATGATTTCTCAGTTCCTCAGCGAAGAGGAGCTTTTGGAAGTGACCATCGAAATCAACAAAACCACATCCAAACTTTCCTTCCACGCCCCGGACGCAATTTCCGAGAAGATAACAATAAACCTAGCCAAACTTGACCAATAGCCGCAAAACCAGTTCCAAATGGAAAAACACAGCTGATGCCAGCATAAAAATGGAAACCCACAATGGTCTCTACAAGAACAATACTAGCTCTAACAACTGCATTACTCATAAGCATATTTCTGACAGGATGCGCTGAAAGCCCATTCCAAGCATACAGAGCGGCACCAGACAATTTCAATCCAGGCTCAGAGCACCTCTTTAGCTCACCAATTGATATACAGCCAAACACGTTTGGCGGCAACGGATCGGCGTGGTTCAGATTTAACACTTTCAAAAAAGGCACTAGCAACAGCTGGAACATAGAGACGTACTGGCTAGGAAAAGATTGGCTTTTCGTCAACAATATCGCATTCAATATTGACGGGAAAATAACCAACTCCCCTTCAACAAACAACAACAGAGAAATTGTCCATTCAGTCGGAGTATCTGAGCGCCAGTTTAGCCCAGCACCACAAGAACTGATCACCGCACTGACTCACGCGCAAACCGTCATAGTTCGATTATCTGGGCAAAACTACTACCTAGAAAAGCAGCTAACCGCTCAAGAAGTAACCAATATAAAGTGGTATATAAGCTTCATTAAGGAAGGAAAGTAACTTCTCATGCGTGCATCATCGACGCTGCACATCGGCAAGGATGCCTCTCTCCAAAATAATTACGATCAAGCCCACATCACTCCCGGATAAGGCGTGGCCTCCCGGTCTGGCACTGGTTTAGTGGCCTTCGCTATGCCCTTCACTAAATCGTTGTAGCGCTGCTTTGTCTTACCATTGCACCGGTACATGCGAGGAGTCAGGAAACCGCCCCAACGTGCCAGCCAGCGCCTTGGCGGCATTACTTCTGCCGCCTCGATAGCCCAGATAAGCAACTGCTCATCGCTCGGCTGATCGTCTTCAAATTCAAACTCATCGATTGCCTGCATCTCCCGCCCCCTTGGTATTGCCCGACCGGATTAGGATCGGGCGTCTAAATCAGATATGCCCAGCGGTTGCCAGCCCCATAGCTAGGGTCTGCCGAGTGCCAATCAGATTGTTTAGCGCGCTTACATTTCCCAATTCCAGATCCTGGATTTGCTCCAACGCAGAACGAACACCAGCAAGCGGGACATAGCGCCCGGCTGCCTGAGCTGAATTGAAAGCTAAGGTGAACTCATCGGTATGAGCCTCGATCAATGGCTTTAACTTGGCGACCAAAGCGGAAATAGCCTTGCGATGATTTACTAGCCGTTCGAGAGCTGCGATTGCATCAGCGGCTTGCTCATTGGCTTTATCGACTTTCGCTTGTTGCGCCTCGACCTCGGCTTGCAAATGCAGGGCTTCCAGGCGAAGGTTTAGGCGTTTGGTTAGCCGTGCTGTGCTATCAATTTGATCCTCTAGCGTCGCTACGTCTTCACCGGCTCGGCAAGCTGACTCCCATTGCTCATTGAGGGATGCTAGCAACAGTTCGGCGTCGATTAGTTGCTGTTCATGGCTGGCAATCAATTCGACAGTGCTCATGCGCGGGCCTCCAAGCGAACCATGATGATCCCCAGGCTGGCCTCGATTAGAGCCATACGGTGCAACAGGCTTTGCAGTAGGTTGCGGTTACTGGTGCCCACAGGACGCCCAGGCTTACGGATTTCGGCAGCCATTAGCGAGCGCTCCCAGCAAAGTACTCATTGAAGTCAGGGGTGAGCCTTTCAATGATTTGCGCAGGCTGGCTTGCAAGTTTGGCTAACGCTTTTGCGTTGTGCTCCATACCTTTAGCCACTATTTCACCGAACTTATCGCTAACAATTTTTCGATTAGCCGCCATGTTTTCTGACTTAAGAAAAGCCAGGTCTGCCTTGATAGATGCAACGTCTTTTGTCAAACCTTCAAGAAGTCCAACCAACGACTCCAGATCGCTCGGATTAAGCGAAGCGTTTACAAGCTGTCGAGCCATGTTGTTTTACCTGCATATAATTAATTAAGAGCGCTTATTATATCGCAAACAAAAACACACTCTCCCAGCAATGAAACACACGCAAAAATGCTTAGCAAGCTAAGCATTAGGCGACATATTGGTCAGTGCCTCCCATGCACAAAATAGGGGACATCCATACACACCTTTCTGAACAAAGGTGGTTATATGGGTTGTGGTGGTTGTTTTTTACTGATAGCCCTAAAGTGTCAACTGACAGTTTAAACATGCAGGGAATAAACAACCTTAACAACCACCACAACCACCTTTTTAAGCTACTTCACTTTTCTCTCTAGATACCAGAACACGCCATACAGCCGTACCACCGCTTTTTGCGCCTTGTTCCAATCGCAAACCTTCCACAATAACGCCTGCATTTCGTCTCAACCATGCTGCAAACGCCCGCGTGTTGAATCGCCCATTATGGAATGCTACTTCCTCAAGGATTGCGTTTAGTGCCTGTTCCTCTGTCGTCGCACTGGTGAAATGCCCAACATCAGCAAAACGCCCCATTGCCTCACAATTAGTTTGCAGCTCCTTTAGAAAAACACGGTTGCTTCCGTGCACAGAATGCCAAGCGCTCAGTAGCTGGGTTAGCTTCTGGTGCTCTGGATCTTCAGCCCGCGACAACTCCAGCACCCCAGCAGGATCAGCCATAGGCGCCGGACAAACGCCCTCACTGATTAGCCAGCATAAGCACTGCCGCACAAGAGATTCCCATTGCTCAAAGCTACCGAGGCCACCAGCCGCAACCACTGGCGCTCCTGCCCTTTGATAAGTCGAGAGAACACTCAATAGATCAGCTCTATATTCAGCTAACCGCGATCTAATCAGAGCACGCGGGTTAAATCCAAAGCGACGCCGCTCAGGGTTTTCCGGCGAGTCGAGGGATATAGGGAGCAAACGACGGAAAGTGTCACCCCCAGCCCCTACGTTATTACCATTCAATACCCACAGCGCCCGATTTTGTAATGTCACCACTTCAGAACGCCCCAGAATGCGAACCTCCGGGCTTGAACTGGTTAGCATCGAGCAAAGCGCCGCGTTATCGATTGACCCAACAAGGTTATCGAGGATTAGCCCGGAACAACCCGTCAGTAGTTTTGCTGCGAGGCGTTTCTCGATTTCTTCAGGGTTTTTCTCCGGTAGCGGCAGCGCAGCGGTGCTGGCTCCGGCAAGGATCATCAAGCATTCAGAAAGCAAAGTTTTGCCTGTACCAGGGGAGTGCGCTCGAACCAGAAAGCCCGGGGCAGTATCAAGCGCAGCTCGGCAAACCGTTGTCAGTAATGCCGACATGAACACTCCTCGCGCTAGATCATCAGCAAAAGGAAATTGCTCGAACGGCTCCCAGACCCTGCGCAAGGTATCTATCAGCGCATCACGGCCTAGAATGCGAACAGGCGGCAAACCGGGATCGTCGCTAAGATACAAAAGGCCCGTGGCATGATCGTGTCCCGGAACCTCCAGAATAGAGCCATCTGGACGCATAACTGGTGAATGAATAACGCCAGCGACTACCGGCACGCCCCATGCCCCTCGCGCAGCCATAATTCGCGCGGACAAATCTCCAGGACAGTCGGTTGCCACGTAATCACCAGTGCGACGATCAAACCGCTGGAACTGAAACTGTTCTTCTAGATGATTGCGTAACCATGCTGGTTCGACAGCCATAAGCTCACCACCTGCCACACGGACAAGCGCCCCCGCACGCTCAAAAATGACTCCATCAGCGCGCACTACCGCCAACGCATCATTCATTACACGCGGCAAATCTCCTGCCGCAGTTTTGAGGGTGCGAACGGCACGATGTAGCGTAAACCGCTGCCCGCCGTGCGCATGACTGTAAAGTGTAGGCTTGCCACCACTGCGCAGATTTACTTGTGCAATGCGATGGTCATTACTGCTGTACTCCGGCTCTAGAGGATCAGCAAAACGCTCGCCATGCCATTTATTCGGATTATCTAGTATCTGCCCAACAGTTACAGAATCACCGCTTGAGTGAGTTAACTCGAAGTCACCGAATAACTTGTGCTCGCAGACCGCCCGCTCGAAGGTTGCGCGCCTGACCTCACGCTCAGACTCCGGCAGTTGATTGAGTGCGTCCATGCGCTTGTCAATCCAAGCCACTTGCACATCGTGCAGTTCTTGGGCCATTTTTGAGGCCGCGTCGCTCATCAGATCCTTAAGCTGCATGCGCTCGCCGCTATTTAATGACGGAATTGCACTCAAGGTTATGACCGGATCAGCGCCACCATTCAGCACTAATGATGCTGGGCGACGGGCTTCAACCGGAAACACACACACAGGAGGTGCTGCAAAGTCGAGGCGGTGCGGTTGCCATACACTCGAATCAATCGGAGCACGCTTCAGCAAGGCGCCCGATTTGCTTATTGCAATATAACCAAAGCCAGCCAACAAAAGACGCTCAAACAGCACACGACCCGCACGCTCAATATCACGAGAGTCAGCGACTTGAATATACAGTCGCTGCCCACGGATGCCCGCCAGTTGCTGACCATCAGCAAACAACATACTTGAGGATGAGCAACCCCAAACCGATGGAGCATTGCGAAGTGCTGGTGCTGCCGAATAAATAGCCTCTCTGAACTGTTCAGGTGTAAGTGCCTCACCACTAAGTGCCGGATCGTAGTCGAGCATCAGCCAGCCTGCCGCGCGAGCCCATTCAAAATGCACGGCAGTACGGGAAATAGTCCCAGGAGCAGCTTTATCTAGATTGCAGGCAGTGGTAATTGGCGCAGACCCGGCGATAGGCAGACCGTAGCAAAGCGCCTGACTTTCTCGTAGCTCCGACAAAATCGCCACCAAAGCGTTAGGCGTTGCGGCCTCTATTACATTCGCGTGGCCTTCAACCATTTGTCCGGCGCCTTGCTTCACCAGTTTTCCATCTTCCACTAGGAATTGTTTAGTCAAACGAACAGGGTTAGAGCTTGTGATAAGGGTTAGATGCGCGTTCATACGGGTGAGCCCTCCCGGATCAACACATAACGTCCAACACCTCTATGAGGACGTCCAAACGCGTCTCGAACGGTTTCAGGAACTGTGGCAATTTCCCACCCCAGCTCATGTCGCAATGTGTAAATGCGCGCCGCCGGGGCCATGATATTCCAGTAATCACGCAACTCAACAGTAGTCGGCTTGTGTTCGCGCAAGATCTCCCCCACGCGACGCACTTGGGCCTCGGTGCTGGTGTCTAGAAGGGTGATGGCTTCAGACATAGCTAGTTACTCCCAGTAGAACTACGAACGCGATGTTTTCGATCATCGGAGCAAAATTCAGACAAGCCGGTGTCATCCCGCCAAGGAGGCGGGTTAATGTCTTCACCATGATTAAGCCCCCTCAGTTTTAGCTAAGAAGGCTTCCACGACCGACGATCTCCAGGCGATACGCCTAGGGCCCAACTGAATAGCTTTTGGAAAGTGCCCGGAACAAACCCAGCGCCAGAGGGTGACAGGCGAAACGCCCAACCGCCCGCAAACTTGTTTTTTTGACCACAGCTGAAGCGCCAGGTCTGGGTGCAGGTTATAATCAACCATATTGTTGTTGCTCCTTGCTCGGAGCTGGGCTAAGATCCCTTAAGAAATTTGTAGGACGCCCAGCGTGGGTGTTTGCCCCGTCCGATGGTTGCGAGCCATTGAGACAAAGCGTTTAACGAAACGGTCTAGAGCGAAATGTTCTAGACCTTTTTGTGCTTATATGATACCACATGAAATTTGGTCGATTTTAAAGTTAAGAAACATCCTTAACTTCAACCTATTAGTCCCTGATTTAGATACCCATTCTTCGCCATCCATTGGCTTTTTCGTTACCCGCGCCTCCCCGCATGATTCACAATTCAGCACGCCAAGAATCAGCAAGATCTCCCACGCGGTAGCGCACCAGACGACAAACCTTGAGATACGGCAGAGCATAGCCGCCAGTCGAACTGACCAGATGGTGAGGGCGGACGCTTTCACATCAAGCGCATAGCCGAACTGATTGGCTATTCAACCCTGGCAGTTGCAGTCATGGTCATTCGGAAAGCCCCGTGTAGATTGATTCGACAGGGACATTCTCAATAAAGTGGCGGGAAATAGCGAAGGGGGGAAATCGGCGATTAATCCCCCACAAGCAGACGCTCCAAGTGGAGCTCCCAGCTCGCTTGCACATATAGGTGTCTCTTCCGCTGCTTCCAAATATCGACATAAGCAGAGGTATCGCGCCCCAATGTTGCGGCTAGGATGTCGCAGCCTGATTGCACATCTTCGGTGGCTTCGTTGCGAGTGGGCTTTATGCCTGCACGGCTCAGCGCCTCCAGTCCCAGGCAGATTGCAAAGTTCCGGTTCGGGTCGGCTGGTTTTCCTCGGCGAGCTGGTCGTGGTCGCCCCCCGCGCAGTACCTCGGCAGTAAACACGCGCAGGAACTCAGGAACCGCCTCCCCCTTCTCAATATATTGAGCCGCGAATCGCGCAGCCTCATCCCATGCATTACGGTTGGTCGCGGCAGCGTCGATCAAATCCACGCCATCGACGTATGCACGCGTGACACCCTCAACTTTGCGCCACGAGATAGACCGGACATGCATCGGATAACCGTCCCAGTCCACGGGCTTACTGGGAAGAACACGGGAGAACATCGCCAGGACTCGAGCGGTAACTGCTACTGGATCAAACGGCTGTTCTAGCAGCTTCTGGCGCTCCTGCATGCGCGCCAACTCCTCAAATCGCCAGCTCATTGATTTACCACGCTGCGGGTCGGTAACTGCACCACTTCCGCACTCTGCGGCATTCCCGACAATTCATCCAGATAACGCGCCCACCTATCCAAATCCCCACGCTTCTCCGGTAGATAATTCCACCTATCGTAGTGTTTTGCCTGCACCCCTGACCGACCATGTGACAGTAACCATGCTCGGCGCTCCTGATTCACACCCAAGGACGCTAAGTGAGTCTCTATAGTTGCGCGCAACGTGCGCCAAGTGAAACGGCGAGTTTCCCCCTTTGTCGAAAGCTGATCCCCAAGCGCTGAGAAAATATCCAGTGCAGTACCGGGTGTGATGCTGACTTTTCCACGCAGAGAGAATGGCCCAGGTGCTTTGCCTGCCCCTTGAAGCGCTAGTAGCGGCGACAGGATCTCACGGAGTCGCTGAGTCATCGGCAACAGATGCTCACGTGACGGCGTACCTTTTCCGCCCTTGAGGTCGATTAACCGCATCACTTCCCCATGCTCACCATCGTCATAGATGTCTGCCCAAGTGACCCGACAAAGCATTTCTACACGCTGCCCAGCGAGATAAAGCATCGCCTTTGCAATTGCACTACGCCGAGCAGGTAGACCTTCAACGGCCAGAACAACCGCTTTCAGCTCTTCTTTTGTAAGCGCCCAGGTGTTCGCCTGATTGGCGCCTTCAATCGTTGGCACGTCACGCGCGGGGTTTGATTTGAGACCATATTGAACAGCGTCACCAGCACGGAGCGGGTTTAGATCGCTAGCAAGGCCAAACGAAAAAGCCGCCTGAAGGTAAGAGCGCAATTTATCTGCCTGTCGCTTTTTACCATTGGTTGCTGATGCCTTGGTCAAGCGGGCGCCCCGTCCTTTACTGGCGACTGATCGAGTTAGGCAGCGACGCAGGATGTTCGCAATATCGCTAGGTTCGACTTCCTTGGCCTTGCATTTCGACAGATCAGGGAATGGATCGAGAACATCCAGCTTTAGCGCACCACGCACGGCCCTGGTACTGGACTTGCCCCTACGCTCCATATCGTCAACGTAGGCATTCAGCATTTGAGCCAACGTTCCCTGCCTTGCCTCAACATCCGCAGCACGTTGGGTTGAGCGTTGACGCTCCTCTTCCGCTTTTTGATAGTCATCAATACTCGGGAAGGCTCGAATCTCTAACGACTTCGCAGCGGCATAGGCTCGCCACTCAACCAACGTTTTTTCGGAATAGTTCCCAAGTTTTAGACGCTCCTGCTTTTTCTCTCGGCGCAGACTCAGATAGACCAAAACGCCCGTAGCTCGGCGTTCAAAGAGAAGAGAACCCGTCCCTTTCCCTTCCAAGGCCTCAGAGAGCGTGGCTTTCAATGCTGTTATCTTGCTGTGAACCAGTTTCTGCGCCATTCCTAGCTCCAAGATCGTCTTAACGAATTGCTCAACGAATCATAGCAATATTGAGAGATAAGAAGAAACGTCACGAAACGCTAAATCAGCCTGAAAGCCTTGTTTTATCTGAAACCATCGTTTCATGAGCTGTCATTTAATTTCCAATCTTGTGACTCATAATCCCTTGGTCGTAGGTTCGAGTCCTACTGGGCCCACCATACTCAAAGCCGCGCACTGCGCGGCTTTTGTGTTTCTGGATGGACCGCCGCAGATACAGTCTGAATCGCCCCGGCCAGTGCCTCGTGCGGAGGCGCCTCGGCCTGACGCCTCCAAAACCGACGCGCTCGATGTGTTGTTACCGGGGAGTTGACTTGCTGGCGATGAGCCCCATGCAGACGTCAAATTCCCCGGGGCCTCACATCAAAGACCGTTTGCATCTTAGTCACCGCTTGTAGAAAATCATCGTCTTTTTGCACGAATGGATACGCGCATGAAGTTCGAGAAGACCACGCAGTACAGGTCCGAGGAGGGGATCGTCTTCAATCTGTCTCAAATCACCCTCATGGAAAGCGACCGAGGTCGCCTGCGCGAGCTGCACTTTGGCGAAGCGAAACGTGCCCATTACCAAGTCAACAGCATGGTCGTCGATATGTACGACCGAATGCAGGCTCGAAACCTGCCATGCCTGCTGACAGTCTGCATTTCCAATCCCCTCACCCGGCAGCAGGCCGATGCTATCAACACTTTGCGCGGCAACGCCGCCAAGGGAATTGCTGCGGCCTCAGGTGGCGTTGCCGGGAAGGTAGGTGCGTTGGGCGGGCCACTCATTGGCTGGGCTTCAGGTGCAGTCGTGACGACAGGTGTCAACTGGTACCTCAAAGGGGCCCTGCCGAACCTGCATGCAGGTGACGTGCTGGCCAGCATCGAGGGAGAGGTCCATGGCGGAATTGGCCCACAGCGTTCTGTCGTGACGCTGGTCATCAAGGTCTGAGGAACTGCACATGCCCTACATCATGCAATCTGTCGTCCTTCTGGTGCTGGGCGCGATCCTCGTTCAGTTTCTGAAACCATACCCGCTGCGCAAGTGGCTGGGTTTGGCGCTGCTGGCAACGGGCTTGGTCAGCCTCTTCAAGGTGGGTGAGCAGCAGGTGCTGGGCTTTGACCTGGAGCTGCTAGCACTGCTGGCCGTGCCACTGGGCGTGGTGCTTTTCCTGACGCGGCGGCGGTTCACGGAGGGGGACTGAAGCCCTGGCACGATTTCTCGGTACCGTCTCTGACCTAAAATCATATGGGACAACAGTCGATCAACAGCGCGTTGATCAATGATCTTAGCGTTGGACCTTGCCGGCGGATCGGGGGTTACTTTGAACATACTGGTAACGCCTAACGTAGGTTAGATGCCGCCAAAATCACTGCTAAATGATGGGTGGCGGCTGTAACGCAGGCCAGGCGCATCGCAAATATGTAATGCCACATTGACCAGCCTCGCCAACTCTGCGGGCGCGGCCTAATTCTGATCCTAGGCAGTCCGGATCTAGCGCACATGAAAGGTCACCGCAATCGCCACCCGCGAACACGAGCCTGTAACATGCTCCCCCATTGCCACCCACGCCGGAGCCCATCTTGTCCGCCACTCGCCCTCCCGTCCTCGATGAAATCGACCGCCAGTTGATCGCCGCCTTGCAGATCAATGCCCGTGAAAGCGTGGCCATGCTCGCTCGCCAGCTAGGGATTGCCCGCACCACCGTGACCTCGCGCCTGGCGCGCCTGGAGAAGACCCAGGTGATTACCGGCTATGGCGTGCGTCTTGGCCAGCGCGTGGTGGATGGTGGGTTGCAGGCGTATGTGGGGATTACCGTGCAACCGCGCTCCGGCAAGGAAGTGCTGCGTCGCCTCAGCGCCATGGCCCAGGTCCAGCAGTTGTGTGCGGTCAGTGGTGAGTTTGATTATGTGGCTTGGCTGCGTACCGATTCGCCGGAGCAGTTGGATCAACTGCTGGACCAGATCGGCAGTGTCGATGGGGTAGAAAAGACCACCACCTCGATCATCCTCAGTAACAAATTGGATCGTGGCCAGCCAATCTGACCAGAAGATTCGTCACTTCGACTAAAAACAATTCAATACGACGACACATTGCGTCTTATTAACGAGCGCTACGCTCCCTAGAATGGCTGCCATCTTTTCCTATACTTCACGGGTCGTGCCCCCGTCGAGTGCCAGCAAGGTCAGCCATGAACGCCACCTACAAGAACAATCGCCACCCTGCAGACGGTAAAAAACCCATCACTATCTTTGGCCCGGATTTTCCGTTCGCCTTCGATGACTGGATCGAACACCCCGCCGGGCTGGGTAGTATTCCTGCCGCCAACCATGGCGCCGAAGTGGCGATTGTCGGCGCGGGTATTGCCGGGCTGGTGGCCGCCTACGAGTTGATGAAGCTTGGCCTCAAGCCGGTAGTCTACGAAGCCTCGAAAATGGGCGGGCGCCTGCGATCCCAGGCTTTTGAAGGGGCCGAAGGTATCATCGCGGAGCTGGGCGGCATGCGCTTCCCGGTGTCATCGACGGCGTTCTATCACTATGTGGACAAGCTGGGCCTTGAAACCAAGCCGTTCCCCAACCCACTGACACCGGCCTCCGGCAGCACCGTGATCGACCTGGAAGGCCAGACTCATTACGCACAGAAAATCTCCGACCTTCCTGCGCTATTCCAGGAAGTGGCTGACGCCTGGGCCGACGCCCTGGAGGCTGGCTCGCAGTTCGGTGATATCCAGCAAGCGATTCGCGACCGTGACGTGCCACGGCTCAAGGAGCTGTGGAACAAGCTGGTGCCGCTGTGGGACGACCGTACCTTCTACGACTTCGTCGCCACGTCCAAGGCCTTCGCCAAGCTGTCGTTCCATCACCGCGAAGTGTTCGGCCAGGTCGGTTTCGGCACCGGTGGCTGGGACTCGGACTTCCCCAACTCGATGCTGGAAATCTTCCGCGTGGTGATGACCAACTGCGACGACCACCAGCACCTGGTGGTCGGTGGCGTGGCGCAAGTGCCCATGGGGATCTGGCGCCATGTACCGGAGCGTTGCGCCCATTGGCCAGCCGGCACCAGCCTCAGTTCCCTGCACCATGGCGCGCCACGGGCCGGGGTCAAGCGCATTGCCCATGCCGCCGATGGGCGTTTTGCGGTGACCGACAACTACGGTGACACCCGGGAATACGCCGCCGTGCTGACCACCTGCCAGAGCTGGCTGCTGACCACTCAGATCGAATGCGACGAAAGCCTGTTCTCGCAAAAAATGTGGATGGCTCTGGACCGCACGCGCTATATGCAGTCGTCGAAAACCTTTGTCATGGTCGACCGACCTTTCTGGAAGGACAAAGACCCGGAAACCGGCCGCGACCTGATGAGCATGACCCTCACCGATCGCCTGACCCGTGGCACCTACCTGTTCGACAATGGCGACGACAAGCCGGGGGTCATTTGCCTGTCCTACTCGTGGATGAGCGACGCCCTGAAAATGCTCCCGCAGCCCATCGATAAACGGGTGAAGCTGGCCCTCGATGCGCTGAAAAAGATCTACCCGAAAGTCGACATCAAGGCACGCATCATTGGCGACCCGATCACCGTTTCCTGGGAAGCCGATCCGCACTTCCTCGGCGCATTCAAGGGCGCGTTGCCGGGCCACTATCGCTATAACCAGCGCATGTATGCGCACTTCATGCAAAAGGATATGCCGGCCGAGCAGCGCGGGATTTTCATCGCCGGCGACGATGTCTCCTGGACCCCTGCCTGGGTCGAAGGCGCAGTACAGACCTCGTTGAACGCGGTTTGGGGCATCATGACCCACTTCGGTGGCAGTACCCACCCGCAAAACCCGGGGCCGGGGGATGTGTTCGATGAGATCGGCCCCATCGCCCTGGCCGAATAAGGAGCCAAGCCATGCGTGTTGCCCTGTACCAATGCCCGCCATTGCCGCTGGATGTCGCGGGCAATCTCAAGCGTCTGCATCGCATTGCGCATGAAGCGTGCGATGCCGACGTGTTGGTGCTGCCGGAGATGTTCCTCACCGGCTACAACATCGGTGCTGAAGCAGTCGGCGCGCTGGCCGAAGCGCAGGACGGGCAGTCTGCGCAGACCATTGCCGAACTGGCGCGCAACGCGGGCCTGGCGATTCTCTATGGTTATCCGGAACGGGCCGAGGATGGGCAGATCTACAATGCCGTGCAACTGATCGACGCCAATGGTCAGCGCTTGTGCAACTACCGCAAGACCCACCTGTTCGGCGACCTCGATCATTCGATGTTCAGCCCCGGTGGGGACGAGTTCCCCGTCGTCGAGCTGAACGGCTGGAAGCTGGGGTTCCTCATCTGCTACGACCTGGAGTTTCCGGAAAATACCCGGCGCCTGGCCCTGGCGGGTGCCGAACTGATCCTGGTACCGACGGCCAACATGGTGCCCTTCGACTTCGTCGCGGACGTCACCGTGCGCGCACGGGCCTTTGAAAACCAGTGCTATGTGGCCTACGCCAACTATTGCGGGCATGAAGACCAGATCCAGTATTGCGGGCAAAGCAGCATCGCCGCGCCGAATGGGCAGCGCGCCGCCCAGGCGGGCCTGGATGAGGCGCTGATCGTCGCGACCCTCGACCGCCAGGTGATACACGCTGCGCAAGCGGCCAACCACTACCTGGCCGACCGACGCCCCGAGCTATATGCCGCGCTGCATAAACACTGACCCCCGCGCTTTGCGCTAGCATAGGCACTTCCTACGTTCTGGAAGTGCTCATGCCTGCGCCGGCCCACCCTCATCACCTGCAACTGACCCTGGCCAATGGCCTGCGGGTTTCCCTACGTCATGCCCCACGTCTCAAGCGCTGTGCAGCGGTCTTGCGGGTAGCGGCGGGCAGCCATGACATGCCGTTGGCCTGGCCGGGGCTGGCGCACTTTCTGGAGCACTTGCTGTTTCTTGGCACCGCGGTTTTTCCTGCACCGGACGGTTTGATGGCCTACGTGCAGCGCCACGGCGGACAGGTCAACGCCAGCACCCGAGAGCGCACCACGGACTTCTTTTTTGAAGTGCCCGTCCCGGCGTTTGACGGCGCACTGCAGCGCCTGGCCGATATGCTCGCTCATCCGCGCCTGGCCATGGACGATCAACTGCGTGAACGCGAAGTGTTGCAGGCAGAGTTTATTGCCTGGTCCCAGGATGCCGAGGCACAGCATCAAGTCGCGATCCTCGAAGGCATCGCTGCCGGGCATCCGCTGCGGGGTTTTCATGCGGGCAACCGCGACAGCCTGCCGGTGCAACAGGAGGGTTTCCAACAAGGCTTGCTGGGGTTTTATCAAGACTTCTATCAAGCAGGACAGATGACCTTGAGCCTTGCCGGCCCGCAGTCGCTGGAGGAGCTGCAAGCCTTGGCCGAGCGCTTTGGCGAGTGCCTGCGCCCGGGCCCGCTACGCCCGCAGCAGCCACCACCGGCATTGATGGACGGCGATAAACATCGCTATCAATACCTCGACAACCAGCACCTGCATCACCTCATCGCCTGCAACGCGCCCCGCGAAGCCCTGGATTTCCTGTGCACCTGGCTGAATGCGGCGGCACCCGGTGGTTTGCTGGCCGAATTGACAAACCGGGGCTGGGCAAGCGCACTGCACGCCAGGGTGCTGTACTCGTTCGCCGGGCAGGCGCTGCTGGATATCGAATTCACCCTGGGGCCACAGGGCTCACAACAGTCCCTGGCAATCGAAGCCCTGTTGAACGACTGGTTGAGCTTTTTCGCCCACAGCGATTGGACTGCGTTGCGTGAAGAGTACGCCCTACTGATCCAGCGTCAGCGGCAAATCAGGGGGGCCTTGGCCCTGGCTCGCCATGACAGTGAAAACCTCGAAGCGCAGTTGTCGGAGCAGCACTGCCAAGCGCTCAAGTCCCTACTGAACACGCTGCAATCGGCACCTGCGCAACAGGCCTGGCAGTTGCCGCCGGGCAACCCATTCTTGCGACCGCAAGCCCAGGAACCGCGCCCCGGTCTGATTCGCGGCCAGACCAGCGCCCATCGTGGCTTGCGCACCTTCGCCCAGGATCGCTCCCGTGGCCGGCGCGAACTGCCAGGCCTGTCATTCCGCCAAGCGTTGCCCGCCGATAGCGACGAAGGTGCCCTTTACCTGCACTGGCAACTGGATTCGTCCGCCCATGGCATAGGCCGCAGCCTGCAAACACTGCAGACCAACGCCCGCCAGGCCGGCGTGGAAATGTCCTGCGAGGCCGTAGGCAATGACTGGCTACTGAAAATGAGCGGGCTGCATGAACCTATGCCCGCTATCGTCGAACAACTGGCACGCGAGCTGACCCAGCCCGGCGCCAACCTTGAACAACACGCGCCCGCCAGCCCAGCACCACAGATGGCCATCCGCGAGCTGCTCAAGGCATTGCCGGCATGCGCGACCCACATTGCCTCCACTGGGCACCTCAATCCATTGCCCAACGCATGGACCACTGCCACGTGGCAAGGCCTGGGCATGGGCCTCCCGGCTACGTGCGAAACGGCGATCAAAAATGCTGCGGCACGCCTGCCCGGGCAATGTGCCGAGAGGGCTCGCACCACCCCTCCCATCAACGGTCAGTACCGTTGGCATCAGCTAGACACCGCATCCACCGAAGCCGCCTTGCTGTTGCTGTGCCCGACCCCGAGCCAATCCCTGGCCGACGAGGCCGACTGGCGATTGCTCGCTCACCTGGCCCAGACCCCGTTCTACCAGCGCCTACGGGTCGAACTGCAGCTGGGCTACGCCGTATTCAGCGGTATCCGACAGTTCAACGGGCAAACCAGCCTGTTGTTTGGCGTGCAGTCACCGAATGTAGCGTTGGCGGACCTGCTCGATCACATCCAGGCCTTCATCACGCAATTGCCAACCTTGATCAATGGAAGCGACGACCTGGGTAACGCGACCCTGGCCCGGCAATTTTCGTCCCAGGCGCTACCCACATCCCAAGCCGCCGAGTTGCTCTGGCAGGCCAGGTTGGCCGGGCATGGCACGAACTATCTTGAGCAATTAGGCGAGTTGATCCAGACCCGTACACGCCAGCACCTGGTGGAGGCGGCTGCGCAACTCAACCAAGCGGCTGGCGGCTGGCGCTGCCTGGCCAATGGCGCGGCAGTGAGCGATTACTGGCAGGTATGACGCTGATCGTTGCCGATGCTGCAACAGGCTTTTTCCACCAAGACAGCGCTAGCTTGACGAGAAATGAGTAAAATCGCGCCACGCATCTGAACATCTCCGACTGGAGGTGGACTATATGTATTACTTGGTAGTAAACGTCCCATCCCTTCGTAGGAGTATGAATATGACCTGGTCCAAACCTGCTTACACTGATCTGCGTATTGGTTTTGAAGTCACCATGTACTTCGCCAGCCGCTGATTGCTTTTGTATTGCAATGCAACGCCTCGGCTCGCCGGGGCGTTTTTATTTTGAGTCTTGTGTAAAGGAGCGGCGATGTTCGTCCAGATTCTAGGGTCAGCCGCCGGCGGCGGTTTCCCGCAGTGGAACTGCAACTGTGTGAACTGCGCAGGCTTTCGCGACGGCAGCCTGCGGGCCCAGGCGCGTACCCAATCGTCCATCGCCCTGTCCGACGATGGCGTGAACTGGGTGCTGTGCAACGCCTCGCCGGATATCCGCGCCCAATTGCAGGGCTTTGCACCGATGCAACCGGGGCGTGCACTGCGCGATACGGGTATCAGCGCAATCATCTTGATGGACAGCCAGATCGACCATACCACCGGCCTGCTCAGCTTGCGTGAAGGTTGCCCGCACCAGGTGTGGTGCACCGACATGGTCCACGAAGACCTGAGCACCGGCTTCCCGCTGTTCACCATGTTGACCCACTGGAATGGCGGCCTGGCGTGGAACCGTATCGAATTGGACGCCAGCTTCACCATTCCTGCCTGCCCCAACCTGCGCTTTACCCCGTTGCCCCTGCGCAGCGCCGCGCCGCCCTACTCACCCCATCGGTTCGACCCGCACCCCGGTGACAATATCGGCTTGATCGTCGAAGACCTGCGCACCGGCGGCAAACTGTTCTACGCCCCCGGGCTGGGCAAAGTCGACGCGCCGCTGCTGGAAATCATGGCGGGGAGCGACTGCTTGCTGGTCGACGGCACGATGTGGGATGACGATGAAATGCAGCGCCGTGGCGTCGGTACCCGCACCGGCCGCGAAATGGGCCATCTGGCACAGAACGGCCCCGGCGGCATGCTCCAAGTGCTGGAGCAATTGCCCGAGCAGCGCAAGGTGCTTATCCATATCAACAACACCAATCCGATCCTCGACGAAGACTCGCCTGAACGGGCCGAGTTGGCGCGGCGCAATGTAGAAGTAGCCTACGACGGCATGAGCATTGAATTGTAGGAGAGCCCCGATGACCGATACACCGCTGACCCCCGCCGAATTTGAACAGGCCTTGCGGGCCAAGGGTGCCTTCTACCATATCCATCACCCGTACCACGTGGCGATGTATGACGGCCGGGCAACCCGCGAGCAAATCCAGGGCTGGGTCGCCAACCGCTTCTACTACCAGGTGAATATTCCGCTGAAGGACGCCGCGATCCTGGCCAACTGCCCGGACCGGGAAATCCGCCGCGAGTGGATCCAGCGCCTGCTCGACCATGACGGCGCACCCGGTGAAGACGGCGGCATCGAAGCCTGGCTGCGCCTGGGCCAGGCGGTGGGCCTGGATCCGGATCAGTTGCGTTCCCAGGAACTGGTGCTGCCCGGTGTGCGGTTTGCCGTGGACGCCTACGTCAATTTCGCCCGCCGGGCCAGCTGGCAGGAAGCCGCCAGCAGTTCGCTGACCGAGCTGTTCGCTCCGCAGATCCACCAATCGCGCCTCGACAGTTGGCCCCAGCATTACCCATGGATCGACCCTGCCGGCTACGAGTATTTCCGTACCCGCCTGGGCCAGGCCCGGCGTGATGTCGAGCACGGGCTGGCGATCACCCTTGCGCACTACACCACCCGCGCCGGCCAGGAGCGAATGCTGGAGATTCTCCAATTCAAACTGGACATTCTTTGGAGCATGCTCGATGCCATGAGCATGGCCTACGAACTGAACCGCCCGCCCTATCACAGCGTGACCACGCAGCGGGTCTGGCATAAAGGGATCACCCTATGAGTTTCGACCGCAGCAAAAAACCAACTTGGCGCCAGGGTTACCGCTACCAGTACGAGCCGGCGCAAAAAGGCCATGTATTGCTGTACCCAGAAGGCATGATCAAGCTCAACGAAAGCGCCGCGTTGATTGGTGGTTTGATCAATGGCGAGCGTAGTGTGGCGGCCATCATTGGCGAGCTGGAGCAGCAATTCCCCGGCGTGCCCGAACTCGGTGAAGACATCGAGCATTTCATGGAGGTGGCACGTGCAGAGCACTGGATCGAACTTGCCTGAAAAGCCCGAGATCGGCCTGCCGCTATGGTTGCTCGCCGAGCTGACCTATCGCTGCCCGCTGCAGTGCCCGTACTGCTCCAACCCGCTGGATTTCGCCGAGCAGGGCAAGGAGTTGAGTACCGAGCAATGGATCAAAGTGTTTCGCGAGGCCCGGGAAATGGGCGCGGCACAACTGGGGTTTTCCGGCGGTGAGCCGCTGGTGCGCCAGGATCTCGCCGAGCTGATCGCCGAGGCGCGCAAGCTGGGGTTTTATACCAACCTGATCACCTCCGGCATCGGCCTGACCGAGCAGAAGATCAGCGACTTCAAGAAAGCCGGCCTGGACCATATCCAGATCAGCTTCCAGGCCAGCGACGAGCAGGTGAACAACCTGCTGGCCGGCTCCAAAAAGGCTTTCGCGCAAAAGCTGGAAATGGCCCGGGCGGTCAAAGCCCATGGCTACCCGATGGTGCTGAACTTCGTAACCCATCGGCACAATATCGACAAGATCGACCGCATCATCGAACTGTGCATTGCGCTGGAGGCAGACTTTGTCGAACTCGCCACCTGCCAGTTCTATGGCTGGGCCCAGCTCAACCGCGTCGGCCTGCTGCCGACCCAGGCACAACTGACCCGCGCCGAACGCATCACCAATGAATACCGCGCCAAGCTGGAAGCCGAAGGTCATCCCTGCAAGCTGATCTTTGTTACACCGGACTACTATGAGGAACGCCCGAAGGCCTGCATGAATGGCTGGGGCAGTATCTTTCTGACAGTGACACCAGACGGCACCGCCCTACCTTGTCATGGCGCCCGACAGATGCCGGTGCAGTTTCCCAATGTACGCGACCACAGCATGCAGCACATCTGGTACGACTCGTTTGGCTTCAACCGCTTTCGTGGTTATGACTGGATGCCCGAACCGTGCCGCTCGTGCGACGAGAAGGAAAAGGACTTCGGCGGCTGCCGCTGCCAGGCGTTCATGCTAACGGGTGACGCCAGCAACGCCGACCCGGTGTGCAGCAAATCCGCCGATCACGGCATCATCCTCAACGCCCGGCTCGAAGCCGAGCACGCCACGCAGACCATCGAGCAATTGGCTTTTCGCAATGAGCGAAACTCCCGGCTGATCGCCAAAGGCTGACCGATCAACGCTTGGCGATGATGTACACCGCATGCACGATGCCTGGGATATAGCCGCACAGGGTCAACAGGATATTCAGCCAGAACGCGCCGGCGAAACCCACTTGCAGGAACACACCCAGTGGCGGCAGCAGAATGGCGATGATGATACGAATGAAATCCATGGGTCAGCTCCGAATAATCGGCTCGTGTGAGCCGTACAGCTAATCGACCCTGGGCGCGCGTGAGGGTTCAGTGGATCCGGCACAGGACCATCCTCCTCAGGCAAGGATCTCCAACCCATGCTTTTGCACGATACTCAGCAACTTGAGCGCCATGCCACTGGGTTGCTTCTCGCCGGACTCCCATTGCTTGATTGTCGACGCACTGGTGTTCAAGTAACGGGCGAACACCGGTTGGCTGACATGACTGCGCTCGCGCAGTTGTTTGATCTGGTCGGCAGGTATCTGTGCCGGTACGGGCGCAATGCACAGCTCATCGAATTCACGAAGGGTGGTCTTGCTGATGGCGCCAATCGAATGCAGCGCGCTGGCCGATTGATGAATGGACTCCAGCGCTTGGCTTTCATATTTTTTGGTCATGATGTATCTCCACAAACTCCCTGAGATCCAGTAATTGCTGGCGGCATCAGCAAAATGCCGGCTTTTAAACAGGCGCAGCTTCATAGGCATCCCTTCCCCACAAACATACCACCTGGTGGTATAGATTAGAAATAGGGCTCACAACAAATCTTTGCGCCCTACCGGCACTCCCTGCCGGTGCCCGCTAAAAAAAATCCATTTTTCTCGATGAGCCTCAAGCGTCCTTTTCAATCCAGAAATTACACACAAAAAAACGCCCCCAGCCAAAAAAATCAGGCTGGAGGCGCTGCGTATACCGCGAGACGGTTCAGGAATAAGGGTTAAACAGCGATGCCCTTGCGGCATTGCAGTTGGGCGGTGTGCACACGGGAAAACGCACGGGCCAGGCGCAGTAGCATTTCGTCGATATTGCTCTTGCTTACCGTCAGCGCCGGGGTGAAACGCAGGCAGTCGGGTTGGGGGGCGTTGAGGATAAGGCCCTCATACAGTGCCGCCTTTACCACCGCATCTGCCGAATCATCTGACAAGCTCAAGCCCAACAACAGGCCATGGCCCCGCAGTTCGCCTTGGCCATAGCGGCGGGCGAGCCGCGCCAGGCCTTCGCCCAGGTACTGACCGGTATCACGCACGTGTTCGAGAAAGCCGTGACCCAGCACACTATCGAGCACGGCAACCCCGGCGGCCGCCATCAGCGCATTGCCGTGATGGGTGCCTTCCAGTTCACCCAATTCAAAACAGCAGGCTTTGCCGCGAGCCAGCAGCGCAGCCAACGGCACCCCGCCACCCAGGCCTTTGCCCAGGGTGACGATATCGGCGCGCACGCCGTAGCGTTGTTCGGCCAACAAGGTGCCGCAACGGCCCATCCCGGTCTGTACTTCATCGAGAATCAGCAGAATGCCCAACTCCCGGCACAGCCGCTCCACACCCTTGAGGTAATGCTCGGTGGCCGGGATGACGCCGGCTTCGCCCTGGATCGGTTCGAGCATGATCGCCACGGTTTGTGCGTCGACCGCCGCATGCAGGGCCGGCAGGTCATTGAACGGTACGTGGCAGAAGCCAGGCAGTTGTGGCTCGAAACGATTGTCGCCAGAGGCCGCCAGCGTTGCCAGGCTGCGACCGTGACTGGCGTTGCTAGCGGTAATAATGCGATAGGCGCCACCACGGTGCAATTGGCCCCACTTGCGCGCCAACTTGATGGCTGCCTCGCAGGCTTCCGCACCGCTGTTGAGCAGGTAGGCCTGGTCGCTGCCGGTGCTGTGGCACAGGCGGTCCACCAGGTTCAGTTGGCTGCGGTTGTGCAGCCCTATGCCAGGGTTGATCAGGGCTTGCGCCTGGTCAGCCAATGCACGCACCAATACCGAAGGGCTGTGGCCAAGGCTGTTGGCCGCACCGCCCTGGGCAAAGTCGAGGTAGACACGGTCTTCGCTGTCCCATAGCCAGGAACCCTGGCCGCGTACGAAAACCTGCGGTGGACGAGCCACTGTGGGCATCAGGGATTGACTGGAAAGCTCATCACGCAGCATCGGAGTTTTTGCGTCCAGTAACAGATCATCCAGGCTCGGTGCCGGGCGGCGCAGGTTGAAAAGGTTCATGCCTGCACACCCCGCAGGTTGTTGGCAACCCTGGATTGGCGGGAGTTCGGCAAGTCGTTTTTTGCCTTGCCTATGTAAACAGCATCGCTGTAAACGGTATTCATCTCGCGTCTTGGCCCTGTAAGCCCTGTGAATAGGCGCTAGACTAGGCGCCTTGGGGGCATACAGCCATTTCGATTTTCCAGCTTTTTCGATAAGCATTACTTATGGATTTTAAGCAACTGCGTTATTTCGTCGCGGTGTACGAAGAAGGCCATGTCGGCCGGGCCGCAGAGCGCTTGTCGATCTCCCAGCCGGCGCTGTCACAGCAGATCCGCCAGTTGGAGCAGCACCTCGATGTAAGCCTGTTCGAACGCAGCAGCAAACGCCTGTTGCCGACCCTGGCTGCCCACACCTTGTACAACCACGCCTTGCCGTTGCTCGACGGTATGCAGCAAGCCGTCGAGGCGCTGCGCCACTTCAAAGGCCAGGCGCTAAGGACCCTGGCCATCGGTGTGCTGCAAACCGTGCATACCAGCCTGGTCCCGCAGATGCTGGAACGGGTACGCAAGGCCCAGCCACATCTGGTGGTGCAGATCTATGAACTGACGGGCCTGGAGATCGAACGTCGCCTGCTCAATGGCTCGCTGGACATTGGCATCAGCTACCTGCCGGCCCGCCAACCCGGCTTGCACGGCGTGTTGCTGTATGAAGATGAACTGAAAGTAGTCATCCCAGCCGACCATCCTCTGCGTGAATTCAAGAAGGTTTCCCTCAAGCAAGCTGCGGAATTGCCCATGCTGTTGCTGGGTGAAGAATTCCAGATCAGGCAAATCTGGCAGGCGCAACTGGCAAACCTGGGGCGCCGGCCACAGGTCCAGGCTGAACTGAACACCATGGTGGGGATTCTCGACAGCCTGCCCCATACCCGGTTGGCGACGGTACTGCCCGGTCGATCACAGGATGAACACAGCAGCCAGGCGCTATTGTGGAAGCCCTTGAGTGAGCCACGGGTGCCGCTGAAAGTGGGTTTGGTGTGTCGGGATGTGCAACGTCAGCAAGCGACGCTGGAATTGCTGCGCACCTTGCTCGAAGACGTAATGAATGGTCCCCATGGGCCGACGGCCACGGTAGACGGGCTGGCCTGAACTTTTTCGCGGGCAATAAGAAAACCCCGCCGAAGCGGGGCTTTGCAGACTGTTTCCCTGACATCCATTTCACTCCGCCATCCTGGCAGAATCCTACGTGTCCCTGTTGTTGCTTTGCGCTTCCTGCGCGACGTCCATGTGAAGTAGATTAGCTGTGGATCCAATCTGGCGATAGAGGACGATTAGCAGCACGTCATGTAAGAGAATGCTTACACGCCCTCCTCGATTTAGAACTGCGCCTCGTCCAGCAGGAACAGCGATTCACTGCCAGCCTTGACCGAGGCGCTCAGGGAGTGAATACGCGGCAGCAGGCGAGCAAAATAGAAGCGCGCCGTCCCCAATTTGCTGGCGTAGAAGTCTTCCTCGTTCTCTTTGCCCAAGGCAGCCTTGGCCATCAACGCCCACATATAGGCATAGGCCATGTAGCCAAAGGCATGCAGATACTCCACCGAGGCCGCGCCGATTTCATTGGGGTTGGTCTTGGCGCGATCCAGCACCCAGGCAGTCAAGGTGTCGAGTTCGTCCACCGCAGCGCTCAGGGGCTGGGTGAACTCGGCCAGGTCGCTGCTGGCAGTGGCGATGAAATGGCGGATTTCATCGGCAAACAGGGTGTAGAACGCCCCGCCGCTGCCAACGATCTTGCGCCCCATCAAGTCCAGCGCCTGGATGCCATTGGTGCCTTCGTAGATCTGGGTGATGCGCACATCACGCACCAATTGCTCCTGGCCCCACTCACGAATGTAGCCATGACCGCCGAAGATCTGCTGGCCGTGCACGGTAGTTTCCAGGCCCAGGTCGGTGAGGAATGCCTTGGATACCGGGGTCAGCAGCGCCACCAGGTCATCCGCGCGCTTGCGGGTCGCGGCGTCTTCGCTGAACTTGGCGGTGTCCAGTTGCATCGCCACATAAGTGGAAAACGCCCGGCCGCCTTCGTTCGCCGCCTTCATGGTCAGCAACATGCGCCGCACGTCTGGGTGGTTGATGATCGGGTCGGCGATCTTGTCCTTGGCCTTGGGGCCCGTCGGCGAGCGGCTTTGCAGACGGTCACGGGCGTATTCGACAGCGTTCTGGTAAGAGCGCTCGCCGGTCGCCAGCCCCTGGATGCCGACACCCAGACGCTCGTAGTTCATCATGGTGAACATCGCCGCCAGGCCACGGTTCGGCTCGCCGACCAGATAGCCAACGGCGTCGTCGAAGTTCATCACACAAGTGGCGGAGGCCTGGATGCCCATCTTGTGTTCGATCGAACCACAGGTCACCGGGTTGCGTGCGCCCAGGCTGCCATCGGCATTGACCATAAACTTGGGCACCAGGAACAGCGAGATACCCTTGGGACCCGCTGGAGCGTCCGGCAACTTGGCCAGCACCAGGTGGATGATGTTTTCGGTGAGGTCGTGCTCGCCACCGGTGATAAAGATCTTGGTCCCGCTGACCTTGTAGGAACCGTCCGCCTGGGGCTCGGCCTTGGTACGAATAATCCCCAGATCGGTACCGGCATGGGGCTCGGTCAGGCACATGGAACCGGCCCACACGCCCGCGTACATGTTCGGCAGGTAAGTGGCTTTGAGTTCGTCGCTAGCGTGGGTGTTGATCGACACGCAGGCGCCGGACGTCAGCATCGGATACAGGCCAAACGCCAGGCCCGAGGAGTTGATCATTTCTTCGACCTGGGCCGACACTGCCTTGGGCATGCCCATGCCACCGTAGGCAGGATCGCCACCCACGCCCACCCAGCCGCCTTCGGCATAGGTCTTGTAGGCTTCGGGGAATCCGGCCGGAGTGGTGACCACGCCATTGTCCCAGCGGCAACCTTCCTCGTCGCCGCTGCGGCTCAACGGGGCGATGGTCTTGGCGGTTACTTTGCCGGCTTCTTCAAGAATCGCCTCGACGGTTTCAGCATCCACGGTCTCGGCCAGGGCCGGCAATTGCGCCCACAGCTTGGCAACCTCGAATACTTCGTTGAGGACGAAGCGCATATCGCGCAGCGGCGCTTTGTAGTCAGCCATGGCAAACCTCATGAGAACGTTAAAAGTGATTCGGTAGGATCGGTTTCACAGACCCGGAGTGTAACCGAACAACTTTTGTGACACATAGGGTCCGCTTGTGACCAATTGGTATTTAACAGTCACAACCCACCCTCATAAAGCGAACAACTCGGCAGGCAAGCTCATCAGGCAATCACTGCCCGCCTCCACCGCCGCACGATGGGCGCTGGTGCGCGGCAGCAGACGCTTGAAGTAAAACTCGCAGGTAGCCAACTTGCCACGGGCGTAGTCCGCATCGCCTTGGCCTGCATCCAACTGCGCCTGGGCCACCAGCGCCATGCGCAGCCACAGGTAGGCATGGATGATGTAACCGCTGTACATCAAGTAATCCAGGGCCGCCGCGCCGACTTCATCGGGATTTTTCATCGCGGCCATGCCGACTTTGGTCGTCAACTCGCCCCATTGTTGGTTCAGCTCATTGAGCTGCGCGACCTGGGTCTTGAGTTGCGGGTGTTCGGCATTCGCCACGCAAAACTTATGCACGATTTTGGTGAAGCCGCGCAGCAACTTGCCCTGGCTGCCCAACACTTTGCGCCCCAGCAGATCCAGGGCCTGGATACCATTGGTGCCTTCATAGATCGGCGCGATCCGGCAGTCGCGCACCAACTGTTCCATGCCCCACTCGCGGATAAAACCGTGGCCACCAAACACCTGCATACCGTGGTTGGTCACCTCCAGCCCGGTTTCGGTCATAAAGGCTTTGCAGATCGGCGTAAGGAACGCCAACAGGTCCTCGGCCTGCTGGCGCTGCTGCGGGTCATCGCTCTGGTGCGCGGTGTCCAGCAGTTGCGCGGTGAAGTAAGTCAGGGCGCGGTTGCCTTCGTTGAAGGCTTTCATGGTCAGCAACATGCGCCGTACATCGGGATGCACGATGATCGGGTCTGCCGGTTTATCCGGGGCCTTGGCGCCGGTCAGGGCGCGCATCTGCAAACGGTCATTGGCGTACTGGATCGCGCCCTGGAAGCTCGCCTCACCCAGGCACAACCCCTGCATGCCCGTGCCCAGGCGCGCATGGTTCATCATGGTGAACATGCAGTTCAGGCCCTTGTTCGCCTCGCCAATCAGATAGCCCTCGGCAGCATCGAAGTTCAGCACGCAGGTGGCCGAGGCCTTGATCCCCATCTTGTGCTCGATGGAACCGCAACTGACCCCATTTCGTGCGCCGGAATCGGCGAGGAACTTGGGCACGATAAACAGCGAAATACCCTTAGTGCCAGCAGGCGCGTCCGGCAACTTGGCCAACACCAGGTGGATGATGTTTTCGCTCATATCGTGTTCACCGGCGGAGATGAAAATCTTGCTGCCGGTCACCGCGTAACTGCCGTTGGCCTGGGGCACGGCACGGGTCTTGATGATGCCAAGGTCGGTGCCACAGTGGGCTTCGGTCAGGCACATGGTGCCTGTCCACTGCCCGGCGGTGAGCTTGGTCAGGTAAGTGTCTTTCTGCTCTTGGGTGCCGTGGGCGTGGATCGCTGACATGGCGCCGTGGGTCAGGCCAGGGTACATGCCCCAGGAGGTGTTGCTGGAGCCAATCATCTCGCTGAGCACCAAGCCCAGGGACGATGGTAGGCCTTGACCGCCGTAGGCCGGATCCGCCGCCAGGCCGTGCCAGCCGCCTTCGACGTACTGCGCGAAGGCTTCCTTGAAGCCTTTGGGTGTGGTCACCACGCCATTATCAAAATGGCAGCCCTCTTCATCACCCGGACGATTCAACGGTGCCAGCACGTTTTCGCAGAACCTGGCGCCTTCTTCGAGGATCGCGCTGACCATGTCCGGGCTGGCCTCGGTGGCGCCCAGGGCCGCGTAGTGAGCAGGGAAATCAAACACATGATCGATCAGAAAGCGCATGTCGCGCAGGGGAGCTTTATAGGCAGGCATGGTGATGTCTCCGGCGGCAGATGGCTTCAAGCTACTGCCGCCGCCGGCCCCGGACAATCACTGTACAGGCGCTGAATACACCACCATCACTCAACCGGCAGCGCCCTGCATGCGCACCGCACCACGGCGGTTCTGGCCGGCTGCCACCACGCAGTTACGCCCGGCCCCCTTGGCGTTGTACAGCGCTTGGTCGGCGGACTTGAGTACTTCTTCCGGGGTGCGCTGCTCGACCTGGCGCTCGGCGACGCCGATGCTCACGGTCACCGACACACTGGACGCCCCCGAACCCGAACGGCGCTGGCGCCCTTGATAATCGTCCTGGGGGCGGCTGTCCGGGTTACGCAACTTGATGTGGTAATTGGCAATGATCTCGCGGATTTCTTCCAAGTGCGGCAGGCATTCATCCAGGGTCTTGCCGGCAAATACCACGGCAAACTCTTCGCCGCCATACCGATAGGCCCGACCACCGCCACTGACTTTCGACAACTTGCTGGCCACCAGCCGCAGCACCTGGTCGCCGACGTCGTGACCGTGGGTGTCGTTGAAGCGCTTGAAGTGGTCGACGTCGCTCATCGCCAGCACATAGTTGCGCCCCAGGCGCTGCATGCGCTCGTTGAGGGCGCGACGCCCCGGCAGGCCGGTGAGCTCATCGCGAAAAGCCATTTGATAGGCCTCATGGGACACACCCGCGGCGATCATCAACATCACCTGGCTGCACATGATGTTCAGGGTGAACGGCAGGATGAAGGTCTGCGGCAACATCCAGAACATCCCCAGCAACCCCACCAACTGCGCGGCATGCAACGGCCGCGGCTCACGCCAGTACTGGGATGCCAGGGCGACAAAGCCCAACAGAAACATCGGATACGAGAGTTGGATCAAGCTCATCCACGCACCATGCAACGCCGGCCAGCGAATCTCCGCCAGCCAGTTGAGCAACGGTCCCGGGTAACTTTGCTCCAGGCCCAACGCAACGCTGCCTACGGCGAGCAGCACCGCGCAGCGTGCAATAAAGTCGCGGAACAGGTGAGTTTTTTCCTGCCAAAGGGCATAGATGCTGAACAGCATCGGCAAGAGCAGGCACACCAGATGGAACACCACGGCGGCGTCTTCGCGCACGCGGCCATGGTCGCGATAGAAATCGGTCTGGGTATCCAGAAGAAAGTAAGCGACGTACACCGTGACCATCAGGAACAGCTCACGCTGGCGGCGGTACACCGCGCAATAAGCGCCGCCCAGCAGCAACACCAGGGTCGGCAGCACATTGAACAGCGAGGTGAAGAAGACGTTGAGGTCCTTGACGTAAGCAGCCGACAACCCCGCCAGCAATAACAGCAACGACGGTAGGAAATGACTGAAACGTACAGCAGACGCGCGCGACAAGGGTAAAGCTCCGACCCGCAAAAAAGATGGCACAGTGCCTTCACTGTTCACAGTTAAGCACACTCAATGTGACCTGTATCACATTGCCATCACTGTAACGGCAGCAACGGGCAATCCCTGAGCGCGCCACTCAGGTTTTTTCACCGCCCACAAAAAAGCCGCCGCTCCCGAAAGAGCGGCGGCCTTGTAGTGAACCCGCCGGGGCTTAGTAGCCCAGGTCGAAGTTCTCTTCTTTCATGTCCATCAGGTTGTTGGCACCCGACAGCATGGTGGCGACGTGGGTACGGGTACGCGGCAGGATACGCTGGAAGTAGAAGCGCGCAGTCTGCAGCTTGGCAGTGTAGAAGCCTTCTTCGCTGGTGCCGGCAGCCAGTTTTTCGGCAGCCAGGCGCGCCATGTCGGCCCAGAAGTAAGCCAGGCAGGCATAACCGGAGTACATCAGGTAGTCCACGGAGGCGGCACCGACTTCTTCACGGTCCTTCATGGCAGCCATGCCGACCTTCATGGTCAACTCGCCCCATTCCTTGTTCAGTGCAGCCAACGGCGCGACGAACTCGCTGACCGCTGCGTTGCCTTCGTTGGCCTGGCAGAACTTGTGCACGATCTTGGTGAAGCCCTTGAGCGCTTCGCCTTGAGTCATCAGCACTTTACGACCGAGCAGGTCCAGGGCCTGGATGCCGGTGGTGCCTTCGTACAACATCGAGATGCGGCTGTCGCGAACGTTCTGCTCCATGCCCCACTCGGCGATGAAGCCGTGGCCGCCGTAGATCTGTACGCCATGGTTAGCAGATTCAAAACCGACTTCGGTCATGAATGCCTTGGCGATCGGGGTCATGAAGGCCAGCAGCGCGTCAGCCTGTTTCTTGGCTTCGTCGTCGGTGCCGTACTTAACGATGTCCACTTGCTTGGCGGTGAAGTACACCATCGCACGGTTGCCTTCGGCGAAGGCTTTCATGGTCAGCAGCATGCGGCGTACATCGGGGTGCACGATGATCGGGTCAGCGGCCTTGTCCGGCGCTTTCGGGCCAGTCAGGGAACGCATTTGCAGGCGGTCACGAGCGTATTTGAGGCCACCCTGGAAACCGATCTCGGCGTGAGACAGACCTTGCAGCGCAGTGCCCAGGCGAGCGGTGTTCATAAAGGTGAACATGCAGTTCAGGCCTTTGTTCGCCGGGCCGATCAGGTAACCGGTGGCCGCGTCGAAGTTCATCACGCAGGTAGCGTTGCCGTGGATGCCCATCTTGTGTTCCAGGGAGCCACAAGACACCGCGTTGCGCTCACCCACCGAACCATCGGCGTTGGGCAGGAACTTAGGCACGATAAACAGCGAAATGCCTTTGGTGCCAGCCGGAGCATCCGGCAGGCGGGCCAGTACGATGTGGACGATGTTGTCGGCCATGTCGTGTTCACCGGCCGAGATGAAGATCTTGGTACCGGAGACTTTGTAGGAACCGTCGGCCTGAGGTTCGGCCTTGGTGCGCAACATGCCCAGGTCGGTACCGCAGTGTGGCTCAGTGAGGCACATGGTGCCGGTCCACTCGCCCGAGACCAATTTGGTCAGGTAGGCGTCCTGCTGCTCAGGGGTACCGTGCTCGGAAATGGTGTTCATCGCGCCATGGGACAGGCCTGGGTACATGCCCCACGACCAGTTGGCTTCACCGACCATCTCGCTGACGGCCAGGCCCAGGGATTCCGGCAGGCCTTGGCCGCCGTGCGCCACGTCGTGGGCCAGGCTCGGCCAGCCGCCTTCGACGAATTGCTTGTAGGCTTCTTTGAAACCAGTAGGGGTTTTAACGCCTGACTCGCTCCAGGTGCACCCTTCGATGTCACCGACGCGGTTCAACGGGGCCAGCACTTGCTCACAAAACTTGGCGCCTTCTTCGAGAATGGCGTCAACCATGTCTGGAGTAGCGTCCTGGCAAGCCGGCAGGCTCTGATAGTGCGCTTCGTAGCCGAGCAGTTCGTCACGAACGAAGCGAATATCACGCAAGGGGGCCTTGTAGTCAGGCATAGCGATAAACCTCTGCTGATGTATCTGGAATGAACAACCGCGTGGATTTGTTGTAGCGGTCAAACAGTTGTTTGAAACATACGTTTACGCCCTATCCTTGTCAAGCGCCCCGCAGATGCCGTTTGTCATGACGCAGGTCAACGTCACGCACGACAAGGCCTGCAGCGTGATGCCACATGACCGGTCAAAGATTGGAAGATAGGTGTGTTGAAGAAATCGGGGGTAGCAAGAGGCTTGTCGTGGCGAGGGGGCTTGTCCCCCGTTGGGCTGCAAAGCAGCCCCAATAAGACACACCGAGACTTATCACATACACCGAGGTGGCAGGTTTTGGGGCCGCTTCGCAGCCCAACGGGGGACAAGCCCCCTCGCCACAATGAGCCCGCCGGATCAGGCGTAGGTGTCGATCAACGTGCCGAGCATTTCGTCGGAAGCCTTGGCGACTTTCGCGCCCAGCTCCACCTGGAACTTGCCTTCGGCCAGTTCCAGCATATTGCTCGCCGAGTCGGTCGGCTGGCCGCGGTTGACTGCCTGCAAGCGGTCATTCTGGGCGTCCGAAGGCTGGCTGGTGGCAGCACTGGCGATTTTGCCGGCGGCCTGGTCGACGCGGTTCTGACCGGCCTGAATAGTGCTCAGGCCTGAATAAAACGCACTGCTTCCAGAGATTTCCATGGCGTAAACCTGCCTTGCAATAAATCGTGAACCCTTATTGAAGCAGACAATCTGGCAAAAGGCCCGTCAATAACACTAATGGCATAATGCCTTATCCCTAGGAAAAACTAATCGAGCAAGTCCAACTGCAGGTACTCGGCCACCGCTTCGGCCGTGGGCTGCTTGAGCCGTGGCACGCGGCCCAGGCACGGTGCCGGCAGGCGTTCGGCCAAGGTGGCAAGGTTTTCTTCCAGACGGGAGGTCTTCGGGTCGATGATATTGGCCACCCATCCCACCAGCGGCAAACCGTCCCGGGCGATGGCTTCGGCGCTGAGCAGCGCATGATTGATACACCCCAGGCGCACACCCACCACCAGGATCACCGGTAACTGCAAGGCCTTGGCCAGATCCGACAGGTTGTCCTGATCGGCCAGTGGCACGCGCCAGCCACCAGCGCCTTCGATCAGGGTGAAGTCCGCTTGTTTGTCGAGGATGTGCTGCATCGGCTTGAGCAGGGCTTGCACGGTCAGCGCCACACCGGCTTCGCGGGCCGCCAGGTGCGGCGCGATGGCGGGCTCAAAGGCCAGCGGATTGACTTCGGCATAGGCCAGCGGCAACGAGCACTCCGCCAGCAAGGCCAGGGCATCGGCGTTGCGCAAGCCCCGTGGGGTCACTTCGCAGCCCGAGGCCACTGGTTTGCCGGCAGCGGTGCTCTTGCCTGCCTGTCGAGCCGCATGCAACAGGCCCGCGGCGACAGTAGTCTTGCCGACATCAGTGTCGGTGCCCGTGATGAAATAGGCAGCGCTCATAAGGGTTTCTCCAATACGGCGTACACGACTTGATAGGTTGCTGGCAGGCCCTGGACTTGGCGCAACTGCTCGTAGGCCTGCACCAATGCAACAATCCGCGCGCGGCCTGTCAAGCCACCTGGGCGCCCCGGATTGATATTGTGGGCCCCCAATGCTTTCAGTTCGTGGGTCAGGCTGCGTACATCCGGGTAATGCAGCACGTGGGGGCGCTGCTCCAGGCTCACCACGCGCAAGCCACTGGCCGCACACTGCTGTTGGTACGTGCTGAACGGGCGAAAACGGTTGACGTGAACCATGGTGTCGGCCGCCCGCCAACTGTCGCGCAACTCATCCAGGGTGCCGACGCACAGGCTGGCAAACGCCAGCACGCCACCGGGCTGCAACACCCGCTGGGCCTCACGGAGCACCGCCATGAAGTCAGCACACCACTGCACCGCCAGGCTGGAGAAGATCAACTCGCAACTACCGTCCTGCAACGGCAAACGCTCGGCATCCCCGGCGATAAAGTGCTCGGCACCGCCCAAGGGCCGCGCGTGGCTGAGCATACCTTCGGCGATATCCAGCGCCAGGCCTTGGCCCTGCGGGAACGTTCTATTCAATTGGCGGCTGAAAAATCCGGTACCGCAGCCCAGATCCAGCCAGCGCCGGGGCATCAACGCCGATGGCAAGCGCCCGAGCAACTCGCCGCCCACGTCACGCTGCAACGCGGCGACACTGTCGTAACTGGCCGCCGCCTTGGAAAACGATGCCGCGACCTGGCGTTTGTCGGGCAAGGCGCCCGGCAATGGAGGATGGGACAAGTCAGTCATCGCCGCACTCATGCAAAAAAGCCTGGATCGCCCCTGCCACTCCGTGGGGGTTGTCCAGTAGGAAAGCGTGCCCGGCCTGTTCAATCAGACCGACCTCAACATCGGGCAATAACTTCAGCAGTTCAGTGGCGGCTTCACAGGGCACCAACTCATCGAGACCGGCGAACAGATGCAACTGCGGGCCACGAAAGGCCTGCAAGGCCTCGCGGGTATCCAGTTGCGCAAGCAGTTCAAGACCGCTCATCAACGCGCCGGACGGCGTTTGCGGCGCGGCGCTGATCAACAAGCGCGCCAGCCCGCGAGGGTCTTGGGCACCTTTGCCACACAACAGGCCGAAGCGCTTTAGGGTGACCTGGGAGTCGGCGTGGCAGCCGGCGAGGAATGCATCGAAGGTGTGCGCAGGCATAGCGCTAGGCCAACTATCATGGGCGACAAAACACGGATTGCTCGCCAGGGTCAGCAACCCGCAGCACCGTTCGCCACGTCGCGCCGCCAATTCAGAGGCCAGCATGCCGCCGAGGGACCAGCCGCCAAGCCAGGCGTTATCCGGCAAGGTGGCGTCGAGTTCGTCCAGCCATTCGCCGAGATCACTGGCCTCCAGCGCCGGCAACGGCTCGATGTGTACGTGCAGGTGTTCGTCCAGCCCCTGCAATGCGGCGGCCAAAGGCCCCAGGGGCGATACGCCGAGGCCCCAGCCGGGCAGCAATATCAGTCGATCACGCATGGTCGAGCTCCAGGGCGCCTAGCAAGCGGAAACACTCTTCCAATGCGCTTAACAATAGCTGCACCTGCGCCTCGCTGTGGGCCGCCGTCAATGTCACGCGCAAACGGGCGCTGCCGGCTGGCACAGTGGGTGGGCGGATGGCCTTGACCATAATCCCGCGCTCGCGCAGCATCTGTGACAGGCGCACCGCTCGAGCGCTGTCGCCAATCATGATCGGCTGGATCGGTGTGAAGCTGTCCATCAGCTCCAGACCGATCTGCTCGGCTCCCCGGCGGAACTGACGGATCAGCATGTGCAAATGCTCACGCCGCCAATGCTCACTGCGCAGCAGCTCCAGGCTCTTCAATGTGGCGCAGGCCAGCGCCGGCGGTTGGCTGGTGGTGTAGATATACGGGCGAGCGAATTGGATCAGGCTTTCGATCAGTTCCTCGCTGCCAGCAACAAACGCCCCGGCGGTACCGAAGGCCTTGCCCAGGGTGCCGACCAACACCGGCACATCCTCCTGGCCCAGGCCGAAATGCTCGACGATCCCGCCGCCCGTGGCGCCCAGCGGCCCGAAGCCATGGGCATCATCCACCATCAGCCAGGCGCCCTTGGCCCGGGTTTCGCGAGCCAGGGCCGGCAGGTCGGCGAGGTTGCCGTCCATGCTGAACACGCCGTCGGTGACTACCAGGGTATTGCCGCAAGCTCTTTCCAGACGCTTGGCCAGGCTGACCGCATCGTTGTGCAGATAGCGATTGAAACGCGCACCAGACAGCAAGCCCGCATCCAGCAGGGAGGCATGGTTGAGCCGGTCTTCGAGTACCGTATCGCCCTGCCCGACCAGCGCGGTGACGGCACCGAGATTGGCCATATAACCGGTGGTAAACAGCAGCGCACGCGGGCGCCCGGTGAACTCGGCCAGCGCCTCCTCCAATTCATGGTGTGGCGTACTGTGGCCGACGACCAAGTGCGAGGCGCCTCCACCCACGCCCCAGCGGGCAGCCCCGGCCTGCCAGGCTTCGATGACTTGCGGATGATTGGCCAGGCCCAGGTAGTCGTTATTGCAAAAGGCCAATAGCGGTTGGCCGTCCACCACCACCTGCGGCCCCTGGGGACTTTGCAGCAGCGGGCGTTGGCGGTAGAGATGTTCTGTACGGCGGGCAGCGAGGCGCGCGGCGAGATCGAATGACATGCTGGCCTCGGATTTAGCGGTTGAACTCGATCAAACATGTGGGAGCAGGCTTGCCCGCTCCCACATTTGGATGGCATTTCAATCAGACGACAGCGTTGTAGAACTGCTCGCTGCTTTTCTGCTCGACCAACGCCTGCTCAATCGCCGCTTGGTGAACTTCATCGGCATGCTCTTCACGGGCTTGCGGCAGGATGCCCAGGCGCGAGAACAGCTGCATGTCCTTGTCGGCCTGTGGGTTGGCGGTGGTCAGCAGTTTGTCGCCGTAGAAAATCGAGTTGGCGCCGGCAAAGAACGCCAAGGCCTGCATCTGGTCGTTCATCGCCTCGCGGCCGGCTGACAGGCGCACATGGGATTGCGGCATCAGGATGCGTGCCACGGCGAGCATGCGGATAAAGTCGAACGGGTCGATATCCTCGACATTCTCCAGGGGGGTACCCGCCACCTTGACCAACATGTTGATCGGCACCGACTCAGGATGCTCCGGCAGGTTGGCCAACTGGATCAGCAGGTTGGCGCGGTCGTCGAGGGACTCGCCCATGCCGAGGATGCCGCCCGAGCAGATCTTCATCCCCGAATCACGCACATACGCCAGGGTTTGCAGGCGTTCGCTGTAGGTGCGGGTGGTGATGATCGAGCCGTAGAACTCCGGCGACGTGTCCAGGTTGTGGTTGTAGTAGTCCAGGCCGGCCTGGGCCAGCGCCTCAGTCTGCTCCTGGTCCAGACGACCAAGGGTCATGCAGGTTTCCAGGCCCAAGGCTTTCACGCCTTTGACCATCTGCAAGACATAAGGCATGTCTTTGGCCGACGGGTGCTTCCAGGCGGCGCCCATGCAGAAACGGGTCGAACCGATGGCCTTGGCGCGTGCAGCCTCTTCGAGGACCTTCTGCACTTCCATCAGCTTCTCTTTTTCCAGGCCGGTGTTGTAGTGGCCCGACTGCGGACAATATTTGCAATCTTCCGGACAGGCGCCAGTCTTGATCGACAACAAGGTAGACACCTGCACCCGATTGGCATCGAAATGCGCGCGGTGCACGGTCTGCGCCTGGAACAACAGGTCATTGAACGGCTGGACGAACAGGGCTTTGACTTCGGCCAAAGACCAGTCGTGACGCAAGGTGGCAGTGAGGCTGGCGCTCATGGGCGATTCCTTGTTTATGCTTGGGCAAGCGCTGTGGGAGGGCAATACCCACAGGCACGACACGGATGCCCGGCATATTTAAGGAAGATTCATGCACTGTCAACCTGACTACAAACACAAGGTTTACATCTGGTTAAAAAGCAACCAAACCTGTCTAATCTGCGATGAGCCGACTGATTCGCCGTCTACGGTGTGCAACGTCTGCGAAATCGAGCTGCCGTGGCTGACCGACTGCTGCCAAGTGTGTGCCCTGCCGTTGCCAATGAGCGGGCTGGTCTGTGGCCAATGCCAGCAGTCACCGCCTGCGTTTAAACAGGTCGCGGCGCCCTGGACCTATGGTTTTCCGGTGGACAGCCTGATCAATCGCTTCAAGCACCAGGGTAAATGGCCCCTGGGGCATCTGCTGGCAAGCCTGCTGGGGCAATGCCTGCAAGACCGCTTCGACAACGCCGAACTGGCACGCCCCGACCGCTTGCTTGCAGTGCCGATGGCCGCCAAACGCCTGCGCCAACGCGGCTACAACCAGGCCGCCATGCTCGCCCGCTGGCTGAGCCGGGACCTCGACCTGCCCGTGGATGAACAACTGCTGCTGCGCCCCCACGACACCATCGCCCAACAGCAACTGGACGCCAGGCAACGCCAGCGCAACCTGCTCAAGGCCTTTGCCCTGGCCCCGGGTGCGCAGGTACAGGGCCAGCACCTGGCGCTGGTGGACGACGTACTGACCACCGGCGCCACCGCCCACAGCCTGGCCCGCCTGCTGATAGATGCCGGCGCGCGCCAGGTCGATGTGTACTGCCTGGCGCGCACGCCCAAGCCCGGCACATGACTTGACTCTGGCGGCGCCTGCCCGCAACGTCCCGGGTATTCCAAGCCAGTGTGCAGCCGTTCGCCATGCCTTTACCGTCTCTGTTGAGCCAACATATCGTCCGTCGCCCCCAGCGTATCGCCTTGCTACAACATATCGCCGAGCAGGGCTCCATCACCCGTGCCGCGAAAAGCGCCGGCTTGAGCTACAAGGCCGCGTGGGATGCCATCGATGAACTGAACAACCTGGCGCAAAAGCCTCTGGTTGAACGCAGCGTCGGCGGCAAAGGCGGCGGCGGTGCGCGGCTCTCGGCAGAAGGTGAACGGGTGTTGCGCCTGTATCAGCGCCTGCAGACCCTGCAGGCCCAGGTGCTGGAGGGCGCCGAAGACGCCAGCGACTTCAACCTGCTGGGCCGCCTGATGCTGCGCACCAGCGCGCGTAACCAATTGCACGGTCAAGTGATCGGCATCGACAGCCATGGCCGCAATGATCGGGTGCGACTGGAACTGGCCGGCAGCTTGACCCTCGATGCGCAGATCACCCATGACAGCACCCTGCGCCTGGAACTGGAAATCGGCACTGAGGTAGTAGCGTTGATCAAGGCCGGCTGGCTGGAGCTGATCGCGGCTGACCAAGCGCCGACGCTTGGATTTAACTGCATGGGCGGCGTGGTCGAGGCCATTCTTGATGCCGATGATGGCCCCAGTGAAGTGCGCATCGCCTTGCCCAGCGGCCTGGTGCTGTGTGCGCTGGCGGCGCCCGAGCAGCTCAAGGCGCTGGGGGCGGGTGAAGGCACGCTGGTTCAGGTGCAGTTTGCGCCGAGCAATGTGCTGTTGGGCACGCCGGTTTAGGTGATCTTTAGGGCCTCATCGCGGCATAGGCATCTACACAACGTTCAGACACTGACGCCCCCCCTGTGGCGAGCGGGCTTGCCCCGCGTTGGGCTGCGAAGCAGCCCCAAAACCAGCCGCTACGGATTATCTGATACACCGCATTCGGCTGATGGGGGCTGCTTCGCAGCCCAGCGCGGGGCAAGCCCGCTCGCCACAACAACCACAACCACAACCACAACAGCACTGCCTGCTTGGATTTATGGGTTACGGCAACATTGTGTAGGTACCGATGCTCACCGCGGGCACACACACCACCTATCCAAGGCCCGGTGCGCTACCATACCCGGCCGGACGCGGCGACCTGCTGCGCGCAGGAGTTCGCATGGCCCACCCGTTTGAAACATTGACCCCCGACCTGGTTCTCGACGCTGTCGAAAGCATCGGTTTCCTCAGCGACGCCCGCGTATTGGCGCTCAATAGCTACGAAAACCGTGTCTATCAAGTCGGCATCGAAGACTCCGAGCCGCTGATCGCCAAGTTCTACCGCCCCCAGCGCTGGACCAACGAGGCGATCCTCGAAGAACACCGCTTTACCTTTGAGCTGGCCGAGTGCGAAGTCCCAGTCGTCGCGCCGATGATCCATAACGGCGAAAGCCTGTTCGAACACGCGGGCTTTCGTTTCACTCTGTTCCCGCGCCGTGGAGGCCGGGCGCCGGAGCCGGGCAATCTCGATCAGTTGTACCGCCTTGGGCAGTTGCTCGGGCGCTTGCATGCGGTGGGCGCCACCCGCCCCTTCGAACACCGCGAAGCCCTGGGGGTGAAGAACTTCGGTCATGACTCCCTGAACACCTTGCTCGAAGGCAACTTCATTCCCAAGAGCCTGCTGCCTGCCTACGAATCCGTGGCCCGCGACCTGCTCAAGCGCGTGGAGGATGTGTACAGCGCCACGCCGCACAAGAACATCCGCATGCATGGCGACTGCCACCCCGGCAACATGATGTGCCGAGACGAAATGTTCCATATCGTCGACCTCGACGACTGCCGCATGGGCCCGGCGGTGCAGGATTTATGGATGATGCTGGCCGGCGATCGCCAGGAATGCCTGGGGCAGCTGTCGGAGTTGATGGACGGCTACCAGGAATTCCACGATTTCGATCCTCGCGAACTGGCGCTGATCGAGCCTCTGCGCGCCCTGCGCCTGATGCACTACAGCGCCTGGCTGGCACGGCGTTGGGATGATCCGGCATTCCCCCACAGCTTCCCGTGGTTTGGCAGCGAGCGGTATTGGGGCGACCAGGTGCTGGCGCTGCGCGAGCAATTGTCGGCGCTCAACGAAGAACCTCTGAAGCTGTTCTAAGAAATCACCCGCGCTCATCAATGTAGGAGCGAGCTTGCTCGGGAAGATCGTTAACGATAACGCGGGAAACCTGACACCCAGCGGTGCCCTCAGGTTTTTCGCGAGCAAGCTCGCTCCTACAAAAAGCCAACCCATCGATAGACAAACTTCCTTACAATCACGGTTTTGTTAGCTGCCTATGCAAGGATTCTGCATGCAAGCCGCCAACCCGCGTCGCGGGTACATCCTGGGCCTGAGTGCCTACGTCATCTGGGGCCTGTTCCCGCTCTACTTCAAAGCCATCGCCAGCGTGCCGGCCGCCGAAATCATCGTCCACCGCGTGCTGTGGTCGGCGCTGTTCGGCGGTTTGCTGTTGCTGGTGTGGAAACACCCCGGCTGGTGGCGCGAACTGCGGGACAACCCCAAGCGCCTGGCGATCCTGGCGTTGAGCGGTTCGTTGATCGCAGGCAACTGGCTGACCTATGTATGGTCGGTCAACAGTGGCCGCATGCTCGAAGCCAGCCTGGGTTACTACATCAACCCACTGGTCAACGTGCTGCTGGGCATGCTGCTGCTCGGTGAACGCCTGCGGCGCCTGCAATGGGTCGCCGTCGGGCTGGCCGCCGTGGGGGTTGCGCAACAGGTATGGCAGGTGGGGAGTTTGCCGTGGGTGTCGCTGGTGCTGGCGTTGACCTTTGGTTTCTACGGCTTGATCCGCAAGCAGGCGCCGGTCAAGGCACTGCCGGGCCTGGTGGTGGAAACCTGGATGCTGGTGCCGATTGCCCTGGCGTGGCTGCTGCTCAACCCCACCGCCCATAGCGCCAATATGGCGTTCTGGAGCACATCCGAAGCCTGGTGGCTGGTGGCCGCAGGCCCGGTGACATTGATCCCGCTGGTATGTTTCAACGCTGCCGCGCGGCACTTGCCGTACACCACGCTCGGTTTCCTGCAGTACTTGGCGCCGACCCTGGTGCTGCTGCAGGCGGTGCTGCTGTTCGACGAACACATGAGCCCCGCCAGCCTGGTGGCGTTCGTGTTTATCTGGGCTGGGCTTGCGGTCTACAGCATCGATGCGTGGCTGAGCCTGCGCAAACGCTGATCAAATAACGTACAAAACCCTGCAAGCCACAGCCGGCTTGGCTTGCAGGGTTTCACCCCAAGGTTATCCACAACCTGATCCCCGGCGTTTGTGCACAAGCCGTTGAAATTGCTCGTTTTTTGCTCAACACGCGGCAAGCCCCGGCCGGCGTGGCCTGGCGCCGAGTCTCTACAGCTTATCCACAGGCCCATGCAAGATTTCCATGAACAACCCTGTGGATGGTTATTCCTCGCTGCGCAGCTGCAATTCCACCATCAAATCATCGGCCAGGGTTTCCAGGGCAGCCTGCAACGTGTCCAGCGCCAGGGTGGAAGGCACCGCCAGCGCGGCTTCGGCGTGAAACAACAGGTCGCTGCTCATGGGCGCCGGGCGCACGTCGGTACTCAGGCGCTCCAGGTTGACCCCTTGCTTGCTCAACAACGCGGTGATTTCACGCACGATCCCCGGCCGGTCATTGCCCACCAGGGTCATCAGGATCGGCTTGCTTGCCGACGCCTGCACGCCGCTGCTTTCACCGACCAGTACACGAATGCCATGGGTGGACAGGTCCTCCAGGGCGCTGACCAGCTCACTGCGGTTTTCCATCGGCACACTGACCCGCAGGATCCCGGCAAATTGCCCCGCCATATGGGCCATACGACTTTCCAGCCAGTTGCCACCGCGCTCGGCAATGCAGTGGGCGACACGTTCGACCACGCCGGGTTTGTCGGCGGCGATGACGGTGAGTACGAGATGGTCCATGGCAACAGTCCTCTGGTGATGAATACTCGATTATAGGCACCTGCCTGTAGGAGCGAGCTTGTCTCCGGGCGGCGTTCCGACGAAAAACTCAAGTGCGCCGCGTATATCCAGGATGCCCGCGTCATCGTTAGCGATCTTCGCGAGCAAGCTCGCTCCTACAGGGGATTTAGCTAGCCGCAAAACAAATCGTGTACCATTTTTATATTTATCTGGAACAATCCATTGGTTTTTTGAGAACATCCCATTCCCCGCTGTGACCGTACAACCAAAGTGGGTCGCTAAACGACGTATTTAGTCTAATTTTCACAACCGCAACTCATCATGTAGTATGCCTCGTCGCGCACTACATAACGTTAGGTCGATGTCTGCCCAGGCGCCGTCAGAACCCCGAACACCCTGTCAGCAAGCCTTGCGCCGTTGATTGGAACCACCCAGCCGCCGTTGATGGCATGTACTGGTACCTTGGGTTTGTGGTTTAAATGGCCAGAGGCTTCATTGGTAAATTGAAAAGCTGAAAAGCGAATTAGCTCCGCAGAGTGAGGCAAGCAATGACTGAACACGTTCAAGTCGGTGGCCTGCAGGTCGCCAAAGTCCTGTTCGACTTCGTGAACAACGAAGCCATTCCCGGTACCGGCCTGACCGCCGACCAGTTCTGGGCCGGCGCCGACAAGGTCATCCACGACCTGGCACCGAAGAACAAAGCCCTACTCGCCAAACGCGACGATTTCCAAGCGCGGATCGATGCCTGGCACCAGACCCACGCCGGCCAGGCCCACGACGCGGTGGCCTACAAAGCCTTCCTGCAAGATATTGGCTACCTGCTGCCAGAAGCAGCGGATTTCCAGGCGACCACACAAAACGTCGATGACGAAATCGCCCGCATGGCCGGCCCGCAGTTGGTGGTACCGGTGATGAATGCGCGGTTCGCCCTCAACGCCTCCAACGCCCGTTGGGGCTCGCTGTACGACGCGCTGTATGGCACCGACGCCATCAGCGAAGCCGACGGCGCCGAGAAAGGCCAGGGCTACAACAAGGTGCGCGGTGACAAGGTCATCGCCTTCGCCCGCGCCTTCCTCGACGAAGCCGCACCGCTCACCGCCGGCAGCCATGTCGACTCCACCGGCTACAAGATCGTCGACGGCAAGCTGGTGGTCAGCCTCAAGGGTGGCAGCAACAGCGGCCTGCGTAGCGACGCCCAGTTGATCGGCTACCAGGGCGATGCCGCCCAACCAATCGCCATCTTGTTGAAGCACAACGGCCTGCACTTCGAAATCCAGGTCGATGCCAGCACCCCGGTCGGTCAGACCGACGCCGCCGGCGTCAAAGACATCCTGATGGAAGCCGCGCTGACCACCATCATGGACTGCGAAGACTCCGTCGCCGCCGTCGATGCCGACGACAAAGTAGTGATCTACCGCAACTGGCTCGGCCTGATGAAGGGCGACCTGGCCGAAGAAGTGGCCAAGGGCGGCAAGACCTTTACCCGCACCATGAACGCCGACCGCACCTACACCGGTGTCGACGGCAATGCGGTGACTCTGCATGGTCGCTCGCTGCTGTTCGTGCGCAACGTTGGTCACCTGATGACCATCGACGCGATCCTCGACGCCCAGGGCAATGAAGTGCCCGAAGGCATCCTCGACGGCCTGATCACCAGCCTGGCAGCGATCCACAGCCTCAACGGTAACAACAGCCGCAAGAACAGCCGTACCGGCTCTGTGTACATCGTTAAACCGAAGATGCACGGCCCGGAAGAGGCGGCGTTCACCAACGAACTGTTCGGTCGCATCGAAGAGGTGCTGAACCTGCCGCGCAACACCCTCAAGGTCGGGATCATGGACGAGGAGCGCCGCACCACGGTCAACCTCAAGGCCTGTATCAAGGCCGCCAGCGAGCGCGTGGTGTTTATCAACACCGGCTTCCTCGACCGCACCGGCGACGAAATCCACACCTCCATGGAAGCCGGCGCGATGGTGCGCAAGGCGGCTATGAAGGCGGAAAAATGGATCGGCGCCTATGAGAACTGGAACGTCGATATCGGCTTGAGCACCGGCCTGCAAGGCCGTGCACAGATCGGTAAAGGCATGTGGGCGATGCCCGACCTGATGGCTGCCATGCTCGAGCAGAAGATCGCTCACCCGCTGGCCGGCGCCAACACCGCGTGGGTACCGTCGCCGACGGCTGCCGCACTGCACGCGCTGCATTACCACAAGGTCGATGTATTCGCCCGCCAGGCCGAACTGGCCAAGCGCGAACGCGCTTCGGTGGACGATATCCTGACCATTCCCCTGGCGCAGAATACCGACTGGTCCGAGGAAGAAATCCGCAACGAACTGGACAACAACGCCCAGGGCATCCTCGGCTACGTGGTGCGCTGGATCGATCAGGGCGTAGGTTGCTCGAAAGTGCCGGATATCAACGATGTGGGCCTGATGGAAGACCGCGCCACCCTGCGTATCTCCAGCCAGCACATCGCCAACTGGCTGCGCCATGGCGTGGTCAGCGAAGCCCAGGTCATGGAAAGCCTCAAGCGCATGGCGCCGGTGGTGGATCGGCAGAATGCCGGGGACGCGCTGTACCGTCCTTTGGCTCCGGACTTCGACAGCAATATCGCGTTCCAGGCAGCGGTGGAGTTGGTGATTGAAGGGACCAAGCAGCCCAATGGTTATACCGAGCCGGTGTTGCATCGTCGGCGGAGGGAGTTCAAGGCCAAGAATGGTTGTAACTAACGCCTTGAAATGAAAAAGCCCTGATCGCGAGGTCAGGGCTTTTTCGTACCTACTGCCCCCCATCAGCTCTGAAGATACCGGTTACACGAAGTTCTGGACTGAACCTCAGATCGAAACTACCGTCTTGCTGATATGGGTTTTCGCTCACCGTCAGACGGACAGTCGCTTCAAATGTGGAACTCTCCTTGCCCTCGCGGTCAGTGTACGCGCCACGCACTCTACTCCCCGGGAGCCATTCATGCTTGCCGGTTCCCGGATAGCTCGGGTAGTAGAGCATGACCCATTCCCCCTCACCCTCAATCCTTATTGCCATAGTGAACAACCATATTTCCGTCGCAGTGAAGACCCGTTCCACGACTCCATCTCGGTAAACCGTGACGCTAGCCGCCCCTCCGGCTTTCGCACCTTTATCTTCAGAATCAAATTCTTTAGTGGTCATAATAAACTCCTGTTCTCTGTCTAGAGCAGCACGCTCGCAAACAGTGAACATCCAGAGTTCATACTTGCCTACTGTCAGATCTGACAGTTCGGAGGAGTTGCCGATAGACGGCGGCTTTACTGCGCCATCCCCAACTCGCGCTTGACCAACTTAGCCAACTTCACGCTATCAATCGGCTTGAGCAGAAAGTCCACCACGCTCAAATGCATTGCATCGATCACGTCCGGCGCTTCGGCGTCCCCGGACATGATGATGATCGGCAATGCCGCGCGGGTGGATTCGCGCACTTGGCGGATAAGTTGCAGGCCGTTGCTGGGGGCCATCCGCAGGTCGGTGATCAGTAAGCCGATGGAAGTGCTGGACTTCAACAATTCCCACGCTGCCTCGCCACTGTCCGCCGTCATGCAGCGAATGCCGTCCAGCCCCAGGATTTCGGCCAGCAATTCCCGGGCGTCTTTATCGTCATCGACGATCAGAACCCGCTGCGGCGGTAAATCAGGCTCCAGCATCACGGCGCTCAGCGCCTCGCGCTCGGCATCACTCAAAATATCTAGGTCGGGCATAGGTCTCTCGGCAGCTTTTCACAATCTCCCAGCACAGAAGTCAGACATCGCCGGAAGGGCGAACAATGTGCACTTCGTCGGATAGTTTTCCTAGTGGGCGTTCTACGGGTCTGGACGATATTCATGTAAGGTTTTTCCTTAGTCATCGAAGGCCTTATAGCTACCTAGACTTACGTCCAATGGGCACCCGCCGCGTGGGGGTCGACCATGAGGGACGATAACGACAAAAAAACTGCGGTCATGGTTATGAGTAAAGCTGATGCTTTCACCCAGGCAGGGAAAACTGCGGTGTTGCAGAACATTCACGGCACCCTGCAATTCCTTCAACGGTTCCCGCCCTTCAACCAGATGGAAAACGCCCACCTGGCGTTTCTGGTGGAACAGTGCCAATTGCGCTTCTACGGCCCCGGCGAGAGCATTCTCAAACCGTCGGCAGGCCCGGTGGAGCACTTCTATATCGTCAAGCAGGGGCGCGTGGTCGGCCAGCGTCCGGATTCGGCCGAGACCACCTTCGAAATCGCCACCGGCGAATGCTTCCCCCTGGCCGCCCTGCTGGGAGAGCGGGCTACCCGCACCGAGCACAAGGCCGCCGAAGACACCTTCTGCCTGCAATTGAACAAGCCGGCGTTTATCAAGCTGTTTGCCCTGTCCGGGGCGTTCCGCGATTTTGCCTTGCGTGGGGTCAGCAGCCTGTTGGATCAGGTCAACCAGCAAGTCCAACAGAAAGCCGTGGAAAACCTCGGCACCCAGTATTCACTCAATACCCGCCTGGGCGAATTGGCCATGCGCCATCCGGTGACGTGCAGCCCGCTGACGCCGCTGCGTGAGGCGGTCACGTTGATGCATGAGCAGCAGGTCGGCAGCATCGTGGTGGTCGATGAACACAAGGCCCCCCTGGGGATTTTCACCCTGCGTGACCTGCGCCATGTAGTGGCCGATGGCATCAGCGACTTCAGTCAGGCCATCGAGCGCCATATGACCCAGGCGCCGTTCTTCCTCAGCCCGGATCACAGCGCCTTCGACGCGGCAATTGCCATGACCGAACGGCACATCGCCCACGTGTGCCTGGTCAAGGATCGACGCTTGTGTGGCGTGGTGTCCGAGCGTGACCTGTTTTCCCTGCAACGGGTCGACCTGGTGCACCTGGCCCGCACCATCCGCAATGCGCCACGGGTGGAAAACCTGGTGGCGCTGCGTGGCGAGATCGGTCAACTGGTAGAGCGCATGCTGGCCCATGGCGCGTCCTCGACCCAGATCACCCATATCATCACGCTGCTCAACGATCACACGGTGTGCCGGGTCATCGAACTGAGCATCGCCGACAAAGGCGACCCCGGCGTGCCGTTCAGTTGGCTGTGTTTCGGCAGCGAGGGGCGCCGCGAGCAGACTCTGCATACCGACCAGGACAACGGCATCCTGTTTGATGCACGGGACGCCGCCCATGCGGCCGAGATTCGCGGCCTGCTGTTGCCGCTGGCGCAGCAGATCAACCAGAGCCTGGCGCTGTGCGGCTTTACCCTGTGCAAGGGCAATATCATGGCCGGCAACCCCGAGCTGTGCCTGTCCCGCGCCGAGTGGGCCCGGCGCTTTGCCGCGTTTATCCGCGAGGCGACGCCGGAGAACCTGCTCAAATCCAGCATCTACTTCGACCTGCGCGTGGTATGGGGCGATGAGCAGGGCTGCGACCAGTTGCGCCAGGGCATTCTTGACCAGGTCGCAGACAACCGCTTGTTCCAACGGATGATGGCCGAGAACGCCCTGCGCCAGCGCCCGCCGGTGGGGCGCTTCCGTGATTTTGTGCTGACGCGCAAAGGCTCGGACAAGGCCACCCTGGACCTCAAGGTGCAGGGCCTGACACCGTTCGTAGACGGTGCCCGCCTGTTGGCCCTGGCCAATGGGATCGCCGCCAACAACACCCTGGAGCGCTTGCGCCAGCTGGTGGACAAAGAGGTGATCGAACGCCTGGACGGCGCAGCCTATGAAGAGGCCTACCACTTTATCCAGCAAACCCGCATGCAGCAGCACCAATTGCAGACTCGCGAGAACCAGCCGTACTCCAACCGGGTCGACCCGGACAGCCTCAACCACCTGGACCGGCGCATCCTGCGCGAGTCCCTGCGCCAGGCCCAGCGCCTGCAAAGCAGCCTCGCCCTGAGGTATCAGCTGTGAGCCTGTTCAGTTGGCTACGCCCACACCGACCGGGGCTCGATGCCCTGCAACAAGCACGCCTGCAACAACTGCCAGCCCCCGGAACACTCGGCGACAACACCTTGCGCGACCAGCGCTGGGTGGTCCTGGACCTGGAAACCAGCGGCCTGAACCTCAATCGCGATCAGGTGTTGTCGATTGGTGCAGTGGTTATCGAAGACGGTGCCATCGACTTTTCCCAGCAGTTCGAACGCACCCTGCTGCGGGCGCACACCAAACTCAGCCCCAGCGTCCTGATCCACGGCCTGGGGCCCAGTGCGATCGCCGCCGGTTGCGATCCAGCCGAGGCGTTGCTGGACTTCATGGATTTTGTCGGCGACAGCCCGCTGCTGGCGTTCCATGCACCGTTCGACCAACACATGCTCGGCCGGGCGCTCAAGGACAGCCTGGGTTATCGCCTGGCCCATCCGTTCCTCGACGTGGCAGACCTGGCGCCGCTGCTATGTCCCCAAGCGCATATTCGCGAAGCGGGCCTGGATGACTGGATCGCCCACTTCAACCTGCAAGTCGGTGAGCGCCATCACGCCAGCGCCGATGCCCTGGCCACCGCTGAGTTGATGTTGATTCTGTTCAGCCGCGCCCGCCAGCAAGGGCTGGACAGCCCCGCCGCGTTGCAGCAGCGTCTGAGCCAGTGGAAACGGCGCAAGCAAGCCCCGTCCTTCTAAACACCACAACCCGGCTCCGACCATGGGTTGTGGTGCCATCATCCGACCAACGCCAATTGCGCCGCCTCATCGCCTCTGCCACAATCGCGAATAATTCTCGTTAGTTTAAACTTGCCGATTGGTGATGCCTTGTCGTCTGCCCAAACTCCCCACAGTGAGCTTGTTGGCACGTTGTACCGTGACCATCGCGGCTGGCTGCTGGCATGGTTGCGGCGCAACGTGGCGTGCCCCAGTCGTGCCGAGGACCTGAGCCAAGACACCTTCATGCGCCTGCTGGGACGTGAAGAACTGCGCGAACCTCGTGAACCCCGGGCGTTCCTGGTGGCCGTCGCCAAGGGCCTGCTGTTCGACTATTTCCGCCGCGCGGCGCTGGAACAGGCCTACCTCACCGAACTGATGCTGATCCCCGAAAGCGAGCACCCTTCCCCACAAGAACAGCACCTGATCCTCGAAGACCTCAAGGCCATCGACCGCCTGCTGGGCAAACTCTCCAGCAAGGCCCGCGCTGCCTTCCTCTATAACCGTCTCGATGGCCTGGGCCACGCCGAGATCGCCCAGCGCCTGGGTGTTTCCGTGCCACGGGTGCGACAGTACCTGGCCCAGGGCATTCGCCAGTGCTACATCGCACTGTATGGCGAGCCGCTGTGAGTCAGATCAGCTCCAAACCGGTTTCGGCACGCGTGCTGGATGCTGCGATTGCCTGGCAACTGTCCCTGGATTCCGGGGATCGCAGCGCTGTGGAGCATGACGAGTTCAGTAAATGGCTGGCCAGCAACGACGAACACGCCCGCGCCTGGCGCCAACTGGGCATGCTCGATCAGCGCTTCAGCGTGACCAGCGGCCCGGCGCGGGCGGCGCTGCTGCAATCGCGTGAAGGCATCCGCCGCCGGGTGCGCAAGCTCGGCAGCGGCCTGGCCAGTGTGGTGTTGGTCTGCGGCCTGGCGCTGTTCGCCGGCCAGCGCTACGTGCCCATCAACTATTGGCTGGCCGACCAGCGCACCGCCACCGGCGAACAACGCACGCTGAAACTGGCGGATGGCACCCTGATCAACCTCAACACCCACAGCGCCATTGATGTGCGCTTTGACGAAAAACGCCGGGTGATTGTGTTGCAGGACGGCGAGATCCTGGTCCAGACCGGCCACAACGATGCGCGGCCCTTTGTCGTCCAGACCCGCGACGGCAGCCTGCGCGCCCTGGGCACGCGGTTTATCGTCAAACGCGAGGACGACGGCACGCGGCTCAGCGTTTTGCAGTCGGCCGTCGCGGCGCAGCCCGAGGCGTCGCAACAGGAGCAGGTGTTCAAGGAAGGCCAGCAGGTGCTGATGCGCCATGACGGCCTCCGTCCACTGGCGGCGGTCACGCCCGGCACCGACGCCTGGACCCGCGGCATGCTGGTGGTCGACAACGCGCGGCTGGCGGATGTGGTCGAGGAGCTAGGCCGCTACCGCAGCGGCTATTTGGGTGTGGATAAAAACGTGGCCGACCTACGCATCACTGGCAGCTTCCCGCTGCAGGACACCGACCTGGCCCTGAATGCCCTGCTGCCCACCTTGCCAGTGCAGATCCAGCAGCGTACGCCGTGGTGGGTGACGGTGGTGCCGAAAGTCGCGGGTAAGCCCTAGGGCCTATCGCAGGCAAGCCAGCTCCCACATTTTGAACTGTGAATACCATCAGATGTGGGAGCTGGCTTGCCTGCGATGACACCCTATAAGCCCCCCTATTTTCCCCAGACAAAAAATATTTTCACCTGCCCCTATCACTTTTTGATTCTCGCTCGGCACACAGGCAATTGAGAAATATTTCCATTTCGGAGCCGCCCTATGTCCCGCACGCTAGACACCTTGTTGCGCCCCAGCCTGTTAGCCGTGGCCATTGCCCTTAGCGCCCCGCTGGCCAGCACTGCGCTAATTGCCGCCGAACAGGCGTCCAGCGTGCGTGCCTACAACCTGCCAGCCGCCCCGTTGGCCAGCACCCTGAACCAGATCGCCAGCCAGGCCGGCCTGGCACTGACCCTCGACCCAGCACTGGCAACAGGCAAGACCTCGGCCCCGGTCAAAGGCCAGTTCGACGCCCCGGGTGCCCTGCGTGAAGCCCTGCGCGGCAGTGGTTTGCAGTTGGAGCAGAGCAGCGCCGGCACCTTCACCCTGGTGCCCGTCCCGGAGGGTGTAATTGCGCTGCCAGAGACCAGCATCATTGGCCAGGGCAGCTATGAAAGCGCCTGGGGACCGGTGGATGGCTATGTCGCTACGCGTACGGCGGCGGGGAGCAAGACTGATACCGCGCTGGTAGAAGCACCCCGCTCGATCTCCGTCGCAACCCGCCAGCAGATGCTGGACCGCAACGTGCAGAACCTGGATGACGCGGTCAAGTACATGCCCGGCATCGTTTCCGCCAGCTATGGCAGTGACACCCGTTATGACTGGATGCGCGTGCGCGGCTTCGAACCCACCCATTTCCTCGATGGCCTGCCACTGCCTCGTGGTGTGTACGCCAACCCGAAAGCAGAAACCTGGAACCTCGACCGCCTCGCCCTGCTGCGTGGCCCTGCCTCGTCGGTCTACGGCCAGACCCCACCGGGCGGTCTGCTGGATATGGTCAGCCGGCGCCCCAGCGCAGAATCAAGCAATGCCATCCAGGTGCAGTACGGCAGCGACAACTACCGCCAGATCAACTTCGCCAGCACCGGCAAGATCGATGATGAAGGTCAGTTCCTCTATGGCCTCAGTGGCGTGGTGCGCGACGCCGGCACCCAGGTCGATCACATCGACAACAAGCGCTACAACATCGCGCCGAGCCTGACCTGGAATATCAATACCGATACCAAGCTGACCTTCCTGTCGCAGTTCACTCGCGACGATACCGGCACCACCAGTCAGTTCCTGCCGATCGTGGGCACCAAGATCAAATCTCCGTTGGGCGAAGTATCCCATCACAAGAACCTGGGTGACCCGGACTACGAGTTCTACGACCGTACCTACTACGCATTGGGCTACGCCTTTGAGCATCGTTTCAACGATACCTGGCAATTCAAGCAAAACCTGCGTTACACCAAATCGGAGCTGTCCTTCCAGCAACTGACCGTGGGCGCTTACTTCTACGCCCCGGTGGACGCTGAGGGCAATATCAGCCGCACCTCGACCGATGTGGACGAGGACATCGCTCAGTTTGCAGTGGACAACAACTTCCAGGCTGACTTCGCCACCGGCAATATCAATCACACTGTGCTGATCGGCCTGGATCATCAGCGCACCAATAGCTCTTATCTATCGATTTTTGGTGACGGTGGTTCCGTTAACATCTACAACCCGGTCTACGGGCAGCCAATCGTGCGCCCAGCGCGCAAGGATGCGTTCTACGACTACGACCAGAAAACCGTACAGACCGGTCTCTATGTGCAAGACCAGATGGCCCTGGACAAATGGCGCCTGACCCTGGGTGGACGTGAAGACTGGGTGCATCAAGGCACCACGTACCTCAACAAGAGCGACGCGACCAATACCGACCGCAGCAAAAACTTCAGTGGCAACGCTGCACTGAGTTATGTGTTCGACTCGGGCTTTGTACCGTACCTGTCCTATGCCGAGTCATTCCAGCCAGCGAGCAACGCCAGCGTTGACCCGGTCAAGTCGTACAAACCCACCGAAGGCAAGCAATGGGAAGTGGGGGTCAAGTACCAGCCCCCCGGCAGCAACACACTGCTCAGCGCAGCGGTTTACGACCTGACCCAGAAAAACGTGCTGGTCACTCGGTTCGGCTCGGGTGGCGAATCGATCACCGACCAGGCCGGCGAAGTGAAGGTCAAGGGTCTGGAGCTGGAAGCCATCTCTGATGTGACCGAGAACCTCAAGGTCATCGCCGCCTACACCCTGGCCAAATCCGAGGTGCAGACCGGTATCTACAAAGGTAACCGCCTGCAACTGATGCCAAACCAGCAAGCATCCCTGTGGACCGACTACACCTGGCACGACGGTGTTCTCGACGGTTTCGGCATTGGCGCTGGCGCCCGCTACACCGGCAACACCTATGGCGACCAAGGCAACACCTGGCTGGGCAAGGCCGATGCCTACACGGTGTTCGATGCCGCCGTGCATTACGACCTTGGCCGCCTCGACAATAGCCTCAAAGGTGCCTCGGTAAAACTGAACGCCACCAACCTGTTCGATAAGCAGTACATCTCCACCTGTGATGCCTCCTACTGCTACTACGGCGACCAACGCAGCGTCGTCGCCAGCGCCACCTACCAGTGGTAATGCACTGAGCTAACCTGCTCCACAGCCAGGCCGCCTCCCGTGGGCGGCTTTGGCTTGTCTGAAGGCTATGAAATGAAAAGCACAACCATCCGCCGCTGGTCCTTCATCCACACCTGGACCAGCCTGATCTGCACCGTATTCCTGCTGATGTTGGCGCTGACCGGCCTGCCGTTGATCTTTCACCATGAGATCGATCACCTGCTGGGCAATGAGCCCGAGCTCAAGCAGATGCCGGCCGATACCCCGCAGCTCAACCTTGAGCAACTGGTAGCCAAGGCCCAGGCCCATCGCCCTGGCGAAGCCATGCAGTACCTGGCCTGGGACGAAGACGACAAGAACGGCGTGATTGCAATCATGGCGGCCACCGCCGGCACCGAGCCCAATTCGTCCCACACCTTTATGCTCGACGCGCGCACCGGCGAAAGCGTGGAGATGCCGTCGGCCAATGGCGGCTTGACGATGTTCCTGCTGCGCCTGCATGTGGATATGTTCGCCGGGCTGCCGGGCAAGTTGCTGCTGGCGTTCATGGGTGTGCTGTTTGTGTTGGCGATCATTTCCGGCACGGTGTTGTACCTGCCGTTCATGCGGCGCTTGAAGTTCGCCACCGTGCGCCAGGACAAGTCCACGCGCCTGCGCTGGCTGGACCTGCACAACCTGATCGGCGTCGTCACCCTGACCTGGGCGTTGGTGGTGGGCGTCACCGGGGTGATCAGCGCCAGTGCCGACTTGATCATCGCCGCCTGGCGCAATGACAGCCTCACCGCGATGATCGAACCCTACAAGAACGCGCCGCCACTGACCTTGCGTGCGCCCGCCACCGACCTGCTGAAAATCGCCGAACAGGTCGCGCCGGGCATGACGCCCGACTTTATTGCGTTCCCCGGTACGCGGTTTTCCAGCGAGCACCATTACGCGGTGTTCATGAAAGGCAGCACACACCTGACCTCGCACCTGCTGACGCCAGTGTTGATCGACGCCAGCGACCTGAGCGTCACCGCCGTCGCCGGGCGGCCGTGGTACATGGACGCCATGGGCATGTCCCAGCCCCTGCACTTTGGCGACTATGGCGGCATGCCGATGAAAATCCTCTGGGCGGTCCTGAATGTGCTGACCATCATCGTGCTGGGCAGCGGTGTGTATCTGTGGCTGGTGCGGCGCAAGGCGGCCAAGCCATGAGGCCACGGCAGTCGAATTTCTGGAAGGTGTTCGGAGTGCCGCTGGGCATCGGGCTGCTCAGTTCTGCCGGATTGTTTGCGGCGTTGCTGGGGGATGGGGCTTGGGACTCCCTCAGTTGGCTTGGTCTGGGGATACCCGCAGCAATCGGTCTGTGGGGATTGGTACGGCGGCCTTGAGGACGCTATCGCAGGCAAGCCAGCTCCCACAGTTTGATGTGTGAACACCGTCAAATGTGGGAGCTGGCTTGCCTGCGATGAAGCTCGCAAAAACAACCAAGATCCCCCTCGCCAGTCACCTCGCAACTGTCTAGTCTATGGCCGACCTTTTCCGAGGATTGCCCATGTCCGCGCCCAGCATGACGTTGTTCCAGCACCCCGCTTCGCCGTTTGTCCGCAAAGTCCTGGTCCTGCTCCATGAAACCGGCCAGCAAGACCGGGTCGCCCTGGAGACCGTGCTGGTCACGCCGGTCAACCCGATCCTTGCGCTGAACGAAGGCAACCCCGTGGGCAAGATCCCGGCCCTGCGCCTGGCCGATGGCAATGTGTTGCACGACAGCCGGGTGATCCTCGACTACTTCGACCACCAGCACGTCGGCAACCCACTGATCCCCCGCGACGGCTCGGCTCGCTGGCGGCGCCTGACCCTGGCCTCGATGGCCGACGGGATCATGGACGCGGCCGTGCTGGTGCGCTATGAAACCGCCCTGCGCCCGGCCGACAAGCAGTGGGAAAGCTGGCTGCAAGAACAGCGCAACAAGATCCGCCGTACCCTGGCCGAACTAGAGCGGGACGCTATCGCCGAGTTGGCCAGCCATTTCGACATCGCCGCCATCAGCGTCGCCTGCGCCTTGGGCTATGTGGATTTTCGCCATCCGGACCTGCAGTGGCGTTCGAGCAATCCCAAACTGGCCACCTGGTACGCCGAGGTCAGTCAGCGGCCTTCAATGCTGGCGACCCAGCCGCCTGCCTGACTGCTGCGGCTACCAGGTTGCCGTGACGAGCAGGCTTGTTGTGGCGAGCGGGCTTGCCCCGCGCTGGGCTGCGAAGCAGCCCCAATCCAGCAAAACGCGGTGTGTCAGGGGCTCCTCGGTGCTGGGGGTTGGGGCTGCTGCGCAGCCCAGCGCGGGGCAAGCCCGCTCGCCACAACAAGCCCGCTTGCCACAACAGGCCTGCTAGCCACAACAAGCCCTCCAACCACAACAGACCCACTTGCCCCAAAGGCGTCGCGCAACTCGGGAAACAGCGCGTTGATTTTCCCCACCAGTTGCGCCCTCTCCCGCTGGTCTTCCCGTAATCCGATCATTGCACCGCCTCCAGGTCAAACTCCAACGGCTCACTCGCCTTACGCTTGCCCACGCCATACCAGTCCAGTTTGCGTGTCAGCACCATCACCGTGCCCAGCAGCCCGAACAGCAACAGCGAGCCCATCAACAACGCGTAGTCCTCGGCACTCAACAACCCGTACAGCAAGCCATACAGCGCCGCCAATCCCGCCGAGAATCCCAGGCCGTGGGCCACGCTGCGCAGCACGTGGCACACATAAAAACCGATCAACAACACACAGGCACTGGCCGAGATCAGGTACGCCAGGGCAAAGCCGATATGCTCGGACAGCGACAACAGCAGCAGATAGAAGAACGCCAGGGCCACCCCCACCAACGCGTACTGGATCGGGTGCACCGCCAGGCCCTTGAGCACTTCGAACAGGAAGAAGCCGGCGAACGTCAGGGCGATAAACAGCAACGCATATTTGATCGCGCGGTCGCTCTTGAGGTACTGGTCCACCGGGTCGATGAAGTTCACGCCAAAGCCGCGTTCATTGAAGTTGTCACAGCGACTGCCGACCACGCAGCCGTATAGCGCCTCTTCAAGGTTGGTGGAGAAAAATGAGGTCTGCCAGTTGGCGCTGAATCCTTGGTCGTTGATTTCGCGCTGCGCCGGCAGGAAGTTGCCGACAAAGCTGGGATGGGGCCAGTTGGAGGCCAGCTTGACCACACTGGTCTTGCCCACCGGCAGCACTTGCAATTGCTCGGTGCCTTGCAGGCGCAGATCGAAGGCGAAGTCCAGGGGCGCTGGGTTCTTGCTGTCCTGGGCGGGCAGCGGAACATGCACCCCGGCGCCAAGAAAACTCACTTGAGTGCCCGGTGCAAACTCCAGGCGTTGGCTGCCCAGCTCCAGTTTCAGGGCGTTTTCGATCCCGCGGATGTCGCTGATACCAACGGCCAGGAATGCCTGTTCAAACGTGTAATCGGCAAAGTCTTCCTTGATCCCCATCTGCGCCGGCAACACAAAGCGGCCACTGATACGGTTGTCGGCATGGAACAGCCGCGCCTGGTAAATCCCCCGGGCCCGCAGTTCGGTTTGCACCTTGCCGTCGAGCTCGAAATGCTCCGGCAGGAAGTACAGGCGGCCTTGCTCTTCGCTGAGCACTTCATAGCGCTTGTTGAGCTTTTCATTGAGCTTCCACTCACGCACGGTCTTGCGATACGGCACCACCATCAACGGCCCGCTCACCTGCTGGCTGTAACTGGAGCTGCGGGCAATGTCCATCAATACGCCGTCGCGTAGCGCCTGGCGTTCGTTGATGATGCCGTTGATCATCAGCAACGGAATCAGCAATAGCAGGATCAGCAGCGCGATGGCGCCCAGTTTGAATAGCAGGCTGCGGTTCATGGGTCTCTCCCTGTTTTGATGGGGAGAGTCTGGCGCCAGCCTGTGGGGGATTTATGAGGGCAATGTGGAGACTGTGTGGAGATGCAGCACCACTTGCACCCCGCCCGGCACGTTGCCGATCTGCAATGAGCCGCCGTGCAGCTTCATCACTTCCTCGACAAAGTTCAGGCCCAGGCCGGTGCTTTTACGCCCGCTGACCGGGCGCGGCAGGGAGTAGAAACGCTCGCTCAGGCGTGGCAGGGCGTATTCGGGGATCGGCTCGGTCTGGTTGAACAGGCACACATCGACATCGTGATGCCGCACCTGGGCGCTAAAGCGCAGAGTGCCGCCGGGCGGGGTAAAGTCCAGGGCGTTTTCCAGCAGGTTGCCCAAGGCCTGGCGCAGCAGGAACGGTTCGCCATACAGCTTTACATCAGCCCCGATCAGACGCTCGACCTGCAACCCAGCCTGTTCGATCCGCGCGCATTGCGCCTTGAGGACTTCATCCACCAACGCGGCCAACGGCACGGTGGTTTGCTGCTCCAGCCCTTGGCGCTGCTCGACCTGGGCCAGGTTCAGCAGGCGCTCGATCAACTGCTGCAAACGTGCGCTTTCGCTGGCGATATTGCCAACAAAGCGCTGCTGCTGGGCCGGGGTCATTTCACCCTGCAACAACTCCGCCGCACCGCGGATCGCGGCCAGTGGGCTTTTCAGTTCGTGGGTCAAGGTGTGCACGTAACGCTCGACATAGGCCTTGCCTTCCAGTTGCGTGCGCATGTGCTCCACCGCCGTGGACAGTTGCTCCAACTCACCACCGCGATAGTGCGGCAACTCGGCGCGCCGCCCTTCGCTGACGGCCTGGGCATAGGTGGTCAGGCGCCGCAGCGCAGCGCTCAGCCACCACGACAGCAACGCCCCCAGCACCAGGCCCAGGGCCACCAGGCCGGCGCCGTACCACAGCAGGCGGCGCTCGGTACGGTCGACATAGGGTTGCAGCGAACTGTTGGGCTTGGCCACCGTGACCGCGCCGATGATCTGCCCGTTGTCACGGATCGGCGCACCGACGTGCATCACCGACGAGGCCGGATCATCGGCATCGCTGCGGGTCGAGCGGGCGCCATATTCGCCGCGCAGGGTCAGGTACACGTCGTTCCATTTCGAGTAGTCCTGGCCCACGGCTTCGCCTGCCGAGTCCAGTAGTACAACGCCCTTGGCATCGGTGACATAGATACGGTGGTTGACCTGATTCTTCGCCAGCCCCCAGATCGTCGCGCCGGGCTGGCGCTCGCCATAGGCCTTGAGCACGGTCGGCCAGTGGCTTTGGCCCAGGGTGCGGTTCTTCACGTCCTCACGCAGGATTTCCGCCAGCAGGTTGGCGGTGTCCACCAGGGTTTCCTCGGTGGACTGGCGCACGCCGGGGCGGATTTCCTTCATCACCGTGTTGAGCACAAAGTAGCCGGTCAGGCCGATAAACAGCGCATACACCAGGAAAATCCGCAGCCCCATGCGCATCAGGCGTGGCTCGGGCTGTAGCTGTAGCCCAGGCCCCGATGGGTCTGGATCGGCTCGGCATCGGCGGCCACACCCCGCAACTTGCTGCGCAGGCTTTTGATATGGCTGTCGATATTGCGCTCGTAGCCGGCATCGGCGGCCACGCCGACGGCATCGAGCAGTTGCTCGCGGCTGAACACCCGCTCGGGCTGCTCCAGCAGGCAGTTGAGCAAGCGGAACTCATGCCGGGTCAGGCCCAGCAACTGCCCGCGATAGTGGATCTGCACCCGCTCGTGGTCCACCTGGAACAGCCCGCCGCTGGCCGGCGCGGCAACCGGCGCGACACGCTTGAGGATCGCCTTGACCCGCGCCGCTACTTCCCGTGGGCTGAAGGGCTTGACCACATAATCATCGGCGCCGATTTCCAGGCCCACCACGCGGTCGATTTCGCCGTCGCGGGCACTGAGGAACATCACCGGCACTTCGCTGAAACGGCGCAGTTGCTTACAGGTTTCAAAACCGCTGATGTCCGGCAGGCCGATGTCGAGGATCAGCAGGTCTGCCGGGGTCTGCCGTTGATGCTCCAGCGCGGCCTGGCCAAGGGTCAGCCAGGTGGTGGTGAAGCCTTCGCCTTGCAGGGCAAAAATCAGCGTATCGGCTATCGCCGCTTCGTCTTCGACAATCAGGATATGGGGCATGGCGTCCGAGCACTGGGAGCTAAAGGTGAACGGTGCCCCATGCCTAATGCGGCGTCAATCAGCAGTCGGGTTTGTCGGCGGTATAGCGGCGGGCCGGGTTCACGGCGGCGCCGAATTCACGCAGGGCCTTGGCGCCGATCAGCAGCGGGTAGTTGAAACTGCTGCGGTCGGTGAGGTTGACCTCCACCGTGCGCTTGACCTTGCCCAGGCACATTTCCAGCTCTACCACCGGGCGCTTGGCCACGCTGGTATCTTCGCCGTCTTCGTCTTCGTCGGCGCGGTTCTTGATCTTGCTGATGCGCGCCACTTTGTGCTCGTAAACCTTGTTGCTGACGTCCTTGCCGCTGAGGCGGAAACGCACCCAGTCTTCGCCATCGCGGGTGAAGGTCTGGATGTCGCGAGCCGACAGCGAAGCGGTCAGCGCACCGGTGTCCATCTTGGCCTTGAAGGTCTCGCCGATTTCCGGCAACTGGATGTATTCGTAGCGCCCGTACAGGGTCGGCTCGGCGGCCATGACCGGCAGGGCCACCACGGCTAATAGGGCAAGGAGAGATTTCACGTAGGAGGATTCCTTGAGGTAAGTAGGCAAATACTAGACTGCAAACGCAGCACAAAGTTGGATCGTGCCCCAGCATACGCAACACAAAGTGAAACATTCGTCAGGCCATTTGCGATTTGGCCTCTAGACTCAAGCTGCTTATCATGGCCCGTCCAACCGCTTGCAAGAGTTCCTTATGCGCCGCCTGCTCACCGGCTGTTTCGTCACACTGCTGCTGTTACTCAACACGCTGATTCTGATCGGCCCCCTGATGGTATTCGCCCTGCTCAAGCTGGTGGCGCCCGGTCGTTCACGGGACTACGCCTCCGGTGCCGTGATGTGGATCGCCGAGACCTGGGCCGAGATCGACAAGCTGATCTTCGCCCTGTGCATTCCTACCCAGTGGGATATTCGCGGCGATACCGGGTTGAGGGTCGATACCTCGTACCTGGTGATCAGCAACCATCAATCCTGGGTGGATATCCCGGCGCTGATCCAGACCCTCAACCGGCGTACACCGTTCTTCAAGTTCTTCCTGAAAAAGGAACTGATCTGGGTACCGTTCCTGGGCCTGGCCTGGTGGGCCCTGGACTACCCGTTCATGAAGCGCTACAGCAAGGCGTTCCTGGCCAAGCACCCGGAACTGGCGGGCCAGGACCTGAAGATCACCAAACAGGCGTGCGAGCTGTTCAAGCGCCAGCCGGTGACGGTGGTCAACTACCTCGAAGGCACGCGCTTCACCGAAGCCAAGCGGGCCCAGCAACACTCACCATTTACCCGCCTGCTCAAGCCCAAGGCCGGTGGCGTGGCGTTTGTACTGGCGGCGATGGGCGAACAGCTGGATGCGATCCTCGACGTGACCGTGTTGTATCCACAGGAGAAGATTCCAGGGTTCTGGGATTTGATCAGCGGCGCGGTGCCCCGCGTGATTGTCGATATCCGCACCCGCGAGCTGGATCCAGCGTTGTGGCAGGGGGATTACGAGAATGATCCGGCGTTTCGCCAGACCGTCCAGAACTGGGTCAACCAGCTCTGGATGGAGAAGGATGCGCGCATTGCCCAACTGCGCGCCGAACAGCCTTAGCTGCCGGTACCCCAGGCCTGGGCCAGCTTGCCAAGCAATGAACTGTCGGCACCCTGGCCGCCCAGGTACTGCAGGATCACCGGGGCAAACTGGCCGATCATGCCGCTGTCCATGCCCAAGGCGCTGAACGCGGTGTTCAGGTCGTTGGTGTCCTTGACGTTACCCAGCAGGCCATCGAGGCCGCTGGTCTTGCTGCCACCGGTTTGGCCGAGCATGCCGCTCAGGGCGCCCAGGCTGCCCAATGCGTTGCTACCCGACAGCTTGTCCAGGCCCGGTACGCGCTTGCCCAACTGCGAATAGTCAGTGCTGCTGAGTTGGTTCTTGGCCAGGCCCAACATGGCGCCGGTACCACCAACAGCCTGCTCCGGGGTGACATTCAACTGCTTGGTCAGTGCGCCCAACAAACCGGCGGTTTCCGAGCTCGGCGCAGCAGCAGCGGCCTTGTTGGTGCCCTGGGCGCCAGCAACGGCATTGGCCACATCGCCCAGGCTGAAGCCTGCTGCAAACACCGGGCTGGCCGCCACGGTCAGGAGGCAGGACAGGGCAAAACCGCGTGAAATCTTCATCGAGACAACCTCGTAAATTTAGGAGCTGAAGCAGCCGTTGGACTCAGCATCCACTAGGTTGTTCCACGTCACAGATTTGTTCAGAAAAGCCCCAAGCCCCCAGACCATCAAACTGCCACTAGGAACCCATCGCCCGCCACAGGGTCAATCAACACACTACAAAACTTGTCAGGAAGAGCCTTATGACTGCGACCCTCCCCCCAGTGATCGAGCACAAGCCCTCATTCTGGACCCGCCCGCGTCTGTTCATCGGCGTCTGCGTGGTGGTGGTTGCCGGTATCGGCGGCGCGCTCTACACACAGGACAGCGTGAAGTCCGCCGCGACCCTGGTCAGCACCAGCCAACAACCAGCTGCGCAAATCATGGCGCACAAGGATTACCTGGAAGTCCAACCGATTGCCGCCACCGCGCCGGAGCCGGACCGCAGCCTCGAACTGTGGGCCCTGCCAGCCGGCGGTACACCGGTATCCCTGGGCCTGTTGCCGGAAGATGGCAAAGGCATCATTGGCCTGAATCCGCGCCAACAGGAAACCATCAGCCAGCCGGTGGAATTGATGGTCAGTTCGGAAACCAAGGGTGGCTCGGTAAGCAAGCAGCCTACCGGCCCGACGGTGTACCAGGGCGCGCTGGCAATTCGCTAACGCCCAAACACAACACAACCAATGTGGGAGCGGGCTTGCTCGCGAAAGCGGTGTATCAGTCGCCATATTCGCTGACTGACACTCCGCTTTCGCGAGCAAGCCCGCTCCCACATTGCTATCAGGGGCTGTGATTACGCCGCGCTGAACAGCTTGTGCGGGTCAATCACAAACTTCTTCGGCACACCGGCATCGAACTCGCCATAGCCACGCGGCGCGTCATCCAGGCTGATCACCTGTACGCCCACGATTTCGGCGATGTTGATGCGGTCCCACATGATTGCCTGCATCAACTGGCGGTTGTACTTCATCACCGGAGTCTGGCCGGTGTGGAAGCTGTGGGACTTGGCCCAGCCCAGACCGAAGCGAATGCTCAGGCTGCCCATTTTCGCGGCAGCGTCCACCGCGCCCGGGTCTTCGGTGACGTACAGGCCGGGGATGCCGATCTTGCCTGCGACGCGCACCACGCCCATCAGTGAGTTGAGTACCGTGGCCGGGGCCTCGTGCTTGACGCCATCATGCCCGTGACCACGGGCTTCAAAGCCCACGCAATCCACCGCGCAATCCACTTCCGGCTCGCCCAGCAAGGCGGCGATCTGCTCATGCAGTGGCGTGTCCTTGGACAAGTCGGCGATTTCAAACCCCTGGGCCTTGGCGTGGGCCAGGCGGATCGGGTTGACGTCGCCGATGATCACCACCGCCGCGCCCAACAGGCGCGCCGAAGCCGCTGCGGCCAGGCCCACGGGACCGGCGCCAGCGATGTACACGGTGCTGCCCGGGCCAACGCCAGCGGTAACGGCGCCATGGTAGCCGGTGGGCAGGATGTCGGAGAGGCAGGTCAGGTCGCGGATTTTTTCCATGGCCTTGTCGCGATCCGGCAGTTTGAGCAGGTTGAAATCGGCGTACGGCACCAGCACGTACTCGGCCTGGCCGCCGGTCCAGTCGCCCATGTCCACATAGCCGTAGGCACCACCGGCACGCGCCGGGTTGACGGTCAGGCAGACGCCGGTGTGTTGTTCCTTGCAGGAGCGGCAGCGCCCACATGCAACGTTGAATGGCACCGACACCAGGTCGCCGAGTTTCAGGTTCTCGACGTCGCTGCCCTTCTCGATCACCTCACCGGTGATTTCATGGCCCAGAACCAGGCCAGTCTGGGCGGTAGTGCGGCCGCGCACCATGTGTTGGTCGGAGCCGCAGATGTTGGTGGAGACCACGCGCAGGATGACGCCGTGCTCAATCTTCCTGCCACGGGGGTCCTGCATTTTGGGATAGTCGATTTTCTGTACTTCGACCTGACCGTTGCCGAGATACACGACACCACGATTACCAGACATGCTTTCACCTCGCTGTTGTTTTTATGGAACCGCGTCGCCCTTGGGTTGGGCTGCGCGTTTAAGTGCTCGGGTTGCAGATGCTGTTTTTTGCGTTGTTAGTGAGGGCCTCTTCGCGAGCAAGCCCGCTCCCACATTCGACTGCATTCCAACTTTGGAACACGGTCAAATGTGGGAGCGGGCTTGCTCGCGAAGGCGTCCATCAGAGCACCACCGTTCTATTGGCGTTCAAAAACACCCGCCGCTCAATGTGATACCCCACCGCCCGGGCCAAGGTCAGCCCTTCGATATCCCGCCCCTTGGCAATCAAATCCTCGGGGTAATGACTGTGATCCACTACCTCCACGCCCTGGGCGATGATCGGACCTTCATCCAGATCGTTGTTGATGTAATGCGCCGTGGCGCCGACCAGCTTCACCCCCTTGTTGTACGCCTGGTGGTACGGCTTGGCGCCCTTGAACCCCGGCAGCAATGAGTGGTGAATGTTGATCGCCTTGCCATCGAGCTTGCGGCACAGTTCCGGCGACAGCACTTGCATGTAGCGCGCAAGGATCACCAGCTCGGCGCCCGCCTCTTCAATCACTTGCCACACCTGACGCTCCTGGGACGGTTTGTCGTTGGGGTCGAGGGGGAAATGGTAGTAGGGAATCTGGTGCCAGTCGGCCAACGGCTTGAGATCAGGGTGGTTGGACACCACCGCGACCACATCCATCGACAGTTGCCCGATGCGCTGGCGATACAGCAGGTCGTTGAGACAGTGATCGGCCTTGGAGACCATGATCACCACTTTGGGCCGGTAGTTGGGCGCCGTCAGCTCGAAGATCATCCCAAAGGCTTCGCCACGCGTGGCCAGGCCATCGCGAAAACCCTGCTCGTCGAAGCCGTCGGGTTGACGGAATTCCACGCGGATAAAAAAGCGCCCCGAGAGGCGATCATCGAACGAATGGTGCTCGGTGACGTAGCAGCCCTGTTCGAACAGATAGCGGGTGACCGCGTCCACCGTGCCGAGCACGCTGGGGCAATCGGCGGTCAAAATCCATGTATCGGGTGCGCGGCTCATTACAGTTAACTCCTCATACAGCGATGCTGCTTACTGTAGGAGCGAGCTTGCTCGCGAAAAATCCAAGGGCGCCGCGTTCATTCTGGATGTGCGCGTTATCGTTGACGTTTTTCGCGAGCAAGCTCGCTCCTACAGGGTCATGTCAGGCTTGGACATTCAGGCCGTATTCGGCCGCCGCATCCTGCAACCACAACCACCAATAATCCGAGAAACTGCGACGAATCAGCAGCTCCCAAGTGTCCTCGGCGGTATGCCGGATTACCAGTTGCGACTTGGCGAACACCGTGCCCACCGCCTTGCCTACCGGGAAGTTGTCGGGGTGCACGTCGTAGCTGGTGGACTTCATCAGCACATCGCGCACGTTCGGGCCGCTGAGTTCGAGGATCTGCTGGCCGCCGCTGACATTGACGATCTGGATATGCAAATCCCCCAGGGCGGCACGCAGGTTTTGCTCGGCAGCGAACTCTTCACCGCTAGGCACCACCAGCAGCCACTCATCCGGGCCGAGCCATTGCAGGCTGGTTTCACCGTTGACGATTACGCTCAAGGCCCCCGGCAATTCGATGCCCAGGGCCTTGTGTACGCCAGCGGCAAACGCGGCGTCATGGCCATCGCCACGGAGGGTCAGGTGGCCGAGGAGTTTCTTTTCACGCACGGTCACGCCGGCGTTCTTGCGGCCCTTGCCGACAAGGCTGGCGAGGTCGGCATGGTGCAGCGACGACTCGGCCTTGGCGCCGGTGGTGGGGCGTTGTTGGTACACATTGGCTGCGGTCATAAAGCACCTTTCTTGAATTCTGTTGTGCGGCTACTGCCGCCATCGCGAGCAAGCCCGCTCCCACATTTTGGAATACAGCTCCCCTGTGGGAGCGGGCTTGCTCGCGAAGGCCGCGCCTCGGTCTATCAGATGTTCTGGCGATCACCCTTCGGATCAAAGAACACCGAAGACACAATCTCGGCCTCGATCACGCTGCCATCCGCCTGCGGTGAAAACACCCGCTCGCCCATACGCTTCAAGCCGCCCTTGACCACCGCCATCGCAAACGAATAACCCAGGGAGTTGTGCGCATAGCTGGAGGTGACGTGACCGACCATCTTCATCGGGATCGTCTGCTTCGGATCAAACACCAATTGCGCGCCTTCCGGCAGCCAAACCTTCGGATCAATCGGCTTCAAGCCCACCAGTTGCTTGCGTTCTTCACGCACGCAATCTTCGCGGTTCATCCCACGCCAGCCGATCCACGAGAACGGTTTGGTACGGCCTACGCACCAGCCCATGTTCAGGTCGTCCGGGGTCATCGAGCCGTCGGTATCCTGGCCGACGATGATGAAGCCCTTCTCGGCCCGCAGTACGTGCATGGTCTCGGTGCCGTACGGGGTCAGGTTGTATTTCTTGCCGGCCTCAACGATCTGTTCCAGCACGCCCATGGCGTAGTCGGCCTGCACGTTGACTTCGTACGACAGTTCACCGGTAAACGAGATACGGAACACCCGCGCCGGCACGCCGCCCACCAGGCCTTCTTTCCAGGTCATGAACGGGAAGCCGTCCTTGTCCAGGTCGATGTCGGTGACTTCGCTCAACAGCTTGCGGCTGTTGGGTCCGGACAGGGTCATGGTCGCCCAGTGGTCAGTGACCGAGGTGAAGTACACCTTCAGATCCGGCCATTCGGTCTGCTGGTAGATTTCCAGCCACTGCAGCACACGGGCGGCACCGCCGGTGGTGGTGGTCATCAGGAAGTGATTGTCTGCCAGGCACGCGGTCACGCCATCGTCGAAGACCATGCCGTCTTCCTTGCACATCAGGCCGTAACGCGCCTTGCCCACGTCGAGCTTGGTCCAGGCGTTGCTGTAGATGCGGTTAAGGAACTCCCGGGCATCCGGGCCCTGGATATCGATCTTGCCGAGGGTCGAGGCATCCAGCAGGCCGACGCTGTCGCGCACGGCCAGGCATTCGCGCTTGACTGCCGCGTGCAGGTCTTCACCGTTGCGCGGGAAGTACCACGGGCGTTTCCACTGACCGACATCCTCGAACTCGGCGCAGTTCTTAACGTGCCAGGCTTGCAGCGCGGTGTAGCGCACCGGCTCGAAGATATGCCCACAGTGCCGGCCCGCCACGGCGCCGAAAGTCACCGGCGTGTAGTTGGGGCGGAACATGGTGGTGCCCATCTGCGGGATCGTCACGTTCAGCGAGCGCGCGGCAATTGCCAGGCCGTTGACGTTGCCCAGCTTGCCTTGGTCGGTGCCGAAGCCCAGCGCGGTGTAGCGCTTGACGTGTTCCACCGACTCGAAGCCTTCGCGGGTCGCCAGCTCGATGGCGGCGGCGGTGACGTCGTTTTGCAGGTCGACAAATTGCTTGGGCGCCCGTGCAGTGGCTTTTTCATGGGGCACCTGGAACAGCGCCAGGGTTGGTTCTTCCAGGCGTGTCAGGGCCTTGGGCAGCGTACCTTCCACCGGGGCAAACCCGGCTTCGCTGGCGGCACGCACGCCACCCTCAAAGCCGTCAGCCAGGGAATCACCCAAGCCGTAAACGCCGTTGATGCCACCGACGCACACACGTTTCTGCGGTGCTTCGCCCGGTACAAAACCGAGGATATCTTCACGCCAGGTCGGTTTGCCGCCCAGGTGCGAGGCCAGGTGAACCACCGGGCTGTAGCCGCCGGAGCTGGCTACCAGGTCGCAATCGAGCCATTCGCCAGGGCTGGTGACGGTGTGGGCTTTGACATCGATAGCCGCCACACGCGCACCAGTCACGTGCTTGCTGCCACGGGCTTCGATCACGGCACTGCCGGTGAGGATGCGAATGCCTTTGGCACGGGCTTCTTCCACCAGCGCGCCGCGTGGGTTGTGGCGAGCATCGGCTACGGCGACAACGCTGAGGCCCGCGTCAAACCAGTCCAGCGCCACGCGGTAGGCGTGATCGTTGTTGGTCGACAGCACCAGCTTTTTACCTGGCGCCACGCCGTAACGGCGCACGTACGTCGAAACCGCACCCGCCAGCATGTTGCCCGGCACGTCGTTATTGCCGTACACCAGCGGGCGCTCGCACGCACCGGTCGCCAGCACCACGCGCTTGGCGCGCACCCGGTGGATACGCTGGCGCACCACACCAATCGGCGCACGGTCGCCGAGGTGATCGGTGAGGCGCTCGTGGATGGTCAGGAAGTTATGGTCGTGATAGCCGTTGACGGTGGCGCGAGGCAGCAGCACCACATCCGGCAACGCCTTGAGCTCGGCGATCACACTGGCGACCCACTCGGCCGCCGGCTTGCCGTCGAGGCTTTCACGGGAGTCGAGCAACGACCCGCCGAACTCCTCCTGCTCATCGGCGATGATCACCCGCGCACCACTGCGCGCAGCCGCCAGGGCCGCCGACAGGCCAGCGGGCCCGGCACCGACGATCAGCACGTCGCAATGGCGGTTCATGTAGTCGTAGGTGTCCGGATCGTTCTCGGTCGGCGAGCGACCCAGCCCTGCGGCCTTGCGGATGTACTTCTCGTAGGTCATCCAGAACGATTGCGGGTACATGAAGGTTTTGTAGTAGAAACCCGGCGGCATCAGCTTGCCGCCGACCTTGCCGAGAATGCCCATCATGTCGTTGTTCACACTCGGCCAGCCGTTGGTGCTGGTGGCGACCAGGCCCTGGTACAGCGCCTGTTGCGTGGCGCGCACGTTGGGAATCTGGGTGGCTTCGGTGGCGCCGATCTGCAGCACCGCGTTCGGCTCTTCGGCACCAGCGGCAAAGATGCCGCGCGGGCGCGAGTACTTGAAGCTGCGGCCGATGATATCCACGCCGTTGGCCAGCAAGGCTGCGGCCAGGGTGTCGCCTTCAAAGCCTTTGTAGCTCTGGCCGTTGAAGGTAAACGTCAGGACTTTATTACGGTCAATGCGGCCACCGTTGGACAGGCGATTGATCTGGCTCATACCTTCTCTCCAGAAGCCTTGGCGGTGAATTGTGGCTTCTCGCCGATCTTGTAGGTTTCAAGAATTTCGTAGGTCAGGGTGTCGCGGGTGGCGTTGAAGTACTGACGGCAACCGGCGGCATGGATCCACAGTTCGTGATGCAGGCCACGGGGGTTATCGCGAAAGAACATGTAGTCGCCCCACTGTTCATCGGTGCAGGCATTGGGGTCCAGCGGGCGCGGGATATGCGCTTGGCCGGAGGCGTGAAACTCTTCCTCGGAGCGCAGTTCGCCACAGTGAGGACAGAAGATATGCAACATAGGGAATTTCTCCTGTTAGTGGGCGACGGCCGCAGCGCCGTGTTCGTCGATCAGCGCACCGTTATGGAAACGGTCGATGGAGAAAGGTGCTGCCAACGGGTGCATTTCACCCTTGGCCAGGCTCGCGGCAAACACGTTGCCTGAGCCGGGGGTGGCCTTGAAGCCACCGGTGCCCCAACCGCAGTTGAAGAACATATTCGCAACCGGGGTCTTGGAGATGATCGGGCATGCGTCCGGCGTGGTGTCGACGATGCCGCCCCACTGGCGGTTCATGCGCACCCGCGAGAGCACCGGGAACATCTCGACGATGGCCTGGATGGTGTGTTCGATTACCGGGTACGAGCCGCGCTGGCCGTAGCCGTTGTAGCCGTCGATACCGGCGCCGATCACCAGGTCGCCCTTGTCGGATTGGCTGATGTAGCCGTGCACGGCGTTGGACATGATCACGCTGTCGATAATCGGCTTGATCGGCTCCGACACCAACGCTTGCAGCGGGTGGGATTCGATCGGCAGGCGGAAACCGGCCAGCGAAGCCATGTGCCCGGAGTTACCGGCGGTGACCACACCGACGCGCTTGGCACCGATAAAGCCTTTGTTGGTTTCCACGCCGATGCACACGCCGTTTTCCTTGCGAAAGCCGATCACTTCGGTCTGCTGGATCAGGTCCACGCCCAGGGCGTCGGCGGCGCGGGCAAAGCCCCAGGCCACGGCATCGTGACGGGCCACGCCGCCGCGCCTTTGCACGGTAGCGCCGAGGACCGGATAGCGGGTGTTTTTCGAGCAGTCGAGGTACGGGATTTCGTCGGCCACTTGTTTGCCGTTGAGCAGTTCGCCGTCCACGCCGTTGAGGCGGTTGGCACTGACGCGGCGCTCGGAATCACGAATGTCTTGTAGGGTGTGGCACAGGTTGTACACACCACGCTGGGAGAACATCACGTTGTAGTTCAAGTCCTGGGACAGACCTTCCCAGAGCTTCATCGCGTGTTCATACAGGTGCGCCGACTCATCCCACAGGTAGTTGGAACGCACGATGGTGGTGTTGCGCGCGGTGTTACCGCCGCCCAGCCAACCTTTCTCGACCACGGCCACGTTGGTGATCCCGTGTTCCTTGGCCAGGTAATAAGCGGTCGCCAGACCATGCCCGCCGCCGCCGACGATGACCACGTCGTACACCTTTTTAGGAGTCGGCGTGCGCCACATCTTCTGCCAGTTTTCGTGGTGACTGAGTGAGTGCTTGAAGAGGCCGAAGCCTGAGTAGCGTTGCATAGTCATTACTCCAAAACCGCGCTCAGCGATAAACCGGGAAATCAGCGCACAGGGCAGACACGTGCTTGGCCACGTTGGCCTCGACATCGGCATCGCCGAGGTTGTCGAGGATGTCGCAGATCCAGCCAGCCAACTCGACGCACTGCGCCACTTTGAAACCGCGTGTGGTCACCGCCGGGGTACCGATGCGCAGGCCCGAAGTCACGAATGGCGACTGCGGGTCATTGGGCACGGCGTTCTTGTTGACGGTGATATGGGCGCGACCGAGGGCGGCGTCTGCGTCCTTGCCGGTGAGGCCTTGGCGGATCAGGCTGACCAGGAACAGGTGGTTATCGGTGCCGCCGGACACTACATCGTAGCCACGCTTGATAAACACGCTGGCCATGGCCTGGGCGTTGTCGATCACCTGCTGTTGATAAGCTTTGAAGCCTGGCTCCATCGCCTCCTTGAAGCACACAGCCTTGCCCGCGATCACGTGCATCAGCGGGCCGCCCTGTGCGCCTGGGAACACGGCGGAGTTGAGTTTTTTCTCAATCTCTTCGTTGGACTTGGCCAGGATCAGGCCACCCCGTGGACCGCGCAGGGTCTTGTGGGTGGTGGTGGTAACCACATCGGCGTACGGCAGCGGGTTCGGATACAGGCCGGCGGCAACCAAGCCTGCGACGTGGGCCATGTCGACGAACAGCAGCGCGCCGACCTTGTCGGCGATCTGGCGGAAGCGCGGAAAATCCAGGGTCTTGGAGTAGGCAGAGAAACCGGCCACGACCATTTTTGGCTTGTGCTCCACGGCCAGGCGCTCGACTTCGTCGTAGTCGATCAGGCCGGTGTCGGTGTTGATGCCGTACTGCACGGCGTTGTACAGCTTGCCCGAGGACGACACCTTGGCGCCGTGGGTCAGGTGGCCGCCGTGGGCCAGGCTCATGCCGAGGATGGTGTCGCCGGCGTTCAGCAGCGCCAGGTACACCGCGCTGTTGGCCGATGATCCGGAGTGCGGCTGCACGTTGGCGTAATCGGCGCCGAACAACTGCTTGGCGCGCTCGATGGCCAGGGCCTCGACTTTATCCACATGCTCGCAGCCACCGTAGTAGCGCTTGCCAGGGTAGCCTTCGGCGTATTTGTTGGTCAGGCCACTGCCCTGGGCCTGCATCACGCGTTTGCTGGTGTAGTTCTCCGACGCGATCAGCTCGATATGATCTTCCTGGCGCTGCTCCTCGGCATTCATGGCCGCCAGCAGTGCGTCGTCATATCCCTGGATCTGGTCTTGTTTGCTGAACATCGCGTCTCTCCCAGCCTTTCGTATTGTTGAGGCCCGTGCAGGGCCCTTTGATGCGATGGTAGGGCTGGCGCAGGCAGGTCAAATGCCTACGCACGCCACGCAAAGGTGCGTTTACGACATGGCCAGAACAACACCGAACAAATGTGGGAGCGGGCTTGCTCGCGAATGCGGTATGTCAGGCAGCACATGCATTGGCTGGTCCACCGCATTCGCGAGCAAGCCCGCTCCCACAGGGACTATGTGATGACCTTTCGAAGGAGTAGCAGCAGTAAGAAATGCGCGGGATAAAGTGCATACGCCCAGCGCCGCATAGTCGGCGGTGAGACATGTGTGACCTGTCGCAACAAGACCAACCCGGCCAATGGCGCAATCAGGCACGTGGCCAACCCAAGCAGCGCGACGAGGTTGCCGCTATTGAGCAATACCTGCCATTGATTGGCAGCCACACACACCAACCCCGGCACGATGCTCAAATACCAGGGGCGACTAAACACCAACAACATCGCCAACGGCAGCAATACACCAAAAAATCCGAACATCAGTTGCGCCGAGAACACGCCGGCGATTAACAGCGCGATCAGCGCCAATCCTCGATCAATCAGCGCCTTTTGCTGCCATCCCCGGGCAACCAGCAAGCCCAGCGCCAGGGTCGGCAGTACATTCAACGTATCGGCATCCTCGATAAACATCCGATACGGCACCTCGCTGATCACGCTGAACAGCAGCAACCAGCCCAGGTAACGCCATTGAAAGATCGTCGGCCCATCCTTGACCCGGTGCAGGTTCGCCGCAATCGCCAGGCAAAACCAGGGGAACGCCAGGCGCCCCGACACGTACAGGCCATCGAGGCTCAAACCGATATAGCGCAGGTGATCGAGCACCATACTCAGCAGCGCCAGCCATTTGAGCAGGTCCAGCGCGCCATCGCGGCCGCGCCTTACAGGAATCGTTTCAGTACCGTGCATAATTCCCCAGAGACTTTGCATTAACAGTGCGTGCGCCCGCCGGATATTCTTGGTTAAAGTGCGCACCAATATCGACCACAGGAACGGGCCATGACCGACAAGAGCCAACAATTTGCCAGTGACAACTATTCGGGTATCTGCCCGGAAGCCTGGGCCGCCATGGAACTCGCCAACCAGGGCCATCAACGCGCCTATGGCGACGATGAATGGACCCACCGCGCCGCCGACGGTTTCCGCAAACTGTTTGAAACCGACTGTGAAGTGTTCTTCGCCTTCAATGGTACGGCGGCCAACTCCCTGGCCCTGTCTTCGCTGTGCCAGAGCTACCATAGCGTGATTTGCTCGGAAACCGCCCACGTCGAGACCGACGAATGCGGCGCGCCGGAGTTTTTCTCCAACGGCTCCAAACTGCTCACCGCCCGCACCGAAAACGGCAAGCTGACCCCCGAGTCGATCCGCGAGATCGCCCTCAAGCGCCAGGATATCCACTACCCCAAGCCCCGCGTCGTGACCCTGACTCAGGCCACCGAAGTAGGCAGCGTGTACACCCCGGATGAAATCCGCGCCATCAGCGTCACCTGCAAGGAATTGGGACTGAACCTGCATATGGACGGCGCACGCTTCTCCAACGCCTGCGCCTTCCTCGGCTGCTCGCCAGCGGACCTGACCTGGAAAGCCGGGGTGGATGTGCTGTGTTTTGGCGGGACCAAGAACGGCATGGCGGTGGGTGAGGCGATCCTGTTCTTCAACCACAAGCTGGCGGAAGACTTCGACTATCGCTGCAAACAGGCTGGCCAACTGGCGTCGAAAATGCGCTTCCTGTCAGCGCCGTGGGTCGGCCTGCTGGAAAACGACGCCTGGCTCAAGCACGCACGCCACGCCAACCACTGCGCGCAATTGCTCAGCAGCCTGGTGGCGGACATTCCCGGCGTCGAATTGATGTTCCCGGTGCAGGCCAACGGCGTGTTCCTGCAACTCTCGGAACCGGCCATCGCCGCGCTGACGGCCAAGGGCTGGCGCTTCTACACCTTTATCGGCAAGGGCGGCGCACGCTTCATGTGCGCGTGGGATACCGAAGAAGAACGGGTACGCGAACTCGCGGCGGATATACGCGAAGTGATGGGCGCCTGACCTGTGGCGAGGGGGCTTGCCACAACAAGCCTCCTCGCCGCCGGCCTCTACAGTTTCAAGGGTTGCAAAGCATCCCACTGATCAATAGGCCCGGGATTGTTTTCGATTGTCCCGCCCTCAAAGATGACCGCCAGTTTGTTCACCGCATTCAAGGCCGTGGTCACAGCGCCCTCGGCCCAGCCCCCGGTCCAGGAAATGTCATCTCCCGACAAAATAAAACCGTCCGGCTTGCCCCCCTCCACAACGTTCATGAACTGGGAAAACAGCAGGCGCTGATACTCATACTGCCCCGGCAGGTTCATCTTGAAGGCCCCCAGGTAAAACGGCTCGTCTTCCCAGTTGATCTCGATAAACGGATCAACCATGCCGAACTCGGCCGCCAGGTCCAGTTGCGTATCGGCGTACACCGTATCCAGCAAGGTGGTACACAACTGCACATGGGTCGGCAACGGCGCGCTGCGATCGCCCAGGAACTTCAGGCTGTCATCGTTCCAGGTATACGAAAGGAACATCCCACTGCCCTTGCTCGCCCCGTTGCCCGGCCCGTAGTCCAACAGGTAGGTGCCTCGGGTCAGGCGATCCGACAGGGTCACGCTCATCTTGTAGCGACCGTCCTGGGCATCATTCCAAAATGGCCGCTGGGTGGTGGCAAAGATTTTCGCCGACTGCATGTAATGGGTGTACATCACCGCCTCCCAGGTCTTTCGAGGCAGCAAGCTGTCCATCAGGTTAAAACGGTCCTTGGCGTCCATGTAGCGGAACTTGTCGAGCACCCGCACGTGAGGCGTGTAGACCACACTTTTAAAATTGCGCTCGGTACCCGTATTCAGCTGGTTGTCATACAGGTACACCTTGAATGAGCCACCGGACAGACGCTGGATCTGCCGGACCTCCTGATGCAGCGGGTCGGCGATCTCGCGACGCGTCAGGCTCTCCACGGTCGTGTCCGCCGGCCAATGGACCTGGGTGTCGCCAAACGATGCCGGCGTGCCGCTCCACAAGCGCAGGGGCAACTCGCTGGAGCCGTCGTACATCAAGGAGTGGTTGGTATCCAGGCCGGTATAAAGCACCCGCAGCACTTCAAGAAAGCAGTTCGGGTAGTCGGTGTTCCAGCCGCCGGTGCCAAAACCGATCTGGCCAAACAGGTCGATGTCTTCCCGAGTCCACTTGGCCTGCTCAACCATGGCGGCGTAGAAGCTCAGGTCATCCCATCCCGACCGCAGGATCGTGTTCCAGATGGCCTTGATTTCAGCCTGGTTCACCGCACTTTCCTGCATCGCGTTTTCCATGTCGGTGAAGCGGATCGGGTCCTGCTCCAGGAATTGGCCGAAGAACATATCCTCGATGCGTTTGTATTGGTCCGGCAGATCATTGCCCTCGTAGTACGTCTGCTGGTTCTTGTAATCGACAACCGTGCTGGGCGCAGCCGCCGAGCCGGGGTTGGGGAAGTCCGTCGAATTGCCGCCCATGCCGACCTTATTGAAGTAGTGCATCAACGCCTTGCCGGACTTGGGAAAACGCATGGCCCCCAGTTCACAGATCACCCGGCCCTGCGGGTCGTTGCGGTCACCCAGCACATGAGCAAACAGGCGCCCACCAATGCGCCCCGAGGCTTCGACCACCACCGGATGCAGACCCATGCGCATCGCCTCGTAGGCGGCCACCAGACCGGACACGCCCGCCCCGACGATCAACACCTGCTCGCCATGATGCTGTGGCGCGACATGGCCCAGGGGTTTCTTGAGGATTGCCGCCTGCCACAGATAGCGGGCGTAATGGAACGGAAAATCAGGAATCAGCGCCGTGATGTTTTTGTTCAACAGGCGCTGGGCCCCCTGGGAACGGGAGGGAATCGCAGACATGGTGGCTTCCTTGCAGATTGGGTGAGCGTCCACCCTTTACGACAAGGCTAAAGGCGACTGCGACGGGACTAAAAACCAGATTAGAAGACCTACCCCACCCGGCTTATATCGCTTTGCAATAAGACAGAGCGGTTCCATCGCTGCCCGCGAAAAAGCATTACTTAAGGAAAGTCTGAAGTAATTATTTATAGATCACGATTCAATTGGCCCGCCAGTTACCCGATGCTCCGGCACTCAGCCCCTATAAAAATAAACCGTGAACCTATGAACGCCCTATCCGACAAGACCGCTCCCCGCGCCGCCCCCGGCCTGAAAATAGAGACCCGTTCCATTGACTACGTGCCGCGCAACGAACGCCACGGCAAAGTCTGGCACCAGGGGCCCTTCTGGTTCACGGGCAACTTCGTCCTCACCACCATGGTCACCGGCTTCACCGGGGCGGCGCTGGGCTTGAGCCTGGTCTATGCCGTGCTGGCGATTGTCATCGGTGTGTGCCTGGGCACTTTCGCCATGGCTTTCCACGCCAACCAGGGCCCGCGCATGGGCTTGCCGCAGATGATCCAGTCACGCGCCCAGTTCGGCCTGCGCGGGGCCATCGTGCCGTTTATCGCGGTGATCTTTGTGTACATCGGCTTCAACGTGTTCAACGTGATTCTCGCCACCGATGCCATCAATACAGTCCTGCCGGGGAGCCGCGCGCCGTGGTATGCGCTGATGATCATCCTCGCGGTGGTGATTGCCGTGATCGGCCATGACCTGCTGCACACCGTGCAACGCTGGCTGACCTACGTGATGATCAGCGTATTCGCGGTGCTGACCGTCGCCGCCCTGATGAGCCTGTCGGCCGACGCAGCGGTGGCCGATGCACATTTCTCGTGGTCGGCGTTCCTGATTCAGCTCAGCGCCGCTGCCGGTTATCAGATCAGCTACGCCGTGTACGTGTCGGACTACTCGCGCTATCTGCCCCACCAAACGCCGTCGCGCCGGGTGATTTTCTGGACCTACCTGGGCGCCGCAGGCTCTGCTTTGTGGCTGATGTCCCTGGGCGCATTCCTTGCTTCGGCGCTGCCCTCGCCGGATGCCATCACCAGCGTGCGCACCGTGGGCAACCAAGTGATCCCTGGCTTCGGCACCTTCACCGTGCTGATCGCAGTGCCGGCGCTGATTGGCATCATGGCGGTCAACTGCTACGGCGCCATGCTGACCGGCATCAGTGCCATCGACGGCTTCGTGAAGATCCAGCCGCGCCTCAAGAGCCGGATCATGGGGATTAGCCTGGTGGCGGTGATCATCTTCCTGATCGCCCTGAGCATTCCTGACAGCTACCTGGCCAGCTTCAACACATTTGTGCTGCTGATGTTGTATTTCCTGGTGCCGTGGACCGCCGTCAACCTCGCGGATTTTTATCTGGTGCGCAAAGGCCAATACGCCATCAGCGACATCTTCAACCCCGCCGGTATCTATGGCCAGTGGGGCAAAGCAGGCCTGCTCGCCTATGGCCTGGGCATGGTCTCGATGGTGCCGTTCATGTCGTTGAGCTTCTACGTCGGGCCGGTCGCCGTGGCGCTGGGCGGTGCCGACATTGCGTTTGTGATCGGCCTGGGCGTTTCCGCGCTCGCCTACTGTGTGATGAACCGCAACCTTGACCATAACGCCGAGCGCCGTGCGATTGCCGCCAGCGAGGCTATGTTGGAAGGCAACAACCCATGAACACCGTCCGTATCGCCTGTCATCAACTGGCGCCCCGTATCGCCGATGCGCAGTACAACCGCACCCTCAGCGCCGAGGCCATCCGCCGTGCCGCAGCGCTGGGCGCGCAGGTGGTAGTGCTGCCGGAGTTGATGCAGAGCGGTTATGTGTTCACGGACCTGCACGAAGCCCTTAGGGTGTCCGAAACCCTGGATGGACCGACACTGACCCTGTGGAAAACACTGGCAAACGAGCTGGGCATTATTGTTGTGGCCGGTTTCTGTGAGCGGCTGACGGCAACTCAGGTGGCCAACAGCGCCGCGCTGATAGAGCCGGACGGCAGGCTGACGGTGTACCGCAAGGCACATTTGTGGGACCGCGAAAAATCCATCTTCACCCCCGGCACCGAGCCCCCGCCGGTGGTCGAAACCGCCGTCGGACGCATCGCCGTGATGATCTGCTACGACCTGGAACTGCCCGAGTGGGTACGCCTGGCCGCCCTGGCCGGTGCCGACCTGCTCTGTGCGCCGGTCAACTGGCCAGATGGCCCGCGCCCCGCCGGCGAAAGGCCGGCAGAAATCGTCCGGGTCCAGGCCAATGCCGCCGTCAACCGCCTGTTCATTGCCGCGTGCGACCGTCATGGCGAAGAACGCGGCGTCAACTGGGTAGGAGGGTCAGTTATCGTCGATGCCGATGGCTACCCCCAGGCCGGCGCGACCTCCCATCAGCAAGAACAGTGCCTGGTGGCGGACCTGCCTTTGGCCCAGGCCCGAGATAAGTTCATCAGTGCGCACAACCATGTGCATCAGGATCGTCGGCCAGGGTTGTACTAAGCCCCGCCACGGTTAAGGCCAATACATATATAAAAAAACGCATCCAACTAACAAAAATAAGATTTTAAACAAGTATTTACCCTACCCCCCATCGCAGACTCTTTAAACACAAAGTCCATCTCCGTCTACTGTCAACTCTGACAGTAGCAACCTCCAGTGACGCGGAATAATATCCGTCTTACCTTGAGCGACCAGTGGTCCCGCTGGAGGTACAGGAAAATCCATGCTGGATATTTAAACTTCATGAAGAGGTGACTAGTCATGCCGCATATTGACCCACTGAGAATTGTCTTTAACTTTATCAAAAGCACACCCCCGTTCGTCTCATCGGATTCAATTATCATCCCTCACAACTCAGGGCACCGCGATATTCTTAAATGCGCAGCGCGTGGAGATAGTGTCGACATCTTCGACGAGGATCTCGGCAGGAGACTCAAAGGAGACATCTGTAAAAAGCTATATCGCACGGGCGCAGTCCGGGAATTCGAACTTGAATTTACTGTACTAGAGGACTGAATAGAAACTTGCTTGAATACTGCGCGTTGAATAGGTGCCATGGCGGGTTCATTTATCTAGAAAAAGCCGTTAACACGGCCCAACTTTTCTATACCTCAATAAATGAACCCGTCTTCCTCTTGTTCGGCTCTTGATAACGTCAGAACTCGATCCGCACATCCCCCTTCGGCACGCTGCAGCACGACAGGATGTAGCCCTCGGCTTCGTCTTCTTCGGTGATGCCGCCGTTGTGCTCCATCTCGACCTCCCCGCCCAGCTTCATCACCTTGCATGTGCCGCAAATGCCCATGCCGCAGGCTTTGGGGATCAGCAGGCCGAGCTTGGCGGCGGCGGCATGCACGGTTTCGCCCGGCGCCACGCGGATGCTTTTACCCGACGCAATGAATTCCACCTGATGCAAATCCGCCTGGTCGATCTGCGGCGCGTCGGCGGCTTGTTCGGCTTGTTCCACCGCATCGGCGCGGGCTTCCGGTGGCGTGGCGCCGAAGGATTCCTCGTGGTAGCGCGCCATATCGAAGCCCGCCGCTTCGAGCAGGCGTTTGACCGCGCTCATATAAGGCGTCGGCCCGCAGCAGAACACTTCCCGCTCGAGGAAGTCCGGCACCATCAATTCCAGCATCTTATGGTTCAGGTAGCCGCGATACCCGGCCCAGGGTTCGCCCAGGCCGTGCTTCTCGCAAATCAGGTGCAGGCTGAAGTTGTCGATGCGCGACGCCATGTGTTCCAGCTCGCGGTGGTAAATGATGTCTTTGGGCGAGCGCGCGCTGTGGATAAAGGTCATGTCGACATTAGCGTTGGTGTCATAGAACCAACGGGCCATGGACATGACCGGAGTGATCCCCACGCCACCGCTCAGGTACAGCACCTTCGGGCTCGGGAAGTCGATAGCGTTGAACAGCCCCACCGGCCCGTGCACCGCCAACTCTTGCCCTTCATGCAGGGTGTCGTGCAACCAGTTCGACACCCGCCCGCCCGGCACGCGCTTGATGGTTACCGAGAAGCTGTAGGGCACCGATGGCGAGCTGGAAATGGTGTACGACCGCATGATCGGCTGGCCGTCGATTTCCAGCTCCAGGGTGACGAACTGCCCCGGTTTGAAAAAGAACAGGATCGGCTGATCGGCCATAAAGCAGAAGGTGCGCACATCCCAGGTTTCCTGGATGACTTTGACGCACCGCACGATGTGCCGACCATTGGCCCAGGTCTGGGTGGTGACAGGATTCAGGAAGGTGTTGGACATGCTGTTCTCCACGGCCGTAGTTCGGCTTGATGCTGGCGATTCTGCGTAAGGCCGCAACCTGCCATTTACCTATCTGCGACATTCGCATACTTATCGCGACCAGCCCCCATGCCACTGGGGTTGCGCGTCGGGAACAGAGTGGGCCATGTCGTTAATGGATAAGGTTGCGGGCAGCGCCGGGCCCACACTCGCAGCCAACAACGACGCTTTCTTTACGCCTTGCTGCAAACCTGATTAGCCACTTATCGCGGCCACACAGAATGGCCTTGAGGACACACACGATGGACGTCACCGCAACCTTGAGCTTGGGCGATCCGCTGGAACCCGCACGCAAGGCCACCGCGCAAATGCTGCAAGAGCGCGAGCGCACTTTTTCGCTGCCCCAGCCGTTTTACTCTGACCAGCGGCTGTTCGATATCGACATGCAGGAGATCTTCCAGAAGGAATGGTTGATCGCCGGCATGACCTGCGAAATCCCCACCAAGGGCAACTACCTGACCCTGCAGATCGGCAAGAACCCGATCATCGTGATTCGCGGTGCCGAAGGCGTGGTGCATGCCTTCCACAACGTCTGCCGCCATCGCGGTTCGCGATTGTGCACCAGCGACAAGGGCAAGGTCGCCAAGCTGGTTTGCCATTACCACCAGTGGACCTACGAACTGGACGGGCGCCTATTGTTCGCCGGCACCGAGATGGGCGCCGACTTCGACATGAAGCAGTACGGCCTCAAGCCGGTTAACGTGAAGACCGCCGGCGGCTACATCTTCATCAGCCTGGCCGAGAACCCGCCGGCCATCGATGACTTTTTGTCGACGCTCACCCACTACATGGAACCCTACGACATGGAAAACACCAAGGTGGCGATCCAGACCACCTTGTTTGAAAAAGCCAACTGGAAGCTGGTACTGGAAAACAACCGCGAGTGCTACCACTGCAACGCCTCGCACCCCGAGCTGCTGAAAACCCTGCTGGAATGGGACGACGTCACCGACCCGCGTGCCGACCAGGCCTTCAAGGACCACGTCGCCGCATCCGCCGCTGCCTGGGACGCCGAGAAGATCCCTTACGCCCACGCCAGCTTCGGCCTGCGAAACCGTATCGTGCGCATGCCGCTGCTCAAGGGCACCGTCTCCATGACCCTGGATGGCAAGCAGGGCTGCAAGAAACTGATGGGCCGGATCAAGAACCCCGACCTGGGCTCGATGCGTATCCTGCACCTGCCCCACTCGTGGAACCACTGCATGGGCGATCACATCATCGTCTTCACGGTGTGGCCGATCAGCGCCCAGGAAACCATGGTCACCACCAAATGGCTGGTGCATAAGGACGCGGTGGAAGGTGAAGACTACGACGTCGACCGCATGCGCCAGGTGTGGGACGCCACCAATGACCAGGACCGCCGCCTGGCCGAAGAGAACCAGCGCGGGATCAACTCCACCGCTTACCAACCGGGGCCGTACTCCAAGACCTATGAGTTTGGCGTGGTGAACTTTGTGGACTGGTACAGCGAGCGCATGCTCAACAACCTGGGAGCGGCGCCGGCGCCGTACCTCAAGGGCATTGCCGCACACGAGTAACTGACTGTGGGAGCAGGCAAGCCCTAATGCCACGTAGGAGCGAGCTTGCTCGCGAAGGACGTCAACGATAACGCGTGTTTGCTAGGTAAACGCGGCGCTCTCAAGTTCTTCGCGAGCAAGCTCGCTCCTACATGGCATTAGGGCTTGCTCGCTCCCACTTTTGAGCCCGTTCCTGGTCAAAAATTGAGCATAGGGCCGCAAGCCCGCTGTTATCCTGCCCTGTAGCCATCCTCCAACAACTTATCCACAAACCCACCCACAGCAATTGTGGGCAACTACCCTTTCCCTTCGAAATAAAACCAAGAAAATCCGTGACTTATTCAAAGCAGCGGGTTTTATCCAACATTGATCATTTTTTAACCACAAGTACGCAGACCCCGTTTTATATGGCCTGTAGCGGAACGCAAACACCTTATCCACAGAAGCGCCAACAGACTTTGGGGGCAACTTTGGCCTATCTGTGGAAAACCGCCTGCGGCCCATCAAAATCGAGGCTTTACCCGCGTAAACCCATGGAAACAGCGATATTGATCATATTTCAACCAACCCACTGCAAGCCTTTATCCATAAGGCTTGCAGCGTGTAGCGAACATCTTATCCACAGAAGCACCAACAGACTTTGGGGGCAACTCTGAGCGGGGCTTTTCCCTTATCCACAGAAAAAGCCCAGTAAAAACCGGTGCTTAGGTTGGTTGTTTTTCGTACAGAGGGCTGTAGAGCTTGATTTACATGGGGTGTGGACAGCCGCGAACAGGTTATCCACAGGTGGGTTAACAGGGATTGTGGGTAAACAGGCTTGTAGGAGCGAGCTTGCTCGCGAAAAAGGCCGACGATCACGCAGCGTGTCTGGTTTAACGCGGCGCGCTCAGGTTCTTCGCGAGCAAGCTCGCTCCTACAGGGGGTCAGCGCACTACGCCTTCTTCGATCAGCAGCTTAAGAATCGCTTCGGCGCCCGCCTCGGGGCTGAGGCCCTTGAGCACCTGGCCACTGCCGCCGCTGGCCTTGGCCGTGGCGGCTTTCATGCGGTCGGCGCCGCTCTTGGCCTTGATCACTTTGAGGCGCTTGGGTCGAGGCTTGGCCGGTTGCAGCACGGCGCCTGTGAATAACTCATCGTTCACCACCTGCACGTCGTGCTCCTGCAGCACCCCGCGCTGGGCCGGGCCGTAGGCGCTTTGCCGAGGCTTGGGCCCGGCGTTATCCACCGTGGCCAGGAACGGCAGGCGCACCTTCAGGCGCCGCCGCTGGCCGCGTGGCAGGGCTTGCAGTACATGGGCCACACCGTTGTCGATGGACTCCACCTGGGCCAGCCCGACAATCAGCGGCCAGCCCAGTTGTTCGGCCAACAGGAACGGCAGCATGCCCGAGCCTTCGCCGGTTTCTGCCTGGCTGCCGGTAAGCACCACCTGGGCGCCAGCGTCCCTTAGGTAGTCGCCAAGTACCGGCAAGGCATCGGCGCCGGCCGGCTGCTCCAGCACGTGCAACTGCGCCAACCCCATGCCCAGGTAGGCGCGCAGGGTCGGTTCGGCAATGTCGCCGGCATGCAGCACTTGCAGGTTATCCCCCGCCAGTTGCAACCCTAGCTCGACGGCGCGCGCATCCTGTTCGGCGCGACGTGGGCGGCCGGAGGTCGGGTGGGCGCCTATGGATACCAGGCTGATTACATGGGTGGTCATGGCCATATCCTTTGCTTAAGCCGCATCGCGCTTGGCGCCGTTGCGGTGGGCCTGGACCGCTGCGATCAAGGCCCGGAGAATTTCGCCGCTGTCACCGATCACCGACAGGTCGGCGCGCTTGATCATGTCGCACCCCGGATCGAGGTTGATCGCCACGACTTTGTCGCAGGCACCGATGCCTTGCAGGTGCTGGATCGCCCCGGAGATCCCCACGGCCACATACACTCGCGCAGTGACCCAGATACCACTGGCGCCAACCTGCCGATCACGGGCCATGAAGCCATCGTCCACGGCCACCCGCGACGCACCTTCGGTAGCCCCCAGGGCGGCAGCGGTCTGGTGGAACAGCTCCCAGTCCTTGACCCCGTTGCCGCCCGAGAAAATAAACTCGGCTTCGGCCATGGGAATCGCGCCCGGGTCCACCGTTACGGCGCCCAGATCCTCGATACGCGGCAAGCTACGCGCCAGCGCTGTGGATAACTCCACCGGCAACACTTCATGGCGCGTATCGCTGACAGGATCGGCACATTCCACGGCGGCCAGGATCAGCCTTGGCAACGCTCGCGCCAGGTCTTCCTGGCCCGCACCGGCACGGCCGATACACTCGTTGCCCTTGATCTGCCACACCCGGGTTGCCGGGCGTTCCTTGAGGCTCGCGGCAAAGCGCCGCCCCAGTTCGCCGCCGCCACTGCGGCTGTCGGGCAGTAGCCAGTGACGCGGGCTGAACTGGTTATCCACAGCCCGCAGGCCATGGACCCGTTGCTCCGGTGAATAACCGTCGAATGCGTGGCCGTCCAGCACCAACAGGCGATCCACGCCGGCCGTGTCGAAGGCACTTTCCTTATGCTCGCCAAACACCACCGCCAGTACCGCACCGTCGCTGCCGGCGAGTTGCCGTGCCAGGCCCAGCAAGTCGCGGTCGTGGCTGCTCAGGCGGCCGCCGACCATATCCGGCACCACGTTGATGTAGAACGCCGGGGCTGGCACCTGGTGCAGCGGCAACTGCACTTGCACCGCTGCCGTGCGCTTGGTCGCGCCACCCTGCTGGGCGCCGCTGCGGTCGATACGCTTGATGCCGTTGGGGCCGATAAAACCAATGCCATGCACGTTTTTACGGAGGATGCCGTTAGGCCCCATCCAACTGTGCTGCTCCGGTTGCATCGCCGCATGCAGCGGGTGCAGGCGGTTGCGGGCGATCCATTCAGCCCGTGGGTCGCGGCGGATAATGTCGCTCATCAGTGGACCTCCGCAGGTTGACGGGTGTTCTTGGCCGATGCGGCCTCTTCGAGCAAGGCATCCGCCACCAACTCGGCAATGTCTTTGATCAGTGGGCGTGGTTCGACCACCCCTTCGAGCATCGCCGTGCACTGCGGACACCCGACGGCCACCAGCTCGGCGCCGGTCTCGCGGATGTCTTCCATGCGCATGTCGGGAATGCGCTGCTTGCCGGGAATATCGGTGATCGGCGCGCCGCCACCACCGCCACAGCAACGGGAACGGAAGCCCGAACGTTGCATCTCCTTGACCTCGATCCCCAGCGCCCGCAGTACTTGGCGCGGAGCCTCGTACTCGCCGTTGTAACGGCCCAGGTAGCACGGGTCGTGATAGGTCACGCTGTTGCCTTTGTGCTGGCCCAGGTTCAGCGCGCCGGCGTCGATCAACTCGGCCATGTAGGTGCTGTGGTGCTGCACGCGGTAGTTGCCGTCGAAGGCGCCGTATTCGTTTTTCAGTACATGGAAACTGTGGGGATCGCAGGTCACGATGCGCTTGAAGCTGTACTTGGCCAGGGTCTGGATATTGCGCGCAGCCAGTAGCTGGAACGTCGCCTCATCCCCCAGGCGCCGGGCCACGTCGCCACTGTCGCGTTCCTCCAGGCCCAGCACGGCGAAATCGACCTTGGCCGCCTTCAGCACTTTGACGAAAGCGCGCAAGGTCCGCTGGTTACGCATGTCGAAGGCACCATCGCCAACCCAGAACAGTACGTCAGTTGTCTGCTTGTCGCCGAGCAGCGGCAGGTTCAAGTCCGCCGCCCAGTTCATCCGCCCGCCCGGGGCAAAACCGCCAGGGTTGTCGGTGGCGATCAGGTTCTCCAGGACTTCGGCGCCCTTGTTCGGGGTCGCGCCTTTTTCCAGGGTCAGGTGACGGCGCATATCGACGATGGCGTCCACGTGCTCGATCATCATCGGGCATTCTTCGACGCAGGCGCGGCAGGTGGTGCACGACCACAAGGTCTCGGCGTCCACCAGGCCGTTGACGATCGGTTGGTGCGGGTTGCCGCTGTGCTCGCCAATGGCCTTGCCCGGATACGGGCTGCCGGCGAACTTGGCATCGGTGCCACCGGCCAGGCCGACCACCATGTCCTGGATCAGCTTTTTTGGGTTCAGTGGCTGGCCGGCAGCGAACGCCGGGCACGCGGCTTCGCACTTGCCGCACTGCACGCAAGCGTCGAAGCCCAGCAATTGGTTCCAGGTGAAGTCCTTGGGTTTTTCCACGCCCAGGGGCGCGCTTTTATCGCTCAGGTCCAGCGGCTTCAAACCGGTGGAACGGCCACCACCAAAGCGTTCGGCGCGGCGGTGCCAGGCCAGGTGCAAGGCACCGGCGAAGGCGTGTTTCATCGGGCCGCCCCAGGTCATGCCGAAGAACATTTCCGACACGCCCCACAGCACGCCCACACCCAGCAGCGCGGCCAGCAGCCAGCCACCGAAGTCGGCGGGCAGGATCCCGGCCACCGGCAAGGTCACCAGGAAGAAACTTACCGAAAACGCCATCAGGCTTTTCGGCAAGCGCATCCACGGGCCCTTGGACAGGCGCGATGGCGGGTTGCGCCGGCGCAGGTAGACGAAGGTGGCGCCGACAAACATCAGCACCGAGGCCAGCAGCAAGGCGTAGCCGAGGATGCGATTCTGCAGGCCGAAACCGTGCACCAGAATCGCCAGCAACGCCGACAACACAAAGCCCAGGGCCGTGGCCACGTGGGTATTGGCGATGTATTTGTCGCGGGCAACCACGTGGTGCAGGTCGACCATGTAGCGCTTGGGCATGGCCAGCAGGCCGCCCAGCAGATCGACCTTGGCGGCACGGCCACGGCGCCACATGCTCACCCGGCGCATAGCACCAAGGACAGCAAGGCCCAGCGCTGCAAACAGGAGAATCGGAAGAAGGGTGTTCAACATGGTGAAGCTCCCACAGACCACGCAGGTCTAATGTGGGAGCGGGCTTGCTCGCGAAGGCGGTGCATCAGCCACCGGATGTATCGACTGACACACCGCTTTCGCGAGCAAGCCCGCTCCCACATTTTTGACCGAGTCCACATTGGTTCGGTGTTGGGTTAGAAATCCTTGCACAAGCGCAGGGCGTCGTAGATCGCGGCGTGGGTATTGCGCTGGGCCACACAGTCACCGATGCGGAACAGCAAGTACCCTTCCCCCGGTTCGCTCAGGCATGGTTGCGGCTTGATCGCGAACAACGCTTCGACGTCCATCTGCCCCTTGTTGCGCGCCCCTTGCTTGAGGGCGTAGTAGATTTCTTCATCCGGGCGCACGCCGTTCTCCACCACCACCTGATCCACCACCCGCTCCTCCTTGGCGCCGGTGTATTCGTTCTCCAGCACCGCTATCAGCTTGTCACCCTCGCGGTAAACCTTCTCCAGCATCATGTCGCCGGTCATGATCACTTCCTTGGGGTACATGCTGCGGTAGTAGGTCGGGAATGACGTACCGCCGATGGCCACGCCAGGCTTGATATCGTCGGTGACGATCTCGACCTGGCAGCCCTTGTCGGCCAAAAAGTCGGCCACCGACATGCCGGTGAATTCACAGATGGTGTCGTACACCAGCACATTCTTGCCTGGCGCCACCTTGCCATCGAGCACGTCCCAACTGCTGATCACCAGGCCTTCTGCCGCGCCCCAGTGTTCGTTCTGCTCAATGAACGGATGCCCACCCACCGCCAGCACCACTACATCCGGGCGCAAGTCGAGGATGGTCGCGGCATCCGCCGCCACGCCCAGGCGCAGGTCGACGTTCAGCCGTGCCAGTTCCAGCTGGAACCAGCGGGTGATACCGGCGATCTGGTCGCGCTGCGGGGCCTTGGACGCGGTGGTGATCTGCCCGCCGATAAAGTCTTTTTTCTCCAACAGGGTCACGTCGTGGCCACGCTCGGCAGCAACCCGCGCCGCTTCCATCCCGGCCGGGCCGGCACCGACCACCACCACTTTGCGCTTGGGTCCGGTGGATTTCTCGATGATGTGCGGCACGCCCATGTATTCACGGGAGGTCGCGGCGTTCTGGATGCACAGCACATCCAGGCCCTGGTACTGGCGGTCGATGCAATAGTTGGCGCCGACACACTGCTTGATCTGGTCGATCTGGCCCATCTTGATCTTGGCGATCAGGTGCGGGTCGGCCATGTGCGCACGGGTCATACCGACCATGTCCACATAACCGCCTTCGAGGATGCGCGTGGCCTGGTTCGGGTCCTTGATGTTCTGCGCGTGCAGCACCGGGACCTTGACCACTTCCTTGATCCCGGCGGCCAGATGCAGGAACGGCTCCGGTGGGAAACTCATGTTGGGGATCACGTTGGCCAGGGTGTTGTGGGTGTCGCACCCCGAGCCGACCACGCCGATAAAGTCGAGCATGCCGGTGTCGTCGTAATACTTGGCGATCTGCTTCATGTCCTCGTGGGACAGGCCGTCCGGGTGGAACTCGTCGCCGCACAGGCGGATGCCGACGCAAAAATCCGGGCCGACTTCTGCACGCACGGCCTTGAGCACTTCCAGGCCGAATTTCATCCGCCCCTCAAAGCTGCCGCCCCACTCATCGGTACGCTTGTTGACCCGCGGGCTCCAGAACTGGTCGATCATGTGCTGGTGCACCGCCGACAGTTCCACGCCATCCAGGCCACCGGCCTTGGCCCGAGCTGCGGCGCTGGCGTAGTTGCCGATCACCCGCCAGATTTCTTCCGGCTCGATGGTTTTGCAGGTGGCGCGGTGTACTGGTTCACGGACGCCGGAGGGTGACATCAAGGTCGGCCAGTTAAAGCCGTCCCAGCGTGAGCGACGGCCCATGTGGGTAATCTGGATCATGATCTTGGCGCCATGCTTGTGCATCGCGTCAGCCAGGTTCTGGAAGTGCGGGATGATGCGGTCGGTGGACAGGTTGACCGAACTCCACCATTCCTGCGGGCTGTCGATCGCCACCACGGAGGAACCGCCACAGATTGCCAGGCCAATGCCGCCCTTGGCTTTCTCTTCGTAGTACTTCACATAACGTTCGGTGGTCATCCCGCCGTCGGTGGCATACACCTCGGCGTGGGCGGTACTGAGTACGCGATTGCGGATGGTCAGTTTGCCGATCTGGATCGGCGCAAACATTGCTTCGAAAGCCATGGCACGGTCCTCGGCTTACAACGGCTTGACGGTGAACAGACCGTCGTCATGGCCCTCTTCGGAGCCTCCGTAGACTTGTTCGGCGACGGTGCGGATATTGCTGCCGCGCGCTTGCAGAATCTGGTCCATGGCGCCGGCAAACCAGCCGGTGAACATGTAGTCAACCTTGCGCCCGACCTTGCCGTACACGTAGACGAATGCCGAGTGTTCGAGCTTGACGCTGGCGGTGCCTTTGTCGAGGTCGATGTCCTGGATCTTGAACAGGCCCCAGCCGCGTTGCGACAGGCGCTTCATGTAGTGCTCGAACACCGCGACGCCTTCCAGGCCGTGGCATTCGGCTTCTTTTTCACACCAGTGCCAGGCGGATTTGTAGCCGGCCTTGTAGAGGATTTCGGCGTAGGCATCAGCGCCCAGCACCTCTTCGATGCCCATGTGGTTGTTGACGAAAAAATGACGGGGCACGTACAGCATCGGCAAGGCGTCGGAGGTCCAGACACCGGTTTCGCTGTCGACTTCGATTGGCAATTGCGGGGCGATCTTGGCCATGGAAACTTAACTCCAGAAAATTCTTGGTAATGCCCCGGCACGAATGGCCGGGGGAGAAAAAACGGTGGCTTACTCGCCCCAGACGTCTTTCAACACGTTGACCCAGTTCTCGCCCATGATCTTGCGCACCACGCGTTCGCTGTGGCCGCGCTTGAGCAGGGTCTCGGTCAGGTTGGGGAACTCGCCCACGGTGCGGATGCCCAGCGGGTTGATGATCTTGCCGAAGCTGGTCAGGCGGCGGGCGTAGCCCTTGTCATGGGTCAGCATTTCGAAGAAATCCTGGCCATGGCCCTGGGTGAAGTCGGTGCCGATGCCGATGGCGTCTTCGCCGACGATGTTCATGGTGTACTCGATGGCTTCGGCGTAGTCGTCGATGGTCGAATCGATGCCCTTGGCCAGGAACGGCGCAAACATGGTCACGCCGACAAAGCCGCCGTGGTCGGCAATGAATTTGAGTTCTGCATCGGACTTGTTGCGCGGATGCTCTTTAAGGCCGGACGGCAGGCAGTGGGAGTAGCACACCGGTTTTTTCGATTCGAGGATGACTTCTTCGCTGGTCTTGGAGCCGACGTGGGACAGGTCGCACATGATGCCGACACGGTTCATCTCACCGACAATTTCACGCCCAAAGCCCGACAGCCCACCGTCGCGCTCATAGCAGCCGGTGCCCACCAGGTTCTGGGTGTTGTAGCACATCTGCACCACGCCGACGCCGAGCTGCTTGAAGATCTCGACGTAACCGAGCTGGTCTTCAAAGGCGTGGGCATTCTGGAAGCCGAAGATGATGCCCGTCTTGCCCTGCTCCTTGGCGCGGCGGATATCGGCGGTGGTTTTCACCGGGATCACCAGGTCGCTGTTCTCACGGATCAGGGTCTGGCTGGCCACGATGTTATTGATCGTGGCCTGGAAGCCTTCCCACACCGACACCGTGCAGTTGGCGGCGGTCAGGCCACCCTTGCGCATGTCCTCGAACAGGTCGCGGTTCCACTTGGCAATGATCAGCCCGTCGATAACGATGCTGTCGGCGTGCAGTTCGGCTGGGCTCATCAGGCGTCCCCTTATTGGCGATTCATGCGCCGAATCGTCTGCCGGCGCTTTGGGGCCAGCATATGCCCAGGGGCTGAGGGAGCCGGGTGCAAAAACGACAGGGGAATTGCCGAAAGCGTCAATCCACGACAAAGGGTGCACAGACGTGTCTGTCGTGCATCTGTTCTTTGGCCTACGCTTGAGCCAGAATTCGACCCACCCACTGATATGAGAAGGCGCAATGAAACCGATTTTCCTGGCTTTGGCACTCCTCGCCACCGGCGTCCACGCAGCTGAAGACACCGACAGCACGCCGTGTGATGGCATCGAAAACGACAAACAGACCCTGGAATGCGCCTCCTACAACAAAACCACCGCCGAACAGCTGCTCAAGGATAACTACCAGGGCCTGCTGGAACGCATGAGTTCTACCTACGCCAGCAACAAGGCGCAGTTGGCGGACATCACCGCTCGTCTGAAGGATGCCCAGCAGAAGTGGGAAAAACTGCGGGATGCCGATTGCGCGGTGGACACCTTCCCGGCAGTGACCGGCACCAAGGCCTACGCCATTGCGCAGAATGACTGCCTGGCGCGGATGAGTGATGAGCGGTCGGAGTTTTTGGAGTCGATTGGCCAGGAATAAGCGACAATTGCGCGCATTCTTTCCTCTGAACCAAGGCTACCCATGACTCTGTGCGGCATCGAAATCAAAGGCAGCGAAGCCATCATCGCCGTTGCCGCCCCGGACCTGACCCACGTCACCGTGGCCACCAAGAAAATCGCCCTTGAGGACGATGACGAGGCCGCCAACGTCAAAGCCTTCGCCAGCCAAGTGGCCGCGTTTGTGCGCGACAACGGCATCACCCGCATCGCGATCAAGAAACGCAGCAAAAAAGGCGAATTCGCCGGCGGCCCGACCACGTTCAAGATCGAAGGCGTGTTGCAGTTGCTGGACGGCGTTGACGTGACGCTGCTCTCGCCGCAGACCATCAATGCGCAGAACAAGAAGCACAACTTCGAACTGCCGGCGACGCTGAACAAGTATCAGCATGAGGCCTTTAAAACCGCGTGCTCGGCCTTGGTAAAAAAATAAACCACGCCACACATCCAATGTGGGAGCTGGCTTGCCTGCGATAGCCATGAGTATCTACACAACTCTCTGATACTTCTGGGCTCTGGGTTTTGGGCTGATGTAGGGGGCATATCCATTGCTGCGGTAACGGCAGCTATGGGTTCCGCTTTTACAGCGGCTCACTTTTGAACAGCGCAAAAGTAAGCAAAACGCTCTTGCCCCACCACTCGGTGCCTCGCCTAGGCTCGGCATGCCCGCAGTCAGGCATTGCTCCGTGGGCCCGCCGCGATCGGCCATCCATGGCCGTGTCGCGGCTACCCCGGCATCCTGCCGGGGTG
>NZ_JAAQWU010000016.1:0-149784 GCF_012985695.1 Pseudomonas sp. WS 5027 | reverse complement strand
CGGCGCTTAGGGTAGAAAGGGCGGGACGAGAAGTCTCCCACGGTCCGTACTGGCTAGAGTCGGAATCGGGCTTTTAGTCGCCGCCCACCCCTTCAAGTCTAAACATACAAGCGGGCTTGCCCGCGATGGTGGAGTATCAGTCGCCGGATAGATTGACTGAAGCACCGCTTTCGCGAGCAAGCCCGCTCCCACATTTTTAGTCCGTGTTTACCCCATACCTACAGGAGTTCTAACGACATGGCCGTTACCTGCACCACCCTTGAACAAGTCCGGGAAAACATCGACCGCCTTGACCACCAGATCGTCGCCCTACTGGCCGAACGCGGCAGTTTCGTCTCCCAGGCCGCCCGCTTCAAAAAAGACAGCGATGGCGTCAAGGCTCCCCAGCGTGTCGAACAAGTCATTAACAAGGTTCGTGATCTATCGCACACCCTTGGCGCCAACCCCGACGTCACTGAACAGGTGTACCGGGCGATGATCAGCGCATTCATCCAGCAGGAATTGGCCGAACACGCCGCTCTCACACAACCCACGACATAACCCCCGGTGGCGAGCGGGCTCGCCACAACCAATATGCCGTCCCAACAAATTGCTCACCCGGCTTTCACATCTCCCCGACGAATCCTCTCCTAGACTTCCCTTATCAGCCGCTCAACGGCCTGGGAGTATGAGATGTGGCGTTTTGCTGTGATGCTGGGCGTGGTGATGGCACTTTCAGGGTGCCAATCCACCCACGATGAGTTGCTGGCCAAGGGTTATCCACCGGCCTTCGCTGATGGTTTTGACGATGGCTGCAGCAGTGGGCGGCAGGCGGCCGGGGTGATCACCGGAGCGTTTCGCAAGAACGTCCCACGCTATTTGAAAGACCGCGCGTACGCCGAAGGCTGGGAGGATGGCTTTCGCCAGTGCAAGGCCATGCGCGAAAGCGAGGACCAGGATGACTACCGGGAGCGCCACTGGGACGAGCGCGAGCGCGCCTGGCAACAAGAGAAGGACCGTGACGCCGCGCGCGCCTATCGCAGCCAATAAAACCACTCAACCGATGTAGGAGCTGGCTTGCCAGCGATGGCGACCGAAAGGTCCGCTCACCAACGCCTGCCATCATCGCCAGCAGCCGGCTCCTACCGTGAATCAGCGTTATGGCTCAGACGATGCCCTGCGCCAGCATCGCATCGGCCACTTTCACAAAGCCCGCGATGTTCGCGCCCTTCACGTAGTTGACCCGGCCATTTTCCTCACCGTAATGCACACAGGCGTGGTGGATCGACTGCATGATGTTGTGCAGCTTGCTGTCCACTTCACCGGCGGTCCACAGCAGGCGCATGGCGTTTTGGGACATTTCCAAACCACTCACCGCCACGCCGCCAGCATTGGAGGCTTTGCCCGGTGCGAACAGAATGCCCGCATCGACGAAGATATCCACAGCCTCAAGCGTAGTCGGCATATTGGCGCCTTCGGCCACGCAGATGCAGCCGTTGCGCAACAGGTTGTGGGCAGCTTCGGCGTCCAGTTCGTTCTGGGTTGCGCATGGCAGGGCAATGTCGCACGCCAATTCCCACGGGGTCTTGCCGGCGCGGAACTCCAGGCCAAAGCGTGTGGCCAGTTCGCTGATGCGCCCGCGCTGCACGTTTTTCAGCTCCAGCAACGCCGACCATTGCTCGTCGGTCAAACCGCTTTCGCAGTACAGGGTGCCTTCGGAGTCGGACAGGGAGATCACCTTGCCGCCCAGGTCCATGACTTTGCGCGCCGCGTACTGCGCGACGTTGCCGGAGCCAGAAACCGCCACGCGCTTGCCTTCGACCCGCTGGCCCTGGCGCTTGAGCATTTCTTCAGCAAAGTACACACAGCCAAAACCGGTGGCTTCCGGACGGATCAGGCTGCCGCCGTAGCTCATGCCCTTGCCGGTAAACACCGAGGTGAATTGGTTGCTCAGACGCTTGTACTGGCCAAACAGGAAACCGATTTCCCGAGCGCCCACGCCAATGTCGCCAGCGGGTACGTCCACATCCGCACCGATATGGCGATACAGCTCGCTCATGAACGACTGGCAAAAACGCATGACCTCGGCGTCGCTCTTGCCCTTGGGATCAAAATCCGAGCCGCCCTTGCCGCCGCCCATGGGCAGCGAGGTCAGGGAGTTCTTGAACGTCTGCTCGAAGGCGAGGAATTTCAGCACCCCCAGGTTGACCGACGGATGGAAGCGCAAGCCGCCTTTATAGGGGCCAATGGCACTGTTCATCTGGATGCGGAAGCCGCGATTGACCTGGACCTTGCCCTGGTCATCCACCCACGAAACCCGGAAGGTAATGGCCCGTTCCGGCTCGCAGATGCGCTCAAGAATGCCTGAGGTCAGATAATGGGGATTGGCTTCAAGAAAAGGCCACAGGCTGCGTAGGACCTCTTCCACGGCTTGGTGGAATTCCGGCTGGTCCGGGTCGCGTTTCTTGAGGCGGGCAAGGAAGGATTCGACGGATTCGATCATGAAAAGTCTCGGCAGATTTCTTGTCGTTAATGGCGATTTGCCCAGGACTTTATCAATTCATGTCGCACCGCGACAGGGCAAAATGTCGCTTTTGTGAATTTAAATGGTGCAATAGATATAAATAACTGAGCCTTAGCGCCCCAAAAAGGGTATTTCGACTTAAAGCATGCACCAATAGTTAAACCGCTTTCGCGAGCAAGCCCGCTCCCACATTCGACCGCATTCCAAGGTTGAAACTCGATCAAATGTGGGAGCGGGCTTGCTCGCGAATGCATTCAACGCGGTATTCCCGAAACACAGGCAAAAAAACGGAGCCCGAAGGCTCCGCTGTTTTCAAACCAGCCGATTCAGGCCAGTTTCTTGTGCCGTACACGATGCGGCTGGGCAGCCGCTTCGCCCAGGCGCTTCTTGCGGTCGGCTTCGTACTCGGTGTAGTTGCCTTCGAAGAACACCGCCTGCGAGTCATCTTCGTACGCCAGGATGTGTGTCGCCACGCGGTCAAGGAACCACCGATCGTGAGAGATCACAATCGCGGCGCCCGGAAAGTCCAGCAAGGCTTCTTCCAGGGAACGCAGGGTTTCAACGTCGAGGTCGTTGGACGGTTCGTCGAGCAGCAGGACGTTGCCGCCCTCTTTCAGGGTCAGGGCCAAGTGCAAGCGACCACGCTCACCACCGGACAGGTCCTTAACGAACTTCTGCTGGTCGCCGCCCTTGAAGTTGAAGCGGCCAACATAGGTGCGCGACGGGATTTCATAGTTGCCGATGCGGATCTGGTCGGAACCGTCGGAAATCTGCTGGAACACTGTCTTGCTGCCGTCGAGGTCTTCGCGGCTCTGGTCGACGCAGGCCAACTGCACGGTTTCGCCGACTTCGATGGTGCCCGAATCCGGTTGCTCCTTGCCCATCAGCATGCGGAACAGCGTGGATTTACCCGCACCGTTACCACCGATCACGCCAACGATGGCGCCTTTAGGCATGGAGAACGACAGGTTGTCGATCAGCACGCGGTCGCCATAGCCTTTGCAGACGTTCTTGAACTCGATGACCTTGTCACCCAGGCGCGGACCGGCCGGGATGTAGATTTCGTTGGTCTCGCTGCGCTTCTGGAATTCCTGGGACTGCATTTCCTCGAAGCGTTGCAGACGGGCCTTGGATTTCGACTGACGGGCCTTGGCGCCTTTGCGCACCCATTCCAGCTCGTCTTTCATGGCCTTTTCATGGGCCGACTGCTGCTTGGATTCGGCGGCCAGACGGTCGGACTTGGCTTCCAACCAGCCGGAGTAGTTGCCCTCGTAAGGGATACCCGCGCCGCGGTCGAGTTCCAGGATCCAGCCGGCGACGTTGTCCAGGAAGTACCGGTCGTGCGTGATCGCAACCACGGTGCCCGGGAAGTCATGGAGGAAGTGTTCCAGCCAGGCCACGGAGTCGGCGTCCAAGTGGTTGGTCGGTTCGTCGAGCAGCAGCATGTCGGGGGCCGACAGCAGCAGGCGGCACAGGGCCACGCGGCGCTTTTCACCACCGGACAGGTGCTCGACCTTGGCGTCCCACGCCGGCAGGCGCAGCGCATCGGCGGCGACTTCCAGCTGGCGCTCCAGGTTGTGACCATCGCCGGCCTGCAGGATGGCTTCGAGCTTGGCCTGTTCGGCGGCCAGTTTGTCGAAGTCGGCATCCGGCTCAGCGTAGGCGGCATAGACCTCGTCCAGGCGGGCCTGGGCGTCCTTGATGACGCTGACGGCTTCCTCGACCACTTCACGCACAGTCTTGGACGGATCCAGGATCGGCTCTTGCGGCAGGTAGCCGATGTTCAGTTCAGGCATCGGGCGGGCTTCGCCTTCGAACTCGGTGTCGACGCCAGCCATGATTTTCAGCAGCGTGGACTTACCCGAACCGTTGAGGCCGAGCACGCCGATCTTGGCGCCAGGGAAGAAGGACAGCGAAATGTTTTTCAGGATTTCCCGCTTCGGTGGAACAACTTTGCCCAACCGATGCATGGTGAAAACGTATTGAGCCAAAATGTGGACCTCGTAAAAAGATGAGAACAGGGCCTGCGTAGCGTCATGGCGCTGTACGTAGCACATCGAATGATCAAGGTTAACCTAAGTCAGCGGCGGCGGGCAGATTGACAGGCGCTTTTGAGCCGCGCTTTTTCCTGATGCGGGCCAGATGGCACACAATACCCCGCCTCCCCAAATGAAGAAGACACATGTCACATGCATTCTGGACCACGCCTTACCCTATGACTGTCCCGGGAAACAGCTTCCATGCTTAACGTCATGTCTGCACTGGGGTTGCTGCTATTAATGCCGGGGCCGACAAATACCCTGTTATTACGCTCTGGCGTGCTCTCGGGTTTCAGGCGGGCCTGGCCCCTGAGCCTGTTGGAGTGCCTGGCTTACCTGCTGCAGATATCTTTTTGGGGATACGCCCTCAGCCATATTGGCGCCAATGCGCCCTGGTGCCTGAAGGTGATGCAGTTCTTATCTATTTGTTACCTGGTCAAGACCTCGTACGGCTTGTGGCGCGAGCCTGCCACCCATCTGCTCCCACTGCCCGGGGCACGGGTATCGAACTGGCATTTCTTTTTACTGACGCTGATCAACCCGAAAGGTTTGCTGGTGGTTTCGTTCGTCGTGCCGGTGCAGACTTTTGCCGATATGGCCCTGTACGGGCAGTTCGTCATGCAATTCACGGCGGTAGTGATCCCCGTTGGCTGCGCCTGGGTGCTGTTTGGTGCGCGTATCAAGCGCAGCGGACATGCCTGGTTGACCCCGCAGAACATAAACCGCATGGCCTCTGTGGTTATTGGTTGCTTTGCGCTGGCAATTCTATTCAAACTGGCGGATGACTTGATCCGTACCGGCCCGGCCTTATAGTCCCGCCAGGCGGGGCTGGCACTTTGCCACAACTCAAGGCATGCTAGCCGCCCTCCGGGCGTCCGGCTTATAGTGCACGTCGCGCGCCAGTACAGCCAAACCGCAGGATCACAGCTTGACCAACGTAACAAAGCCAAGCCCCTTGCGCGCAGACCATATTGCGCCAGGCGCGCCCCTGCACGGAACCCTCAAGGGCGCGTTGGCGACGCTGGTCCTGTTGCTGCTCGCGCTATTGTTCTGGCAACTGCTGGACCAATTGCAGCAAAACCAGAAGAACCAGCAGCAATACACCATCAACTACAGCGCCGACCTGGCCGAACAGATCAGCCTGAACATGGCGCTGAGCGCGCAAATCGCCCTCAACCTGCTGCCGATTGTCGAGCCGCCGCGCAACGAAGAACAGCACCAGGCCCTGATGCGCAGCTTGCAACGCTCGCTGCCGGAACTACGCAGCGTCGCCCTGCTCGCCCCCAGTGGCGCGATCATCAATGACACCGCCGCCGACAGCCAAGACAGTGCCTGGCTCGAAGAGCTGGTCAAGCGCAGCCATGCCCAGTCCTATTACCTGAGCAATAACAGCGACGGCTCCGTCATCTACCTGCTGCTGCACCAACCCAGTGGCGGCGCAAAAATGTACTGGGCATTGCGCCTGGCCCCCAATTACCTGGCCAACCTGACGCGCCAGGATGGCCAGGGGCCGCGCCCGATGTGGGCAATTGAAAACCAGTTGAACCACCGGGTTGTCAGTCGCGACAGCGGTATGCCCAGCCAATGGTCGGCCGGGCTGACCCCGGAAGAACTGAATAAAACCGTACTGGTCACCCCCTTGAGCAAAAGCGACTGGCAACTGCGCGGCCTGTTTGATCGCGCCGCCGTGCTGGAGCAACTGCTGCCGGCGTTTATCGGCAAGTGCCTGCTGGGCCTGGCCTTTTCGCTGATCCCGGTACTGGTGCTGCTGAACATGCGTCGCCGCCAGCGCCAGGTCAACGAAGGCCGGCGCCGCTATCAGGATATCTTCGACGGCACCGGCGTGGCCTTGTGCGTGCTCGACCTGTCGGGCCTGCGGGGGTTCTTCGACAAGGCCCAGTTGCACACCCGCGAGCAGTTGCAGGACTGGCTGCAAACCAGCCCCGAGCAACGCCAGCAACTGCTCAAGGAACTGCGCATCACCGAAGTCAACCAAGTGGCGGTGCGCCTGCTGAATGTGGCGTCCTGCGAACAGGCCTGGGACCGCTTGATCGACGGTTGCGCACTGAACACCAGCGCTATTGGCTACCAAGTGCTGGAAGCCGTGCTGACCCAGCAAAAACAGCTGGAGCTGGAGATTCAACTCAGCGATATCGAAGGCAACGACCAATACCTGTGGCTGGTGATGCGCCTGCCGGAAGCACAGCACGACTATAAAGCGGTGATCCTCAGCATCAGCGATATCACCAGCCGCAAACTGATCGAACTGTCGCTGGTGGAGCGCGAAAGCTTCTGGTCGGATGTGGTGCGCACCGTGCCGGATCACCTGTATGTGCAGGATGTGATCAGCCAGCGGATGATCTTAGGCAACCACCACCTGGGCCATACCCTGGGCTACAACAGGCACGAACTGCAGCAGATGGGCGAATACTTCTGGGAGATCCTGCTGCACCCTGAAGACGCCGAGCACTACCACGAACTGCGCCAGCAACAGCGCGCAGCCGGTTACCTGGCACAGTTGCAGTGCCAGTTGCGCTTTCGGCACCGAAACAACCAGTGGCGGCGCTTCGAGATCCGCGAACAGGCCCTGGCCCGGGACAAGAGCGACCAAGTCACGCGGATCATCGGCGTGGCCAAGGACATCACCGATCAGATCGAAGCCAGCGAGTCCCTGCGCGACAGCGAGCAGCGCTACCGGATGTTGGCCGAAAGTATCAGCGACGTGATTTTCTCCACCGACAGCAAGCTGGCCCTCAACTACGTCAGCCCGTCGGTGAATGCCGTGCTGGGCTATGAAGTCGACTGGATCTTCAAGAACGGCTGGCAATCGACCATCGCCAACCCGCAACAACTGACCGGCATCTACACCCTGGTAGAACGGGTCAGCCGCGCCCTCGACCAGCCCGAAGCCCTGGCCCTGCTGCGCGATGACGTGCAGACCCAACTGTTCCTGTTCGATTGCCTGCGGGCCGATGGGCGCAAGGTGCCGATCGAGCTGCGCCTGGTGCTGGTGTGGGACGAGCACGGCGCGTTCGAAGGCATCCTCGGCGTGGGCCGTGACATCAGCCAGCAACGCCGCGCCGAGAAAGACCTGCGCATGGCCGCCACGGTATTCGAACACTCCACTTCGGCGATCCTGATCACCGACCCGGCCGGCTATATCGTGCAGGCCAACGAAGCCTTCAGCCGGGTCAGCGGTTATGCCGTGGCCGATGTGCTCGACCAGTTGCCGAACATGCTCACCGTCGATGAACAGCAGGAAGCCCACCTGCGTTATGTGCTCAAGCAACTGCACCAACACAGCACCTGGGAAGGCGAAGTGTGGCTCAAGCGCCGCAGTGGCGAGCATTACCCGGCGTGGGTCGGCATTACTGCGGTGCTGGATGACGAAGGCGACCTGGCCAGCTATGTGTGCTTCTTCAGCGATATCAGCGAGCGCAAGGCCAGTGAGCAACGCATCCACCGCCTGGCCTACTACGACGCCCTGACCCACCTGCCCAACCGCACGCTGTTCCAGGACCGCCTGCACACCGCGCTGCAGTCGGCCGAACGGCAGAAGTCGTGGGTGGTACTGATGTTCCTCGACCTCGACCGTTTCAAGCCGATCAACGACTCCCTGGGCCATGCCGCCGGCGATCGCATGCTCAAGGAAATGGCCACTCGTCTGCTCGGCTGTGTGGCCGAGGACGATACCGTGGCGCGCATGGGCGGTGACGAGTTCACCTTGCTCCTGCAACCACGGGTCAGCCGCGAAATGGCGCTGAACCGGGCGATCCACGTGGCCGAGCAGATCCTCGCCAGCCTGGTGAAGCCGTTTGTGCTCGAAGGCCGCGAGTTTTTTGTCACCGCCAGTATCGGTATCGCCCTGAGCCCTCAGGACGGCAACGAACTGAGCCAACTGATGAAAAACGCCGACACGGCGATGTACCACGCCAAGGAACGCGGCAAGAACAACTTCCAGTTCTACCAGGCCGACATGAACGCCAGCGCCCTGGAGCGCCTGGAACTGGAGAGCGACCTGCGCCATGCCTTGGAACAGAACGAGTTCGTGCTGTATTACCAGCCGCAGTTCAGTGGCGATGGCAAACGTTTGACCGGCGCCGAAGCGCTGCTGCGCTGGCGTCACCCACGCCGCGGGCTGGTGCCGCCGGGGGATTTCATCCCGGTACTGGAAGAATTGGGCCTGGTGGTGGATGTGGGCGACTGGGTGATCGACGAAGCGTGCCGGCAACTCAAGACCTGGCACCAGAACAAGGTACGGGTGCCCAAGGTCTCGGTGAACATTTCGGCGCGGCAGTTCTCCGATGGACAGTTGGGCACGCGGATCGCCACCATCCTCAAGGAAACCGGACTGCCGCCGGCGTGCCTGGAGCTGGAGCTGACCGAAAGTATCCTGATGCGCGAGGTCAACGAGGCCCTGCAGATCCTTGCCAGCCTGAAAAACCTCGGCCTGAGCATCGCGGTGGACGACTTCGGCACCGGCTATTCATCGCTCAATTACCTCAAGCAATTCCCGATTGATGTGCTGAAGATCGACCGCACCTTCGTGGACGGCCTGCCGTCCGGCGAACAGGACGCGCAAATCGCCCGGGCAATCATTGCCATGGCCCACAGCCTGAACCTGGCGGTGATCGCCGAAGGCGTGGAAACCCATGAGCAACTGGACTTCCTGCGCGAGCATGGCTGTGACGAGGTGCAGGGCTATCTGTTTGGGCGGCCGATGCCGGCCAATCGGTTTGAGGCGCAGTTCTGTAATGATGCGCTGTTCATGTTTGACTGAAGTTTTGCGGTGAGGCTGATGGCCTCTTCGCGAGCAAGCCCGCTCCCACATTTGAATGTGTTCGCAAATCAAATGTGGGAGCGGGCTTGCTCGCGAAGGGGCCCTCGAATACGCCATCCATCTCTGGATGAGCGCCACTTGTCCGCGACATGATGTCCTTTCATATGCCATCTAAAACCCATTGGGTTAGAATGCCCCTCTTTTCTGCCCCCGATCCTTGAGGACCGCCATGTTCAGCCGTGATTTGACTATTGCCAAGTACGACGCCGATCTCTTTGCCGCCATGGAGCAAGAAGCTGTGCGCCAGGAAGAGCACATTGAGCTGATCGCTTCGGAAAACTACACCAGCCCTGCGGTGATGGAGGCTCAAGGTTCGGTTCTGACCAACAAGTACGCCGAAGGTTATCCGGGCAAGCGTTACTACGGCGGTTGCGAATTCGTCGATATCGTCGAGCAACTGGCCATCGACCGTGCCAAAGAGCTGTTCGGCGCCGATTACGCCAACGTCCAGCCACACGCCGGCTCCCAAGCCAACGCGGCCGTCTACCTGGCCCTGCTGCAAGGCGGCGACACCATCCTGGGCATGAGCCTGGCCCACGGCGGTCACCTGACCCACGGCGCCAGCGTTTCGTCCTCCGGCAAGCTGTACAACGCTGTGCAGTACGGCATCGACGGCAATGGCCTGATCGACTACGACGAAGTCGAGCGCCTGGCGGTCGAGCACAAACCAAAAATGATCGTGGCCGGTTTCTCTGCCTACTCGCAGATCCTCGACTTCCCACGCTTCCGTGAAATCGCCGACAAGGTTGGCGCCTACCTGTTCGTCGACATGGCCCACGTGGCCGGTCTGGTCGCCGCTGGCGTCTACCCGAACCCGGTGCCTTACGCTGACGTCGTGACCACTACGACCCACAAGACCCTGCGCGGTCCACGTGGCGGCCTGATCCTGGCTCGCGCCAACGCCGATATCGAGAAGAAGCTGAACTCCGCGGTATTCCCGGGTGCCCAGGGTGGCCCGCTGGAGCACGTGATCGCCGCCAAAGCGATCTGCTTCAAGGAAGCGTTGCAGCCTGAGTTCAAGACTTACCAGCAACAAGTGGTGAAAAACGCCCAGGCCATGGCCAGTGTGTTCATCGAGCGCGGTTTTGACGTGGTTTCCGGCGGTACTGAAAACCACCTGTTCCTGCTGTCGCTGATCAAACAGGACATCTCCGGTAAAGATGCTGACGCTGCCCTGGGCAAAGCCTTCATCACCGTCAACAAGAACTCGGTACCGAACGACCCACGTTCGCCGTTCGTCACCTCGGGCCTGCGCTTCGGCACCCCGGCCGTGACCACTCGTGGCTTCAAGGAAGCAGAGTGCAAGGAACTGGCTGGCTGGATCTGCGACATCCTGGCAGACCTGTCCAACGAAGCCGTGATCGACGCGGTACGTGAGAAGGTCAAGGCCATCTGCAAGAAGCTGCCGGTATACGGCGCTTGATTGCAGTCGCTTGAATAAAAAGCCCGCTGTGTAGGAGCGAGCTTGCTCGCGAAAAACGTCAACGGTAACGCGTGCATCCTGAATGCACGCGGTGCCTATGAGTTCTTCGCGAGCAAGCTCGCTCCTACAGGCGGGCTTTTTTATGCCGATTTGAATTTGGAATGTAGATCAAAAGGTGGGAGCGGGCTTGCTCGCGAAAGCGGTGTATCAGTCGGCACATGCATCAACTGACAGGTCGCTTTCGCGAGCAAGCCCGCTCCCACATTTTTGACTGTGTTTCAGGTCAGGATTGGTAAACGCGCGCAAACCCTGCGCGGATTTTGTCTTCCGGCAATTCGTCGGCAATAAACACAATCACACTCTCCCGCGCCTCGCCCTCGGCCCATTCGGTGTCCCAATCGAACCCGTAGAGCTTGAGCACGCCCTGGAACACCATGCGCCGATCCTCCCCGGCAATGTTCAGTACGCCCTTGTAGCGCAGCAGTTGCTTGCCATGTTCTTCCAGCAGTTCGTTCATGAACTCACTGAGGCGGTCGATATCCAGCGGTTGTTCGGTGCGCAGTACCAGGCTGGAGATACGGTCGATGGAGGGTGCCTGGCTAACCGGGCGCAAGGTCATGCCCGCGTTGAGATTGAAGCCGCGCACATCCAGTAGTTCAGCCAAATCGATCTTGCCATGTTCCACCACGCGAATCGGCGCGCGACGGTTGATGCGCGTCAGGCGCTGACTGAGGGCCTCGAAACTGGCGTCGTCCACCAGATCGCGCTTGCTCACCAGCAGGCGGTCGGCAAAGCCGATCTGGGCCTGGGCGATGGTCTGGGTCAGGTGGTGTTCGGCGTGGGCGGCGTCCACCAGGGTGATGATGCCGTCGAGGATATAGCGTTCGCGCAGTTCTTCATCGATGAAAAAGGTCTGGGCCACCGGCGCCGGGTCGGCCAGGCCGGTGCATTCGATCACCAGGCGGTCGAAGGCGATCTCGCCGCTGTCCAGGCGTTCGAGCAGCAGGTACAGGGCTTTGGTCAGGTCGGTGTGGATGGTGCAGCACACGCAGCCGTTGGACAGGGTCATGACTTGGACCGGCTCATCGCCCAGCAATTGGGTGTCGATACCGGCGTCGCTGAATTCGTTTTCGATCACGGCGATTTTCAAGCCGTGTTCGGCCTTGAGCAGATGACGCAACAAGGTGGTCTTGCCAGCGCCGAGGAAGCCGCTGAGGACCGTGACGGGGATGGGAGAGGACAAAAATATTCTCCTGAAAAATGGGAACGCAAAAACCACTGTAGGAGCGAGCTTGCTCGCGAAGAACGTCAACGATAACGCGTGCTATCAGGATGCACGTGGTGTCCTTGGGTTTTTCGCGAGCAAGCTCGCTCCTACAGTTAAAGCAGTTTTACCAACTTAACAGCACTTGGGCCCGCCCTTGCCGCCGTAACGGGCTTCCTGGCGTTCCCGGAAGAACGCCTCGTAGTCCATCATCGGTTTGTCCGGGTGCTTGGTTTGCATATGCTCGACGTAGTTGTCGTAGTCGGGCATGCCGACCATCAGGCGTGCGGCCTGACCGAGGTATTTACCGAGGCGACCAATGTCATTGAACATGTTTGCAACCCTCTATCACGCGTCCGGCATGGCTTGGAATGGCGCTTCTTTATCCGTACGTTCCTTGGTACCCCAGGCGGCCACGCCGACTTTGATCGCATAGAACAGGATGCTGAAGACCACGAACAGGAACAGTACCGTCAGCGTCGCGTTGGTGTAGGCGTTCCAGATCACATGCTGCATCTGGTCGATGCTCTTCGCCGGAGCGAGGATCTGCCCGTTGGCCAGTGCATCGCTGTACTTCTTGGCCAGCGACAGGAAACCGATGGCCGGGTTGGCGTCGAACAGCTTGATAAAGCCTGCGGTGGTGGTGCAGATCAGCAGCCAGACAGCCGGCAGCAGCGTCACCCAGATGTAGCGCTGGCGCTTCATTTTGATCAGCACAACGGTAGCGAGCATCAGCGCGATACCGGCCAGCATCTGGTTGGAGATGCCGAACAGCGGCCACAAGGTGTTGATGCCACCCAGCGGGTCGATCACGCCTTGATACAGCAGGTAACCCCACATCGCCACACAGCCTGCAGTTGCGATCAGGTTGGCGGTCCAGGACTCGGTACGCTTGAGCGCCGGAACGAAGGAGCCGAGCAGATCCTGGAGCATGAAGCGACCGGCACGGGTACCGGCGTCAACAGCAGTCAGGATGAACAGTGCTTCGAACAGGATCGCAAAGTGGTACCAGAATGCCATGGTGTTTTCACCCGGCAGCACACTGTGCAGGATCTGCGCGATACCAACCGCCAGGGTCGGCGCACCGCCGGCACGGGCCAGGATGGTGGTTTCACCGATATCGTTGGCCACTGCCTGCAGCGCTTCCGGGGTAATTGCAAAGCCCCAACTGCTGACGGTCTGTGCAACGGTCACCACATCAGTGCCGACAATCGCCGCAGGGCTGTTCATGGCGAAGTACACGCCTGGCTCGATCACCGAAGCGGCAACCATGGCCATGATGGCGACGAACGACTCCATCAACATGCCGCCATAACCGATGTAGCGCGAGTGGGCTTCATTGGCCAACAACTTGGGCGTGGTGCCCGAGGAGATCAGCGCATGGAAGCCGGACACCGCACCACAGGCGATGGTGATGAACAGGAACGGGAACAGGCCGCCCTTCCATACCGGGCCGGTGCCATCGATAAACTGGGTCAGCGCTGGCATTTTCAGGTCAGGCATGGTGACCAGGATGCCGATCGCCAGGGCGATGATCGTGCCGATTTTCAGGAACGTCGACAGGTAGTCACGGGGCGCCAGGATCAGCCACACCGGCAATACCGCCGCCACGAAACCGTAGCCGACCAGCATCCAGGTGATCTGGATCCCGGTGAAGGTGAAGGCCTTGGCCCATACCGGATCAGCGGCGATCTGCCCGCCCAGCCAGATCGAGCCCAGCAGCAACAGCACGCCGATGATCGAGATCTCGCCGATGCGGCCCGGGCGGATGTAGCGCATGTACACGCCCATGAACATCGCGATCGGGATGGTCGCCATCACCGTGAAGATGCCCCACGGGCTTTCGGCCAGGGCCTTGACCACGATCAGCGACAGCACCGCGAGGATGATGATCATGATCAGGAAGCAGCCAAACAGCGCGATGGTCCCGGGAATGCGGCCCATCTCTTCGCGAACCATATCCCCCAGGGAGCGGCCGTTGCGACGAGTGGACAGGAACAGGATCATGAAGTCCTGCACCGCACCCGCCAGCACCACACCGGCAATCAGCCACAGGGTACCTGGCAGGTAGCCCATCTGCGCGGCCAAGACCGGCCCGACCAAAGGACCTGCACCGGCAATGGCGGCGAAGTGGTGACCGAACAGAATATGTTTGTTGGTCGGCACATAGTCCAGACCGTCGTTGTTGATCACTGCGGGGGTGGCCCGCCGTGGATCGAGTTGCATCACATTATTTGCGATGAACAGGCTGTAGTAACGATAAGCCACCAGATAAATGGCGACTGCCGCGACTACAATCCACAAGGCGTTGATCGCCTCGCCGCGACGCAAAGCCACTACGCCCAGGGCGCACGCTCCTACGATTGCCAGCAACAGCCAGGGTAGATGGCGGAGCAGGCTATTATTATTTTTCATTTTTATATTCCAGCCAGGTTGGACAGAAAGACAGCCAGTCCGAGTTTAGCGCGCTGCGCCTTAAAGACCAGCCCCCTACGTTGGTCTAGAGCCTTGCCGGGGTGAAAAAGACAGAAATAAACGCCCGATAATGGCGCAAGGCTACAATTGCTGTACCTACCGAGGGTTTCACCATGAGCGAGCAGCCATCAGATCGACGCCGTTTTCGGCGGATTGCCTTCGATGCCAAGACCGAACTCAAGCAGAACGGCCAGAAATGGCGTGTGCAGTTAGTGGATTTATCGCTCAAAGGGCTGCTGGTACAAAAGCCCACGCCATGGCTGGGCAAGCGTGACGAGCCATTTGATGTGGACATTCATTTGGACGCCGATACGGACGTCAGCATGCAAGTGCGGCTGGCCCATGACGACAACGGGCAACTGGGGTTTGTCTGCGCATATATCGACGTGAACTCGATCAGCCACTTGCGCAGGTTGATCGAGCTGAATCTGGGGGATGAGGACGAGCTGCATCGGGAGCTGGGCGAGTTGCTGAGCATCTGACGATGCGCACACGTCAATGTGTGGCTTGCCTGCGATGGCGACGTGTCAGCCAGGGATGCATCGACTGATTCGACGCCATCGCAGGCAAGCCAGCTCCTACAAGGTTCTGTGGTGTAGCGGGTTACTCGAACAAGGCATCCAGGGCCTGTTCCAGACGCGTCACCGCAATCACCTGCAACCCCGGTGGCGCCTCCTTCGGTGCATTGCCCTTGGGCACGATGGCGCGCTTGAAGCCATGCTTGGCCGCCTCCTTCAGACGCTCCTGGCCGCTGGGCACCGGGCGTACCTCGCCCGACAGGCCCACTTCGCCAAACACCAACAGATCATGGGGCAACGGCCGATTGCGCAGGCTCGACATCACGGCCGCCATCAATGCCAGGTCCGACGCGGTTTCCAGCACCTTGACGCCGCCGACCACGTTGAGGAACACGTCCTGGTCATGGGTCGGAATCCCACCGTGGCGATGCAGCACCGCCAGCAGCATCGCCAGGCGGTTCTGATCCAGGCCCAGGGTCACGCGGCGCGGGTTGGCCAGATGGCTGTCGTCCACCAGGGCCTGGACTTCCACCAGCATTGGCCGGGTGCCCTCCCACGTCGCCATCACCACACTGCCCGGGACTTCTTCCTGGGCGCGGGTCAGAAAAATCGCCGAGGGGTTGGAGACTTCTTTGAGCCCCCGGTCCGTCATGGCGAACACCCCCAGTTCGTTGACCGCTCCAAAACGGTTTTTTACCGCCCGCAACAGACGCAGGCGCCCGTCGGACTCGCCCTCGAAATACAGCACCGTATCGACCATATGCTCCAGCACCCGCGGGCCGGCCAACGCGCCTTCCTTGGTGACATGGCCGACCAGGAAAATCGCCGTACCGCTTTGCTTGGCATAGCGCACCAGCAGTGCCGCGCTCTCCCGCACCTGGGACACCCCACCCGGTGCCGATTGTAGTTGCTCGGTGAAGATCGTCTGGATCGAGTCGATCACCATCACCTTGGGTTTTTCCACACGGGCGGTGGCGATGATGCTTTCGATACAGGTCTCGGTCATGACCCGTAGCTGGTCCTGGGGCAAGCCCAGGCGACGGGCGCGCATGGCCACTTGCTGCTGGGATTCTTCGCCGGTCACATACAAGGCCGGCATGCGGCTGGCGATGCTGCACAGGGTCTGCAGGAGGATGGTCGACTTGCCGATGCCCGGATCGCCGCCGATCAGCACTACAGAGCCGTCCACCAGGCCGCCACCGAGCACCCGGTCAAGCTCGCCGGAAGCGGTGGAGAAGCGCGGTATTTCTTCGACGCTGACTTCAGCCAGAGTCTTGATCTGGGCTTGCTGGCCGGTCCAGCCTGCGCGACCGGTGGGTGCTGCGGCGCCGCCACTTTCAATCATGGTTTCAGTGAGGGTGTTCCACGCCCCACATTCGCCACACTGGCCCGCCCATTTGGGAAAGGTCGCGCCGCACTCCGTGCAGCCGTACATGCGCTTGGCCTTTGCCATCTGAGAACCTCCAACCGAAAAACCGCGATGATAGCTCAGCGCGGCGGTGCGGTACGGATTTCCCCGTTGGCCAATCGTGTAGCGCTGTTGCCCAGCGGGTCTTCGGCGTTCAGGTCAGCGCCTTGGGCCTTGAGCGCATCAAGCAGTTCGACGCGCTTGAACAGCCCGGCGTACATGGCCGCCGTCTGCCCGGCGCCGTTGCGTTGGTCAGGGTTGCAGGCGGTGCCCAGCAAGCGCCGGGCAATGCTCAGCTCGCCCTTGAAGATCGCGCCCATCAACGCCGTATTACCGCGCTTGTCCTGCACGCACGCATCGGCACCGGCCGCCAGCAGTTGCTCCACGGCCGGCCCCTGCCCGTGATAGGCAGCGAGGATCAGCGCGGTGTAACCCTTGTCATCGACGGTATTGAGGGAATAGCCGGACTCGATAAAGGTGTTGAGCATTTCCACGTCACCACGCCGGGCGGCGTCGAAGTAGTAATCCTGTAACTGCGCCTTGAGCGCCTGCGGGTCGGCGAACACGCTCAAGGACCAGCAGGCCAAAAGCGCCCCAATAAAGCTACGCATCTTCAAAATCCTCTACGGCCCCCTTAAGGGCACCGCGTTAATCCTGAATGTACGCGGTGCCTTTGAGAGCTTCGCGAGCAAGCTCGCTCCTACAGAAGTGGGTATTAAGATCAGTCGTTCAGTTTTTCGGCCAGAGCCTTGACGCGTGACAGATCACCCTTGGCCACTTTGGCCACGCCAGTGCCATATTCCGGGTCGGCCTTGTACAGGAACGACAGAATAATGTGCTTGCTGACGTCATCCGTGGTCGCCAGGGAGCCACCGAAGCTGTCGATCAAGTCCTGGCGTTCCTTCTTGCTGAAGGAGCGATACAAGTCGCCCGCCTGCTTGAAGTTCTGCTCACGCTGGATCTTCGCCTGCTGGGTGCTGCCGGCAAGGGCCATCTGGCTGTAACGCGCACTTTGCGGCTCTTCCCGCGGTTCCAGGCGGCTTGGCTGGTAGTTCACGCCGCTGCTGGTCTTGCCGAAGTTCATCGCGCCATCCTGGTTACCGTTGTTGACGGTGACCCGTGGTGCGTTGATCGGCAATTGCAGGGCATTGGCGCCCAGGCGGTACATTTGCGTATCCGCATAGGAGAACACTCGGCCTTGCAACAGACGGTCTTCCGACGGTTCGATGCCCGGCACCAGGTTCGCCGGGGCCATGGCCACTTGCTCGGTTTCCTGGAAGACGTTGGCCGGGTTGCGGTTGAGCACCATCTGCCCAACTTTGCGTTCTGGAACATCAGGCCAAATCTTAGTGGCGTCCAGAGGGTCGAAATCAAACTTGGCCAGCTCTTCAGGCTTGAGGACTTGTACATACAGATCCCACTTGGGGAAGTTGCCCTTGTTGATCTGTGTGACCAAGTCGTTAGTCATATGGCTGTAATCACGGCCCTGGACGTCAACAACTTGCTTGGGGTCCAGATTCTTGATGCCTTGCAGGCTCTTCCAGTGGAACTTGACGTAATGCACTTGCCCCTTGGCATTGATCAACTTGTAGGCATGGACGCCATTGCCATCCATCTCTCGGTAACTGGTCGGCGTGCCGGAGTTCGAATACAGCTCGGTCAAGGTCCGGGTAGCTTCGGGAACATGGGAGAAGAAGTCGAAACGACGGGAGTCGTCATCCAGGTTAGTGCGCGGGTCAGGCTTGAACGCATGCACCATGTCCGGGAACTTGATCGCATCACGGATAAAGAATGTCGGGAAGTTGTTGCCCACCAAGTCCCAGTTACCTTCGGCGGTATAGAACTTGGTGGAGAATCCGCGAGGATCGCGCAATGTTTCCGGGGAGTGGTTGCCGTGGACCACGGACGAGAAGCGCACAAACACCGGCGTGGCTTCGCCGGCCGCAAATACTTTGGCCTTGGTCAGGTCGCTGAGGTTATCAGTGACCGTGAAGGTGCCATGGGCGCCCGTGCCACGGGCATGCACCACACGCTCGGGAATGCGCTCGCGGTCAAAGCGCTGCAGCTTCTGGATCAGTTGCACATCCTGGAGCAGGACCGGACCGTTCGCACCCGCGGTCTGCGAGTTCTGGTTGTCGCCCACCGCCGCACCGTTATCGCGGGTCAGGTTGGCGGCACTGACCGACAACGACAATAGACTGATGCCGGCAACCAACAGCAGATTGCGCGCAGCAATAGGCCTGCGACTAATAAGGTTTTTCATCAAGGATTCCTCTGGTTTTATAGGCACTTTTAAAGGTGCATGCCAAAGGCTAGTGATCCTGGCGCCAGAAGATAAATAGAAAACTCCCACCAACCCGATTGAAAAAATAGTGTGTCAAGCCACTGAAATAGCGGGTATTTCGCGCGCGATTGATGGCACTTTGCAAACTATTTGCGTTTTAATGTGTCGATTACGACGAGCTTTGTTAACAGTTGTGTCGAGCAAGCCACTGCAGACTGACTTACACTAAGTTCCTCTCCTCTCAACTGTAACAAGGAATAACCAATGGGCGTGATCAGTGAGTTCAAGGCCTTCGCGGTCAAAGGTAATGTGGTCGACATGGCGGTCGGTATTATCATCGGCGCCGCCTTCGGCAAAATTGTTTCGTCCTTTGTAGGCGACGTGGTAATGCCTCCAATCGGCCTGCTGATCGGTGGGGTGGATTTCGGTGACTTGGCGGTAACGCTCAAGGCAGCCCAGGGCGATGTTCCTGCAGTGGTCCTGGCCTACGGCAAATTCATCCAGAGCATCATTGACTTCGTGATCGTCGCGTTCGCGATCTTCATGGGCGTCAAGGCCATCAACCGCCTCAAGCGTGAAGAAGCCGCCGCGCCAAGCCTGCCGCCGGTGCCGACCAAAGAAGAAGAACTGCTGGGCGAGATCCGCGACCTGCTCAAGGCTCAGAACAACAAGCCCCTGTAGCCAACCTGCAACACCTGTCGGCCACTGAAAAAAGGCGCCTCTGACCGGGCGCCTTTTTGCTACCAGTAGTTTTCTACCGCCACCTGCCCTGGCCGACGCGCAAGGCTCAATTGCATATCGCGCTGTTTGAGCAACGTGCGGGTATCGTCGATCATCTGCGGATTGCCGCAAATCATCACCCGCGAATGCTCTGGCGTGAGGGCCACGCCCGCCGCACGTTCCAGTTCACCGTTTTCGATCAGGGTGGTGATACGCCCATTCAATGCGCCCGGGTGCTGCTCACGGGTCACGATGGGCAGGTAGGTGAGTTTATGGGCGTGTTCCTTAAGGTAGTCACGCTCGCCCAACCCCTGGATAAGTTTCTGGTAGGCCAGCTCGCAGGCCGCGCGGGCGCTGTAGACCAGAATGATGCGCTCGAATTTTTCCCAGACTTCAAAGTCCTGCAGGATCGACAGAAACGGCGCAATGCCGGTGCCGGTACCCAGCAACCACAGGTCCCGGCCATCGACAAACCGGTCCAGGGTCAGAAAGCCGGTGGCTTGGCGCTCCACCAGCAGTTCATCGCCGACACGCAAGCGGCTCAATTCACTGGTGAACTCTCCACGGGGAACCACAATGGAGAAGAACTCCAGGAACTCATCGAAGGGCGACGACACCACCGAATAAGCGCGCCACACGAGGCTGCCATCGGGCTTGCTCACACCCAGGCGAACAAACTGCCCGGCGACAAAACGAAACCCCGGGTCGCGGGTGGTGCGCAAGGTAAACAGACTGGGGGTCACTGACTGCACTTCAATCAGGGTCTGGCGTGTGAATTTTTCAGCACTGGCCGTCATAGTGGGCTCCGGGCGACAGGTAACCCCTAGTGTCGCCCAAAGTGGCGCCGGCAAACACCGTTGGTTTGTAGTGACATCCGCCCAGCCGGCGACAACCGGCGTGTATCACTGCTGTAACAGCACTTTAGTACTAACCTTATTGTGCAACCCAAACCATTTCGCGATTAACACGGCCCTTGGACCTTGCATCGCAACAGCCACTCTTGAGCGAGCATTTAACAGCACGCGGCTAACCCTTTAAAAGAGAAAGAAAATCGTCTACGGGAAGAAAACGCCGTTTTTTATCCATCTCGCAAACCGACTAAAAAGCACGGCGCTAAGTACGAAATTTCCCATCTGCACTCTACAAGCTGTCCTACACTCGATCGATACCGGTATGGGGACCCGCGTTACGAATAATCAGTGTGCGATTCATGGAGAGTTACCGATGGTCAAATGGCGCAACACACGTCTACCCAAGCTAGAGGGCGAGGATGAGGTGAATACGATGTTCGAGGCTGCTTTGAACATTACATATGAACTAGGTTTTGAATACTGTGGTTATGTAATGGGATCCAATGCGCTTTACCGCCCCAACAAGAACATCCTCCTCAACAACTATCCAAATGAATGGAACAGCATCTACAAGACAGAAAACTACTTCGAAATGGATCCCTTGGTCGACCATTGCAAACGCGATGTCTTGCCGATCGTCTGGGGAGAAAAAACCTTCGCTGCAGTGCCGGACATGTGGGTTCACGCACAAACCCATGGCTTGAGTCATGGCTGGGCCCAGTCAGTGCATGACTTCCGTGGTCTTTTCAGCATGATTACCCTGGGCCGCAGGAAGGGTCCGGTGAAACCCCATGAGCTGTACGAAAAAGCCGGCCAGGTACTGTGGATATGCCATGCACTGCATACCGTTGCCGTCCAGTCCTATGTCAAGGAACCGTCTTTCCAAAAACCCAACAAACTGACCAGCCGTGAGACAGAGATTCTGCAATGGTCAGCCATGGGCAAGACCGCTGCCGATATTGCGACGATTCTGTGCCTGTCAGAACGTACTGTTGGTTTTCATATCAGCAGTTCGATGAAAAAGCTGGGCGTCAATAACAAGATTGCCGCCGTATTCACTGCGGTCAGACATGGTCTTTTTTAAACGCAACTGGCACGCTCCCCTGAAAAAACACTGAATGTAATCCCGCTGAAAAAAAAGTAACATTTACGGCCAGTTCTGAGTGATAACGCAGCTCCTCAACACCCGCGTCGCAGTTCACTCAGAAGGTCCTTCGCCCCGCGAGGAACACCCGCCGATTATCCAGAGTTCTCCCCGCCATGCCCCTGCTCGATAGCCCCTTCGCCCAACTCGACCTGATCCGCCAGCCCGAGCAGCCAAATGAGCCGCTGCAAGCATTCGATGCAGCCGATGAATACCTGCTTGCCTATCTGGCCGCGCAGCAGCCGGCCAGCCACACCCGCGTGCTGGTGCTCAATGACAGTTTTGGCGCACTGGCCGCCAGTCTGGAAGGGCATGTGCACGTCACCAGCAGTGGTGATTCGTTTCTGGGCACCCAGGCCTTGCAAAAAAACCTGCTGCGCAATGGCAAGGCCTTCGATGCCGTATCGCTCGTGCCCGCCAGCCAGGCATTGTGCGGGCCGTTCGACCGCGTCCTGATCCGGGTGCCGAAAACCCTGGCGCTGCTGGAAGAACAGTTGATCCGTCTGCAAGGCCAATTGGCGCCCGGCGCCGAAGTGATCGCTGGCGCGATGGTCAAGCATCTGCCTCGGGCTGCCGGTGAACTGCTGGAGCGCTACATCGGCCCGATGCACGCCTCGCTGGCGGTGAAGAAGGCCCGGCTGCTGATCGCCACCCTGGCCGAACGGCCGCAGGCCGTGTCGCCCTACCCCTCGCGCTATCGCCTCGACGCTCCGGCCATCGAACTGCTCAACCATGCCAACGTGTTTTGCCGCGAAGGCCTGGACATCGGCACCCGCGCCTTCCTCCCGCACCTACCGCAAAACCTGGGCAGTGCGCGCGTGGCAGACCTGGGTTGCGGCAATGGGGTACTGGCCATTGCCAGCGCCCTGCTCAACCCCGAAGCGCAATACACCCTGGTTGATGAGTCCTATATGGCCGTGCAATCGGCCACCGAGAACTGGCAGGCAGCGCTGGGCGAACGGGCCGTCAACATTCGTCCCGGCGATGGCCTGGCAGACCAGGAACCGCAATCGCTGGACGTGGTGCTGTGCAACCCACCGTTCCATCAACAGCAAGTAGTGGGCGACTTCCTCGCCTGGCGCATGTTCCAGCAGGCCCGCGAAGCGCTGGTGGTCGGTGGCGCCTTGTACATCGTCGGCAACCGCCACCTGGGTTATCACAGCAAACTGGCGCGGCTGTTCCGTGGTGTGGAGCAGGTGGCGGCGACGCCAAAGTTCGTGATCCTCAAGGCCCGCAAATAATCCCAGGCAAAAAAAACCCTCCGCAAGGAGGGTCATAAAACCGCAGGATGTCAGTGGGTGCTCAAGCCTGCAGCGTTCATAAACATGCGCATCAGGCTAGCCACCACGAACAGGGCCAGGACGCTGCCGGTCCAGATCATCGCCAGCCAACCCAGGCGCTGCCAGAGTGGCTTTTTCTCGGCCTGTTCGATGTCGTCCAGTGAAGGTTTACCGCTCATGGTGCAGGCCTCCTAGTGATAGCCGTCTTCATGGGTCACCTTGCCGCGGAACACGTAGTAGCTCCAGAAGGTGTAGCCCAGGATGAATGGGATGATGAACAGCGTACCCACCAGCATGAAGCCCTGGCTTTGTGGCGGCGCGGCAGCGTCCCAGATCGAGACCGACGGCGGGATGATGTTTGGCCACAGGCTGATGCCCAGGCCGCTGTAGCCCAGGAAGATCAGCACCAGCGTCAACAGGAATGGCGCGTAATGGGCATTGCGGGCCACGGCACGCACCAGGGCGTACATGGTCACCAGCACCAGGATCGGCACCGGCAGGAACCAGAACAGGTTCGGCAGGGTGAACCAGCGCGAGGCGATATCCGGGTGGGCCAGGGGCGTCCAGATACTGACAATGCCAATCACCGCCAACACTACGAACGCCAGGGGCCGCGCCAGATTGTGCATCTGCTCCTGCAACTTGCCTTCAGTCTTCATGATCAGCCAGGTGCAACCCAGCAGGGCATAGGCCACGATCAAGGCCACACCGCAAAACAAAGCAAACGGTGAGAACCAGTCCAATGAGCCGCCGGCGAACTGGCGGTCAACCACCGGAATGCCTTCAATGAATGCCCCCAGCGCCACGCCCTGGAAGAAAGTGGCCGCCAGCGAGCCGCCGATAAACGCCTTGTCCCACAGGTGGCGTTTGTCATCCTTGGCCTTGAAACGGAACTCAAAAGCCACGCCACGGAAGATCAGGCCGATCAGCATCAGGATCAGCGGCAGGTACAGCGCCGAAAGCACCACCGAGTAGGCCAGTGGGAACGCGCCGAACAACGCCGCGCCCCCCAGCACCAGCCAGGTTTCGTTGCCGTCCCACACCGGTGCGACGGTGTTCATCATCACGTCGCGGTCAGTCTTGCCTGGGATAAACGGAAAGAGAATGCCGATCCCCAGGTCGAAGCCATCCATGACCACGTACATCATGATGCCGAAGATGATAATCACGGCCCAGATCAGCGGAAGATCAATACCCATGACTCAATTCCCCTTGTTCAGAGTGTCGCCGTGATCGTCGTCGCCGCTGTCATCGGCCGCCGACAATGGACGCGCCGGGGTGCGTTGCTGCCCGGGGCCGCCGTGGGCTGGATCGGTGCTTTCGTGGGTGACCGGGCCTTTGCGCACCAGGCGCATCATGTAGCCCAGGCCGGCACCGAACAGCGCGAAATACACCACCACAAACAGCGCCAGGGTGATGCTCATCTGCACAAAACTGTGGTTGGAAGAGGCGTCCGCCGTGCGCATCAGGCCGTAGACCACCCAGGGCTGGCGCCCGATTTCGGTGGTGAACCAGCCGGCCAGGATTGCAACCAACCCCGACGGGCCCATCCACAGCGCCAGGTACAGGAACGGTTTGTTGGTGTACAGCCTGTCGCCCTTGCGCAGCCAGAGGCTGAACAGGCCGGTGAGGATCATCAGCATGCCCAGGCCGACCATGATGCGAAACGACCAGAATACGATGGTCGAGTTGGCGCGATCCTCAGGCGGGAACTCCTTGAGGGCCGGCACTTGCTTGTCCAGGGAGTGGGTGAGGATCAGGCTGCCCAGATAGGGGATTTCCACTTTGTACTTGGTGCGCTCTTCCTTCATGTCCGGCCAGCCGAACAGGATCAGCGGGGTCGGCTCGTTACCGACGTTTTCCCAGTGACCTTCAATCGCAGCAATTTTCGCCGGCTGATGCTTGAGGGTGTTGAGGCCGTGGAAGTCACCGATCACCGCCTGGATCGGCGCAACGATCAGCGCCATCCACATCGCCATCGACAGCATGGTGCGGATTGCCGGAGTGTCCTTGCCCCGCAGCAGGTGCCAGGCCGCCGAGGAGCCGACGAAGAACGCCGTCGCGACAAACGCTGCGGTGGCCATATGCGCCAGGCGGTAGGGGAACGAGGGGTTGAAGATCACCGCCAGCCAATCGGTGGGGATCACCCGGCCATCGATGATTTCAAAGCCTTGCGGCGTCTGCATCCAGCTGTTGGAGGCGAGGATCCAGAACGTCGAGATCAAGGTACCGACGGCCACCATCACCGTGGCAAAGAAGTGCAACTTGCGCCCGACCTTATTCCAGCCGAACAGCATCACCCCCAGAAAACCCGCTTCGAGGAAAAACGCGGTGAGCACTTCATAGGTCAGCAAGGGTCCCGTGACGGAACCGGCGAAGTCCGAGAAGCGGCTCCAGTTGGTGCCGAACTGATAGGCCATAACCAGGCCCGAGACCACCCCCATGCCGAAGTTGACGGCAAAGATCTTCGACCAGAAATGGTAGAGGTCACGGTAGGTATCGTTGTGGGTCTTGAGCCACAGGCCTTCCAGTACCGCCAGGTAACTGGCCAGGCCAATGGTGATGGCCGGGAACAGGATATGGAACGAGATGGTGAACGCGAATTGAATTCGGGCGAGATCGAGCGCCTCCAAACCGAACATAAGTCTTCCTCTGTCAGGTAATACCGGCTGCTGGCTGGTGGCCTGCACCCACTGCCCCCACGGATATGGAGTGTGGCGAATTGCAATTCGTTCTTTTTTTACCAACCACGTAGGGATTCTGGCCTTTTGGCCGCCATACCAACGCCCCAATAAGCATTGATCTGGATCAAGCAACGATGAAAGAGTAGTCCCATTTTCCGGCTTGGACTGTGTGGTCTTTTGCCGCGTGACAGGATGACTCAGCGAAATAGATGCCTTGCTAAGGATATTTCCTTGGCAGCAACTATTTGTTACAGCTTGATGCTAATCTCGGCGCTTCCCAGGTTCAGTCCAGTCCTTGCCGATGCCCAGTGAAACCCCGCTGCTGTTACGTCATCACCGCCCGTTTATTGCGTTTTGGCTGGCCCGGATTTTTACCGCCAGCGGCTTCCAGATGCTCACCGTGGCCATCGGCTGGAACCTCTACCAACTGACCGGCAATGTGCTGGACCTGGGGTTGGTAGGCCTGGTGGAATTTGTGCCGCGGGTGCTGTTCATGCTGCACACAGGGCACGTGGCCGATCGTTACGAACGACGCAGAGTCGCCGCCATTTGCCAGACGTTGCAGGCGTTAATCGCCTTGGTGCTGGTCATTGGCAGCCTGACGGACAATGTCACCCGCGAGATGATTTTTATCCTCGCCTTCCTGCTGGGCGCAGCCCGCTCCTTCGAACTGCCCACCACCCAGGCCCTGCTGCCGAGCATCGTGCCCAGTGCCCTGTTCCCACGGGCGGTGGCGGCGGCGCAGTCGGCCCAGCAATCGGCAACCATCGTCGCGCCCGCACTGGGCGGCCTGCTCTATGCCTTCGGCAGCGCCTGGGTGTATGGCCCGACCGTATTGCTGTACCTGATTGCCTGCCTGCTGACCCTCAACCTGCCCGCCCGGCAGACACCGCTGAACAAGGGCAAGGCGACGCTGGACTCGTTGCTGGCAGGGATTCGTTTCATCCGCAGCCGACCGGACATCCTCGGGGCGATTTCCCTGGACTTGTTCGCCGTGCTGCTGGGCGGCGCCACGGCGTTGCTGCCGGTGTTTGCCAAGGACATCCTGCTGACCGGCCCCTGGGGCCTGGGTCTGCTGCGCTCGGCGCCGGCGGTTGGGGCGCTGGTGATGTCATTGTGGCTGGCGCGGTTTGCCGTGGATCGGCATGTGGGCCGCGTGATGTTTACCGCTGTCGGCGTGTTTGGCGTGGCGACCATTGCCTTTGGCCTGTCCACCTCGTTCTGGTTCTCGCTGGCGGTGCTGGTGGTACTGGGGGCGGCGGACATGATCAGCATGGTGATCCGCGCGTCATTCGTGCAGCTGGAAACCCCCGACGAAATGCGCGGGCGGGTCAGTGCGGTCAATGGCTTGTTTATTGGGGCATCCAATCAGTTGGGCGAGTTCGAGTCCGGCGTCACGGCCCACTGGCTGGGCACGGTGCCCGCCGTGGTACTGGGTGGGGTCGGGACACTGGTAGTGACCGGAGTGTGGATCAAGCTGTTCCCGACGCTGGCCAAGCGGGATCGCATGCATACGCCGACCACGTAAGTTGCCTCACTGGATGCGTAACTGAGTCACCAGGGTGTTGCGGGGGACGTTGATCGACGTGTTGCTGTACTCGAACCAGCCCGCTGCGCGGATATTCACGTCAAATACATAGATGTAGCCCATCAACGTGCCAGTGCCATTGCAGGCCTGGCTGATGGCGCCAACCTGGCAGATCGCCGTTTTCTGCCCCGCAAGCCGCGCCCCATCAAAGGTGGCGATGGAATTATTGCCCAGCCCCACTTCCATCACCGAGACCCGCGTCAGGCCACGATGCTCGCACCGCCGGGTGCTCTCGACGCCGTCGGCGATGGGCTCGCTGCACGCCCGGGACTGCACCTGGAAGACCCGCACCTCGCTCAAGGCCGGTGCAGGCGCGCCCCATGCCGGTGCCGCCGCCAGCCACAGGCCAATACAGGCGAACGGAGCTAGACTCCACGCGATGGCTTTTTTCATGCTTTCGATGACCCTGGACTGAACGTCGACGGAGTATGCCCCAAGGCCACACTCAACAAAACCGAGGCCGGACGCCACAGGCCGCCGACCTGCTGGTATGATGCGCCGCTTTTTCCGATCCTCTGTAGAAAACACGCGGCGCTTGGCGCAGTTTGTGCTTTGACTTTGAGGTCAACAAATCACGGCGCCAAGCGCGCCACAGGGAGCAGGCATGCTGGAAAAGCTGTTTCAACTCAAGGCACACAACACCAACGTGCGTACCGAGATTCTGGCCGGTATCACGACATTCCTGGCCATGGCCTACATCCTGTTCGTCAACCCGAGCATCCTCGGCGAGACCGGCATGGACAAGGGCGCGCTGTTTGTCGCTACCTGCCTGGCGGCGGCCATCGGCTCGACGATCATGGGCCTGATCGCCAACTACCCGATTGCCCTGGCACCGGGCATGGGCCTGAACGCCTTCTTTACCTACACCGTCGTGCTGCATCTGGGGCATACCTGGCAAGTGGCGCTCGGCGCGGTATTTATCTCCGCCGTGCTGTTTTTCCTGCTGTCGATCTTCCGCATCCGCGAATGGATCATCAATGCCATCCCCCTGCCCCTGCGTTCGGCGATTGCCGCCGGTATCGGCCTGTTCCTGGCGCTGATCGCCCTGCATAACGCCGGGATCGTGGTCAGCAACCCGGCGACCATGCTGGGCATGGGCGACCTGGCAAAGCCGGCGCCGATCCTGGCGACCCTGGGCTTTTTCCTGATCGTGGCCCTGGAAGCCCTGAAAGTACGCGGTGCGGTGTTGATCGGCATCCTCGCGGTGACCGTCGCTGCCATCGCGCTCGGCGTGACCCCGTTCGGCGGCGTGGTTTCGATGCCACCGTCCCTGGCCCCGACCTTCCTGCAACTGGATATCGCCGGCGCCCTCGACGTAGGCTTGATCAGTGTGATCTTCGCCTTCCTGTTCGTTGATCTGTTCGACAACTCCGGCACCCTGATCGGCGTCGCCAAGCGCGCCGGCCTGATGGGCAAGGACGGCCACATGCCGAAAATGGGACGCGCCCTGATCGCCGACAGCACCGCGGCCATGGCCGGTTCGCTGCTGGGCACCTCGACCACCACCAGCTACATCGAGTCGGCTGCTGGCGTGAGCGCTGGTGGCCGCACGGGCCTGACCGCCATCGTGGTGGCGATCATGTTCCTGCTGGCGCTGTTCTTCTCGCCACTGGCGGCCAGCGTCCCGGCGTTTGCCACCGCTCCCGCGCTGCTGTTTGTCGCGGTACTGATGACCTCGGGCCTGGCGGAAATCGACTGGGACGACATTACTGTTGCCGCACCGGTGGTAATCACCGCCCTGGCGATGCCCTTCACTTACTCCATCGCCAACGGCATCGCCTTCGGCTTCATCGCCTGGACCGGTATCAAGCTGCTTACGGGCCGCTACCGTGAACTCAACCCAGCGCTGGTGATTCTGTCGATCCTGTTCGTGATCAAGCTAGGCTGGTTCCCCGCATGACTTTTGACGCAGCAAGTTACGCCCTGCAACTGCAAGAAAAGGTCACGCGCTTGCGTGACCTGCTCGCGCCGTTCGACGCGCCCGAGCCGCAGGTCTTCGATTCGCCCCTGCAGAACTTCCGCCTGCGCGCCGAATTCCGCCTGTGGCGCGAAGACGGCCAGCGCCACTACGCGATGTTCTCCCAGGACGACAAGCGCACGCCGATCCTGATCGAAGAATTCCCTATCGCCAGCCTGCGTATCAACCAGTTGATGCCGCAACTCAAGGCCGCCTGGCAAGCCAGCGCCGCCCTGAGCCACAAGCTGTTCCAGGTGGAGTTCCTCACCACCCTGGCCGGCGATGCGATGATCACGCTGTGCTATCACCGCCCACTGGACGAGCATTGGCACACCGCTGCCAACAAGCTGGCGGCCGACCTGAACGTCAGCATCATCGGCCGCTCCAAGGGCAAGCGCGATGTGATCGGCCACGACTACGTGGTCGAGAAACTCGCTGTCGGCGGTCGCACCTTCAGCTATCGCCAGCCCGAAGGCGCGTTCACCCAGCCCAACGGTACGGTGAACCAGAAGATGCTCAACTGGGCCTATGACGCCCTGGGCGATCGCAGTGATGACCTGCTGGAGCTGTATTGCGGCAATGGCAACTTCACCCTGCCCCTGGCGACCCGCGTGCGCAAAGTGCTGGCCACCGAGATCAGCAAGACCTCGGTCAACGCCGCCCTGAGCAACCTCGATGAAAACGCGGTGGATAACGTTACCCTGGTGCGCCTGTCCGCCGAAGAACTGACCGAAGCCCTGAACGAAGTGCGGCCGTTCCGACGCCTGCACGGTATTGACCTCAAGAGCTACGAGTTCGGCAGCGTATTCGTCGACCCGCCCCGCGCAGGCATGGACCCGGACACCTGCGAGTTGACCCGGCGTTTCGAGAACATCCTGTACATCTCTTGCAACCCGGAAACGCTGGCGGCGAACATCGCACAACTGCACGACACGCACCGCATCACCCGCTGTGCGATGTTCGACCAGTTCCCATGGACCCACCATATGGAATCGGGCGTGCTGCTGACCCGGCGCTAACCCTTTAGGCCATAGCCGCTCCAAAAATGTGGGGCTTATGTGGGAGCGGGCAAGCCCGCTCCCACACAAGCCCGCTCCCACACAAGCCCGCTCCCACATTGGATTGGCGCGTATCACTCCGGCTTATTCCTCCTTGCGCGGACGGCCACCCTTCTTGCCATTGGCGCGGGCGGCTTCGGACTTGGCAGCACTGGTTTTACGGCCATTACGCGAGGCGACCATGCTCGCGGCCAGGTCCATCAAGGGCTGGCTGGTGGCGATCAAGCCGGTGATCGATACATGCAGGTCACGGGCTTCACAGCACAGTGCTTTGCCACCAAAGCCGACCTCCAGTGCCTGAAAGTCCTGCACAGAAAAACCCTCGAACTCGGCAAGGCCGGCCACTGGCAACATGATGCGGCTACCGTCGCCGAAGCCGATGCAAATGCAGTCATTTGCGTAACCCACTGAACTGGCATGGGCGTGCACCCGCTTGAGCTTGCGCCCACGGGCCACGGCCTTATCGATGTCGGCCTCAGTGATCGGGACATCGGGCCGTACTTTGGCTTTTACAACTTTCATAACTCAATCTCCACGGATCCTGGCGCCCTCACCAGATTCAAAATGGTTCGCCGCCCTGCAACATCGTGCCGGGCACTGGCAATCACGTAGACACCCCGCCGGATAACCAGCCCCGGCACAACCTCATCGGCCTCCCAGTCCCAGGAATGGTTGTCCAGGCAGACCGTTTGCAGCTTCTCCCACCAGATCCTGCGGGCCCGCGCCAGATAATGCTGCTGCTTCAACGTCTGGCGAATACCTTCCAGAACTGCACCGGATGGTCGCCGCCGCTCAGGATCCACATCCCACAACGCCACATCCCCATCCAGAAAACTGAAACGAAAACGCGCATCCCAGTCCTTGCCCATGACATGTACGTGGGGCGGGCAATGCTCATCCCTGAGCAACACTGCAATCACATGTCCTTTGTAAGTGCCTACTCTCATCGTAACCCATCCGTTAGGTTATTTATTACCGATCAGCGCCTGCTCGGGCCCCAACCGACAGCCGGCTCCTTCTAAATGCCAGGGCTGCCTCACAGACTAGTAACGAATGACACGGCTTCAAATGCCGGGTTTTAACCGCGAATGCCCAAGACCTGCGGGCTCAAACGCCTTGCTCAGAACCGGTATTCGAGCATCCCGCTCAACGTGCGGCCCCGCGCCAGGCTGAGGTTGTTGGCGTCGCCCATGGCCACGAAATAGGCTTCGTCGGTGGCGTTTTCCAGGGCCAGGCCAAGGTTCAGGTGGTCGGTCATCCAGTAACTGGCGTACAGGTCGTAGAGGGTGTATTGCGGCCACAGCGCCTGGTCGATGAAGTCGTAGCCCTGCTGATCGAGGTTGGCACCGTTACCCGAGCTGTAGCGCACACGCACCCCGGTATCCAGGCGTTTTTCCAAGAACCGCGCACCCAGCGTCAGCGAACCGCGATCTGCTGGCATATAGGTCGCGTTGCCCATGATCCGGCCGCAACTCTCCTTGTTGTTGGCAACCTCATCATCCAGCACTTCATAAGTGGTGACCGGTCTGATCCCTGGACGGCCGTCGGGACGAATGTAGGATTCGATACGCGTAGTCCTCGGCCCGCTGGTCTTGGCCCCGCCCATGTAATAGTTCTTCGAGCAGAAGTCGTTACTGCCGATCATATGGGTGTAGCTCAGGTTGGCGTAGGCCCGGCCCATGTCGTAGTTGAGCTGGTATTCCACACCGCGAAAGCGCGTCGGGTTGGTGTTGTTGACGTAGGCCATGGTCCCGAGAAAACCGCCGACACTGGTCTCCGGCAAGCTGACGCTGTGGTTGAGGAACGAGAAGTTTTCGATCTTGGTATCGAAGTAAGCGACCTTCATGCCCAGGCGGTCGTCGTTGAAAAACAGCCCTTCCTTGAACACATTGACGCCCATTTCCCAATCCCGCGACTCTTCATTCTTGAGGTAAGGATTGGGAAACACCCGCTCTGACGAGTTGCCGCCATGGGGCCGACCGGTCATGAAGGTCTCCGTGACAGCAGGCGGACGCCAGCCCTTGCCCCAGCGCGCATAGAGTTGCATCCACTCCAGCCCTGGCTTGACGCCGATGCCAAACGTGGGCGAGAAGTGCCCCTCTTCATTGTCGATATCAAACACTTCGGCCACACGCTTGGCCCCCACCAGGCTGTTGTAGAAGCGATCACGCCTGTACAGGGTCATCCCGGTTTGACCTTCCAGCCGGTAGCGGTCGTAACGCAGACCGGCATCCAGGGTCAGCCAGTTGTCATATTCGTATTGCAGGCTGTTGAACAGGCTGGCGATGGTGCGCTTGCCGCCCGGGGTGTCGCCTTCGACATACGGCAGCAGGCCCTGCAGGTTGACCGCCTCGACCTTGTTGCTGCGCGGTTTGAATTCGTCCTGGTACATCTCCAGGCCGTAGGTCCAGTTGACCCGTCCCAACGTATTGAAATCAAAGCGCGAAGTGTTGTCCGCCTGCAGGCCCCAGGTATCGGTCTGGAAGTGGTCGGTGTAACCGCCGACCTCGTTGCCCGTGCCCGGCGTCGCCAGGTTCGGCGTATTGGTCCGCGCCAATTGAGTGGTGACGTAATACGCCTTGGCCTTGAAGTCGATCAGGGGGTTGTCCGGGGTGTAGCTGTAGTCCAGCGCGACATTCTTGGCGTTGAGGTTGTTCTTGCTCACACGCCGGTAGTAAACGCTTTGCCCATCGTCGGCGGTATAGGCCCAGGCGTCGTTGCTGTCGCTGTCGCTTTGCAGGTAGCTCAGTTGCACACGCTGATCGTTGGGCAGGTTCAGGCCCAGCTTGACGATCTGCGAGCGGGTCACACTGCCCATGTCGCCGACTTCACTGTTCAACCAATCGTCAAAGGCCTCGGGCTGTTGCTTGCGCGCGCGCAGGTTGGTTCCCAGCTTCTGGTCGTTGTGGGTACCGGCGCGGTAATCGCCAAAATGCCGTTCGCTGTAGCCCAGCAGCACATCGCCACGCTCATCGCCAAAGGCAAACACGCCGCTGCCATTGAAGTAGGTGCCATTGCCCAGTTTGCCGATGCCGTTACCTGCGCGCAGGCGCCCGCCGTACTCCTTGCCATCGGCCAAAAATTCACTGGCATCCAGGGTCTTGAATGACGCGATACCACCGAGCACCGCCGCACCGCCCATGCCCGACTGGCTGCCTTTGTCGATCTCGATGCTGGAGACAAATTCAGGGTCGATCACCATGGTTCCGTTGCGCTGCTGGTGGCCGTTGACGTTGAAGTTCTGGCGCATGCCATCGATGTTCATATTGACCCGGCCATAATCCTGCACCCCACGGATGTTCACCGACAGGCCAGGGTCACGCTGATTGACGGCGGTGTAGACGCCGGCGGTTTCCTCGAGCATGTCGGCGGCGTGCCGGGGTGGGCGCTTGTCGATCTGCTCGCGGGTGATGACCGCCACCGAGCGCGGGGTTTCATACACCCAGTCACTGGGCTTACCGTTGGTATTGGCGTTGATGGTGGTGGTGCCGACGGTCAACGCGCCGTCCTGTTCGACGCTGACGCGATTGAGGGTGACCTGGCGTTCGCCGGTAAAGCGATACTCCACCGGCGCGCTGCCCAATAAGCGTCCCAGGCCTTCCTGGACACTGTACTGGCCTTTCAGCGCGGTGCTGCTGAGGCCTTGCAGGCGCGGGCTGTCGAACAGCACCTGCAGAGCGGCCTGGTCGGCAAAGGCCAGGACTGCACCGCCCAGGGGTTGGGCGGGAATATCGAACATCAGCGTCGCAGGCTGCGAAGCGCCGGCCACAGGAGCAGCGGCGTAGGCCTGCCCTGCGCAGGCAAACAGACCCAAGTGAATGGCCAGGGCCAACCGACTGCCGGTGGTGCGCCCTTTGGTGATTGCAGACATTGTTGTGATCCCTTCGCTGAGCGTTTTTTGTTTATGCGAATACTTCTCGATTAGCAAGACGCGTCAGGGATTGGGAGTCAGTAAGGTTTTTTAAAAATTGTTTGAATATCAGCCAGGAATGCGGGCTTTTGTGGGAGCTGGCACCCATCCAGGCCGGGGGTCTGCGCGGTATCAGTAAATCAGGCTGACACCCGCCAGATCAAAGCGTCGTACCTGCAACTCTTCGGTCAAGGTACCCAGGGCGTTGTCCAGCATGTCGAGGCGGAACACCGCACTGACCTCACGCTTGCCCAACTCGGCATTGCTCAACACCACCCGGCCGGGGCGGTAGCGGTTGAGCTCTTCGACCACCTTGGCCAGCGGCTGGCGATCGAACACCAGCACCCCGCGTCGCCAACTGGTGGCCCGTGCCAGGTCAAAGCCTGGCAGGCCGTTCACACCTTGCTGCGCCCTGTAGCGGGCGGCCTGCCCTTCCTGGAGGACCGTGGTTTGCGGTCGATCTTGCTGGGTCACGGCCACGCTGTGTTGCAGCACGCCCACCCACGCCTGGTCGTCTGACTCGCGGCCGACCACAAAGCGTGTGCCCAGGGCCCGGGTTTGCCCGCCGGCACTTTGCACCACGAACGGCCGGGTTTCCTGCCCGGTCATGGGCGCCACGTCAAAAATCGCCGAGCCGGCCAACAGGCTGATCCGCCGCTGCTCGCCGTCGAAGTCCAGGCGGATGGCGCTGGAGGAATCCAGCTCCACGGTGCTGCCGTCGATCAGGCGGACCATGCGCACCTCGCCCTTGGCGGTCAGGTAGTCGGCCTGCATCTGCAGCAAGGCTTGCGGCCCCTGCAACCAGCCAACACCGGCGACCACCAGCAACAGCGCGACACCCGCAGCCACGCGCCATGGCCGCCGACGCTGGACGCGACGCGGTGGCACACCAGCCGACGGCGGACGCTGGCGATACACCGGCGCATCCAGTTGCAGATCACCCAGCGCCGCCCAGGTCTGCTGGGCAAACTCCAGTTCTGCGGCGTGGCGACTGTCGCTGTCGATCCAGCGTTGCAGTTCGGCATATTCCTGCACATCCAGCCCCCCCGCCTGCAGGCGCACCGCCCAATCGGCGGCGACCTCGGTAATGCTGGGCTGTGGCGACTCCTGGCTATTCACGTGTGAGTCTCGAATTCTCGTTGTATGAAACAGTGACGTTTGAGCTGCGTTTTTTCAGTAACTCATTCACCGGATGGCGTCACATCGCCCGCCCGCAAACGCTGCATGACATGTGCCAGCGCCTTGGCCAGATGCTTTTGCACTGAACTGTCGGAAATTTCAAGATGCCGCGCGACCTGGGCGTGGGTCATGCCCTCGACACGGTTAAGGCGGAAAATCTGCTGGGTACGCTCCGGCAGTTCCGCCAACGCCTGCTTCAATGCCTGTCGCTGTTGCTGCGCCATTGCCTGAGCCTCCAACCCGGCCACTTCATCTTCAATCTCGGCCAACGCCTCATGGGGCATGGAGTCGGTCTTGCGCCGCGCCTCCTGGCGGATATGGTCGATCAACAGATTGCTTGCCGTGCGGTAGAGATAACCTTGGGTGTTGTCGATCCGCTCGCTGGACGGCTTTTGGGCCAGGCGCAAGAAACTCTCCTGCACCAGGTCCGCAGCCAACTGAGGGTCCCGCACCTTGCGCAGCAGATACCGGCGCAGGGTATCGGCGTGCTTGAGAAACAGGCCCTTGAGATCCACGTCCGACAAACCGACTCCCTGGGGTGTATAGGAAACAGGCGGGCATCTTAAGCGTTGTCGAGAATGATTTTCAATTGATATCAACTCTTGGGCAGTCCCGACGGGCTTTATTCAGCGTTCGATAATCGAACGGTTATCCACAGTGCAGCGCTTGGCCAATTGACCAAATTAACCATTCAGTACATTTTGTCTCAATCAATAAAAACAACAGTGGAGACATCCCTATGGCGCCTATCGTGCTGGTCCTCAACGGCCCTAACCTGAACCTGCTTGGCACCCGCGAACCGGCCACCTATGGCCACGAGACCCTGGCCGACGTCGCCGCGCTGTGCGGTCGCAGCGCCGAACAGTTCGGGCTGAAACTGGAGTTTCGCCAGACCAACCACGAAGGCGAACTGCTGGACTGGATCCATGGCGCGCGCGCCCGTTGCGCCGGGATTGTGATCAACCCGGCGGCCTGGACCCACACCTCAGTGGCCATCCGCGACGCCCTGGTAGCCAGTGAACTGCCGGTGATCGAAGTGCATCTGTCCAACGTGCATGCCCGCGAACCCTTCCGCCATCACTCCTTCGTCTCGCCTATCGCCAAAGCCGTGCTCGCCGGGTTTGGCAGCCACGGCTATCACCTGGCCCTTGAGCATTTCAGCCGGGAGCTCAAATGAAGCCACGTATCCTCGCCGGCCTGATCGGTGCCGGCATCCAGGCCTCCCGCACGCCGGCCCTGCATGAGCAGGAAGGCGATGCCCAGGGGTTGCGCTACCTGTATCGCCTGATCGATCTGGATCAGTTGCAAATAGACAGCAGCGCCCTGCCCGACTTGCTCACGGCCGCCGAGCAGATGAACTTCACCGGGCTGAACATCACCTACCCGTGCAAGCAAGTGATCCTGGCGCTGCTCGATGAACTATCGCCCGAGGCCAAGGGTATCGGCGCGGTCAACACCGTGGTCTGGCGCGACGGCAAGCGCATCGGCCACAACACCGACTGCCTGGGTTTTGCCGAAGGATTTCGCCGCGGCCTGCATGCAGCTGCGCGCCAGCGCGTGGTGCAGATGGGTGCTGGTGGCGCGGGCGCGGCAGTGGCCCACGCACTGTTGGCCGAAGGTGTCGGGCAGTTGAGTATTTTTGATGTCGACAACGGGCGCGCGCAAAGCCTGGCGGATAACCTCAACCAGCATTTCGGCCCCGGCCGGGCATGTGCCGGCAGTGATCTGGATAGCGCCATGGCGGCGGCTGACGGCCTGGTCAACACCACGCCCATGGGCATGGCCAAGCTGCCGGGCATGCCAGTGCCAGCAGGGTTGTTGCGCGCAGCGCTATGGGTGGCGGAAATCGTCTACTTCCCGCTGGAAACCGAACTGCTGCGCACGGCCCGGGCTTTGGGCTGTCGCACCCTGGATGGGGGCAATATGGCCGTGTTCCAGGCGGTGAAGGCGTTTGAGTTGTTCAGCGGCAAGAAAGCAGATGCACAAAGGATGCTCGATCATTTCCAGAGCATGAATACTTCACTGTAGAAACCGGTTCCTAATGTGGGAGCTGGCTTGCCTGCTCCCACACAAGCCCGCACACATTGAATTCGGCGGTGGATCAGGCCTGTAGGTAACGCAGCACCGACTCGCAGATCATCGCCCGATGCCGTTGCTTGATCGCTTCATCCGATAACTCGATCTGAAAAATCTCACTGAAGGTATGCCGGTTGGACACCCGGTAAAAGCTGAACGAATTGATCAGCAAATGCACATCCAGCGGCTCCAGCCCCGCGCGAAACACCCCCTGCTCCGCGCCCCGGCGCAAGGTCGCGCCCAGCGCTTCAAGGATATTGCTGTTCATCGCCTTGATCGCATCCGACTGTTTCACATACTCGGCGTTGTGAATGTTCTCGATGCTGACGATCCGCACAAAATCCACATTCTGGTCATGGTGGTCGAATGTGAACTCCACCAGGCGCCGGATCGCTTCCCGCGGCTCCAACGCCGTGAGGTTCATCCGGGTCTCGGTGTTGCGGATATCACCGTAGAGCTTTTCCAGGACCTCGACGTACAACTGCTCCTTACTGCCGAAGTAGTAATAGATCATGCGCTTGGAGGTGTGGATGCGCTCGGCGATGGCGTCCACCCGCGCTCCGGAAAGCCCCTGCTGCACGAACTCGACAATGGCCTCTTGCAGAATGTTCTCGCGGGTCTTTTCCGGGTTGTTCTTGCGACTCTTGCGCGGCGCCACGGCGGCGGCGGGCAGTTCGGGCGTCGGGGTCATGGTGCGCTCACGGCCATTTATGCAGGCCGTGATTATGGGCCGCCAGGTCTCACGAAGGAAGCGCCAACGCCCTACAACTTGGCCTGGCGCACCGCCCCACTGCGCGACTTGGCCATCGCCGCCAGGCGGACCGCCACGTTGGCGGCGCCATAGCCGGCGTACCCGTTCTTGCGCTGGATAATCTCGAAGAAGAACCGCCCTTCGAAGGGCTCGGTGTACACATGAAACAGCTCACCGCCCTGGGCGTCACGGTCGTACAACACGTTGTAGTACGCCAGTTCGCTGAGGAACTGATCGTCGAAATCAAACCGCGCCGCCAGGTCATCGTAGTAATTGAGCGGGATATCCAGCAGTGGCACACCCGCTTCCTTGGCCCGGCTGACCTCGGCAAAAATATCTGCACAATCGAAGGCAATATGATGCACCCCAGAGCCACGATAGCTCGATAGCGCGTGGGAAATGGCGGTATTGCGGTTCTCGGAAATATTCAGCGGCAGGCGGATCGAACTGCAGCGGCTGCGCAGCGCTCGGCTCTTGACCAGGCCGTAGGGGTCCGGCAGCACCACTTCGTCGTCGGCCTCGAAATCCAACAGGCTCTTGTAGAACAGCACCCAACTGTCGAGGCTGTCGGCCGGCAGGGCCATGGCCATATGGTCGATGCGCAACAAGCCGCCGCCGCTGGCGCTGGCGGCCTGCAGGTTGAAATCGGTGTCGTAGATCCCGCCCGCGTGCTGGTCCACCAAGTAGATCAGGCTGCCATCCGGCGCGCGGACGGCCGCCAGCTCCAGTTCATTGGGCCCGACCAGGCCGCGATAAGGTTGGCCCTTGTAGGCCACCGCCCGTTCCAGGGCCTTGGCGCTGTCCTTGACGCGAATCGCCGTGGCGCACAACGACGGGCCATGGGCCTCGAAAAAGTTGTGGGCAAAGGAGTAAGGCTCGCAGTTGAGGATCAGGTTGATATCGCCCTGGCGCAGCAGGCTGACGCTCTTGGAGCGGTGCTGCCCAGCCTTGACGAAGCCCAGGCGTTGCAGCCACTGGGTCAGCCGAGCGCCGAGGTTTTCATCTACCGCAAACTCGAGAAACTCGATGCCGTCGTACTCGCTGGCGGCCGGTGTCTCAAACAGGATATCCAGCGGCATGGCCTGTTGTTCCAGGCGTTGACGGGTCTTCTCTTCCAGGTACAGCAACGACCGCAAACCATCCGCCGCGTTGGCCCGGGTGGGCGCGGCGCGAAAGCCATCGTTGAAAATCTCCAGGGACAGCGGCCCGGTGTAACCACTCTGGATGATCGGCGCGAGAAAACCCGGCAGATCGAACTCGCCCTGGCCGGGGAAGCAGCGGAAGTGCCGGCTCCACTCCAGCACGTCCATGGCCAGAATCGGCGCGTCGGCCATTTGCACAAAGAAGATCTTGTCGCCAGGGATCTGCGCGATCGCCGTTGGGTCGCCCTTGAGCGACAAGGTATGAAAGCTGTCCAGCAGCACCCCGAGGCTGGGGTGATCGATCTCGCGCACCAGTTGCCAGACCTGTTGCCAGGTGTTGACGTGCCGCCCCCAGGCCAGGGCTTCATAACCAATGCGCAAGCCACGGCGGCCAGCATGTTCGGCCAGCAGGCTGAGGTCATCCCGCAGGATCGAATGCTCACCCGTCGAGTCCGCCGAGGCATTGCTGCACACCAGCACCAGGTCAGTGCCCAATTCCTGCATCAGGTCGAACTTGCGCTCGGCCCGCTCCAGGTTGCGCGCCAGGCGCTCGCGGCGGCATCCTTCAAAGTCACGAAAGGGCTGGAACAAGGTGATAGCGATGCCCAAGTCAGCACACATCTGCCGCACTTCCCGGGGGCTGCCGTCGTAATACAGCAAGTCATTCTCGAAGATTTCCACCCCATCAAACCCGGCCGCGGCAATGGCTTCGAGCTTTTCCGGCAGGGTGCCGCTCAGGGAAACAGTGGCGATGGAACGTTGCATGGGGTGACTCCCGGCAATGAAGGCTGGTCTTGTTTGCGGCAAATTATTGGCCGCGCGCGATAAAGCAGCAATTTAAAATGTACCAACCAGTTAGTTTTATGGGCGATTATCGAACACAATGCCGATTGGCGAATTGACGATTTTTTAGCCACTGCGCACCATCGATTGCGCATCCAGGGCCGTTTTTTGTCGGCACGCACCTGTGATCACGACCCAGAACACACCATAAAAATTTCAAAAACGGGTACCTCTCATGCCTTCGCAAAATTCCGCCGTGGCCCCGCGCCCCGGCAACCCGCAAGCGGCCATTGGCGACAAGATTCGCGGCGCCCTCGCCGTCGGCAAAACCCGCTGGGGCATGCTGGCCCTGGTGTTTTTCGCCACCACCCTGAACTACATCGACCGCGCCGCCCTGGGCGTGATGCAACCGATCCTGGCCAAGGAGATGAGCTGGACGGCGATGGACTACGCCAACATCAACTTCTGGTTCCAGGTCGGTTACGCCATTGGTTTTGTCTTGCAAGGCCGGCTGATCGACCGGGTCGGGGTCAAGCGCGTGTTCTTCTGCGCCGTGCTGCTGTGGAGCATCGCCACCGGCGCCCACGGCCTGGCGACGTCGGCAGTGGGCTTTATGGTCTGCCGCTTTATCCTCGGCCTGACTGAAGCGGCCAACTACCCCGCCTGCGTCAAGACCACCCGCCTGTGGTTCCCCGCCGGTGAGCGCGCGGTGGCCACCGGCATCTTCAATGCCGGCACCAACGTCGGCGCCATGCTCACGCCGATGATGTTGCCGCTGGTGCTGCATGTGTGGGGCTGGCAGGCTGCCTTCTTGTGCATGGCGGCACTGGGTGGGATCTGGCTGGTGTTCTGGGGCCTGAAGTACTACAACCCTGAAGACCATCCGAGCGTGAAACAGTCAGAACTGGACTACGTGCAACAGGAAGTCGAGCCGGAACAACCGCGCGTGCCTTTCAGCCGTATCCTGCGCATGCGCGGCACCTGGGCCTTCGCCATTGCCTACGCCCTGACCGCCCCGGTGTTCTGGTTCTACCTGTACTGGCTGCCGCCGTTTCTCAACCAGCAATACAACCTGGGGATCAACGTGACCCAGATGGGTATCCCGCTGATCATCATTTACCTGACGGCGGACTTCGGTAGCGTGGGCGGCGGGATCCTGTCCTCATTCCTCATCGGTCGCGGCATGCAGCCGATCAAGGCGCGCCTGCTGTCGATGCTGCTGTTTGCCTGCTGCATCGTCGGCGTGATCATGGCCGCAGGCTCCAGCCAGTTGTGGGTCGCAGTGTTTGCCATCTCTCTGGCCATCGGCGCGCACCAGGCCTGGACCGCCAATATCTGGAGCCTGGTCATGGACTACACGCCCAAGCACATGATGAGCACGGTATTTGGCTTTGGCGGGATGTGCGCGGCCATCGGCGGGATGTTCATGACGCAGATCGTCGGCCATATCCTGACCGTGACCCACAACAACTACACCGTGCTGTTCACCCTGATCCCGGCGATGTACTTCATCGCCCTGACCTGGATGTACTTCATGGCGCCGCGCAAGATCCCGACGGTCGAGGTCTGATTCACCGCCGCCGCTGCTGCCAGGCAGCGGCCAACCCGCTCAAGCAGATCACCCCGATCCCGACCACCGTGGTCAGGTCCGGGGTGTGGTTGAACACCAGCCAACCCAGCAACCCCGCAAACACGATCTGGCAATAGCCAAACGGTGCCAGCAACGCCGGCGCGGCGAAGCGGAAGGCCTGGGTCAGCATCAAGTGCGCGGTCATGCCGCAACTGCCCAACGCCAGCATCAACAGGCCATGGCCCAGGGTTGGCACCTCCCAGAAGAACGGCACCAGCGCGCTCATGACCAGGGTGTTGCACAAGCCGGCGAAGAAGTTGCTGGTGGTCGGGCTGTCGTACTGGCTGAGGATGCGGGTCAGCAGTTGGTAGAAGCAGAAGAACAACGCCGAGACCAATGGCAACAACACCGCCGGGGTGAACAACTCACCGCCCGGGTGCACGATGATGAGCACCCCGACAAACCCGCAGATCACCGCCAGCCACTGGCCCCGCGTCACATGCTCGCCCAGCAGCGGTACCGACAGGGCCGTCACCAGGATCGGCGCGAGGAAGTTCACCGCCGTGGCTTCCGCCAGCGGGATGTAATGCAGGGCTGCGGTAAAAAACAGGCTGGTGCCCAGCAGGCACAAGGCCCTGGCGACCTGCAACAACGGGCGCTTGCTGCGCAGCACGCGCAGGCCCGATTGCGGTAGGAAAATCCCCGCCATCAGCAGCGTATGCACCATGTAGCGGGCCCACACCACCATCACGATGGGGTAGAAGCCAGCGAGGTATTTGGACAATGCGTCATGGCTGGAAAACAGGAACGTCGCCAGCACAATCAGCACAATGCCCTTGAAAGGATGGTTGACGCCGGAAAGTGGAGTGCTGAGGGTCATTGAATTCTCGTGCGTGACAGGCTGAAATGACCGCCGCAAGCAGTGGCACTCAACGCGCTAATCTAGAGCGGGTGGTGCATCGGTCTCAAGAGCATAACCAAACAGCGGGCGATCAGCGCACTAAATTGCCCAAACCCAGTCCAACGCTGCACGCCAGCCTGCCATTGCACGTTTTTTAATCAAGGCCAATTCTCCATGAAAAAAACCCTGTTGCTCCTTTCGACCCTCGCCCTGCTCAGCGCCTGCGATAAAGCCCCCGACGCCCCGAAGCCGGCGCCGCCCTCGGTGCAGGCGACCCTGGTCCCGGAAACCCTGCCCACCGACAAATGGGTCGGCAAGTGGATCGGCGTCGAAGGCCTGCACCTGACGGTCAGCAAAGACGAGAGCATTGGCCGCGGACACTACCTGCTGACCATGCAATACGGCCTGGATACAGACGCCTCCGGCACCTTCAAGGGTGAGGCTGGCGAAGGCGGCATCATCTTCAACCGCCCGGACGGCCCGCAAGTGCTGCGCGCCGGTGACGGTGCCGCGACCGGTTTGAAATGGCTGGCTGATAAAAAGGATTGCCTGGTGGTCAATACGGGCGAAGGGTATTGCCGCCAATAACGACCATACTCACTCACCACAACCCCGATTACTGTAGGAGCGAGCTTGCTCGCGAAAGTCGTTAACGCTAACGCCGCATGCCTGGTTTAACGCGGTGCCTTTGCGTTTTTCGCGAGCAAGCTCGCTCCTACATAACGATCATCAAGAGGATTGCCCCATGCTATGGAAAAAGGGTCGACGCAGCGATAACGTGGTCGACGCGCGCAATGACAGCGGCGGCGGTGGCGGCATGCGCTTTGGCGGCGGCAAGGGCCTGAGCCTGACCGCCATCGTATTGATCGTCGGCATCGGCCTGCTGACAGGCCAGGACCCGATGCAGATCCTCGGGCAACTGAGCGGCCAGATGACCGAGCAGGCACCTTCGGTCAGCCCACAAACGCGCCAGGCACCACCGGCCAACGATGAACAGGCGGACTTCGTGCGTGCCGTGCTGGGCGATACCGAAGACACCTGGGGCCAGGTATTCAAGGAAAACGGCCTGGCCTACAAGAATCCCAAGCTGATCCTGTTCCGTGGCCGGGTGAATTCCGCCTGCGGTGGCGCGACTTCCGCCAGCGGCCCGTTCTATTGCCCCGCCGACCAGCAGGTCTACCTGGACTTGGATTTCTTCCGGGAAATGTCCCAACGCTTCCAGGCGGCCGGGGATTTTGCCCAGGCCTATGTGATCGCCCACGAAGTGGGTCACCACGTGCAAACCCTGCTGGGGATTTCCTCGAAGATCCAGATGGCGCGTCAGCAAGGCCGGCAGATGCAAGGCGATGGTGGCCTGCTGGTCCGCCAGGAACTGCAAGCCGACTGCTTCGCCGGGGTCTGGGCCAACCGTGCGCAAAAGCGCCTGAACTGGCTGGAACCGGGTGATATCGAAGAGGCGCTGAACGCTGCCAACGCCATCGGCGATGACCGCTTGCAGCAACAGGGCCAGGGCCGCGTAGTCCCCGACTCGTTCACCCACGGCACCTCACAACAGCGGGTCCGCTGGTTCAAGACCGGGTTTGCCCAAGGTCAGATCAGCCAGTGCGATACGTTTTCGGCCAAGAGCCTGTAAATGAATAAGCGATGCGCATGGCTGCTGGGCCTGCTGATCACCTGCTCTACCGCCACCCTGGCCGCCGGGCAGGCGGTCAAGGTGATCAGCCCCGATCGATTCACCCTGCAAGCCGGCGACCTGAGCCTGGGCCTGAGCCAGGACTGGCGCCAGCCGCTGCCGCAGATCACCCGCGCGTTGATTATCGTGCATGGTCGACTGCGCAACGCCCAGACCTACCTCAAAAGCGCCCAAGCCGCTGCGGCCCTCGCGGGGCAAAGCGCCAACACCCTGGTGATCGCGCCGCAGTTTCTCAACGACGCCGATATCCAGCGCCATCACCTGGGCGATAGCGTGCTGCGCTGGCACGGCAATGGCTGGATGGCTGGCGAGTCGTCAATCGGCCATGGCCAGATCAGTTCCTACGGCGCGCTGGACCAGATCATCAAGCATCTGGGCAACCGCAAACTGTTCCCGGAGCTCAAGGAAATAGTGGTCGCCGGGCATTCCGGTGGTGGCCAGGTGGTGCAACGCTTTGCCCTGACCGGCCATGACCACCCGGCCCTGCACGCGGCGGGGATCAGCCTGCGCTATGTGATCGCCAACCCGTCGTCCTACGCCTACTTCAGCCCGCAACGCCCGGTGCAATTCGCCCCGGCCAGTTGCCCGGACTTCAATGACTGGAAGTACGGCATGCAAAAGCTGCCGGCCTACGCCAACGGCCAAAGCCCCGAACAATTGGAAAAAGCCTATGCCGCGCGCGAAATCACCTACCTGCTCGGCCAGCAGGACACCGACCCCAACCATCCGGCCCTGGACAAAAGCTGCGCGGCCGAGACCCAGGGCGCCTACCGCCTGATTCGCGGGCACAACTATTTCGACTACCTCAAACAGCGCCATCCGCAGTTGAGCCAGCGATTGGTTGAAGTACCAGGGGTTGGGCATGACGGTGACAAGATGTTTACCTCGCCGGAAGGGCAGGCGGTCCTGTTCCACTAATCCGTCAGACAAAACCCACATTTGATTTTTGATGCTTGCTTTAGATCATCTGGCGTAATGCCGCGCAGTCCTTGGCATGCCAATCGGCCAATTCCGGCCATGGGTTTTCGGGAAGGTTGACCAGCACCGTTCGCGTCCCCGCCGCCCGCCCGCAATCCAGGTCGAAACGATAGTCGCCCACCATCACCATCTCGGCCGGCGCCACATCCCAGGCCTGCGCCAGCTTCAACAGGCCACCGGGATCCGGCTTGGGCGGTGCGTCGTCGCGGCCCAACACGTCTTCCACGGCAAAACAGTCCGCCAGGCCGATCGCCTGCAAGGTGATATGGGCCAGTTCCTGAGCATTACGCGTCAGGATCCCCAGGCGATAGCCTCGTGCCGCCAAGTCCCGCACCAATTCCACCGCGCCCGTGGCCGCCACCGAGCCCAGTGCCAGCTCGCGCTCATGTTCCAGCAACCAGGCATGTTTGGCCGCCGACTCAGCGGCAGGCAGTGCCGCCAAGTGGGTGAGAATGTCGTCGGCAGGTGGAATATCCAGGGCCACGCGGATCGCTGCGAAGTCATGCACGGCCACGGTGAGGGTGCCGTCCATATCAAACACCCAGTGCTTAACATCCGCCAGGCTCATGCCCAATCCTTGCGATGGCGGATCAAGCCTTCCTGAGTCACCGAGGCCACCAGTTGGCCGGCGCGGTTATACACACTGCCACGGGAGAACCCACGGGAATTGCCGGCCCAGGGACTGTCCATGGCGTACAGCAACCAGTCGTCGGCCCGCAGATCGGCGTGGAACCACAACGCGTGGTCGAGGCTGGCCACTTGCATATCCTTCTGCCATACGGTCTTGCCATGGGGCAGCAACGAGGTGGTCAGCAGGCCGAAGTCGGAGGCATAGGCCAGCAGATATTTGTGCAGCGCTGGCAAGTCGGCCAGAGCGCCATCGGCGCGGAACCACACATATTTGACCGGATCGGTCGGCTGCGGGTTGAACGGGTCTTTCTCGGTCACCGGCCGCACTTCGATGGGCTTGGGGCACAGCAGTTTTTCGCGCATGGCTTCGGGAATCAGGTGCACGCGCTGCTGGGTCAGTTCCAACTCCGACGGCAGGTTCTCCGGCCCCACTACCACCGGCATGGTGGTCTGATGCTCGAAGCCTTCTTCGTCGTACTGGAACGAGGCGCTGCAGGTGAAGATCGGGTTGCCCTTCTGGATCGCCGTCACCCGGCGCGTGCTGAAACTGCCGCCATCGCGTACCCGGTCCACTTGATAGACCACCGGCAGCGCGGCATCCCCAGGGCGCAGGAAATAGCCGTGCAACGAATGCACATGCCGCGCTTCTTCGACGGTCTGGCTGGCCGCCGACAGCGACTGGCCCAACACCTGGCCGCCGAACAGTTGGCGAAAGCCCAAGTCCTGGCTGCGGCCGCGAAAGAGGTTTTCTTCAATCGGTTCCAGGGTCAGCAAGTCGACCAGATCTTCCAACACTTGGCTCATACACTCTCCTCAGAGCAAAACGGTTTCTACCTTCTATTTTCTACTGTAGGAGCGAGCTTGCTCGCGAAAAGAACAGCGACGACGCTGGGTATCAGGCCCTGCGCGTTATCGTTGACGTTTTTCGCGAGCAAGCTCGCTCCTACAAGTATTACCGCCTGCCTATCCGTGCAGCGTGTCCAACCATTGGGCGCGGGTGATGCGATACAACACATGATGGCGCAGCGGATCGTCCGCCGCGAGCCTGGGGTGTTGAAAATCTGCCGTCGGATCGTAATGCATGCCAATGGCCTGCATGACTTTCTGCGACGGCAGATTGGCCTCGGTGGTGAAGGCCACTATCTCGTCCAACTGCAAACGGTCAAAACCACAGCGCAATGCGGTCCATGCCGCTTCGCTGGCAAAGCCCAGGCCCCAGTGCTCGCGGGCCAGGCGCCAGCCAATCTCCACCGCTGGGGTGAAGTCAGCCTCAAAGCCGACATTCATCAACCCCGTCAGGCCGATAAACTCGCCGGTGTCCTTACGCTCAAGGGCCCACGCGCCAAACCCGTACTCGGCGAAATGCCCGCGTATTCGCCCGATCAATGCCGCGCTTTCCAGACGATCCAGGGGGGGCCGGAAAATAGCGCATCACCTGCGGATCGGCGCCCATCCGGGCAAACGCCGGCAGATCGCTGTCGCGCCATTGGCGCAGCACCAGGCGTGCACTTTCCAACTCCAGTATTGGCTCCATCGTTCCCCTCCCTTGCCATGTGCGTGAGTGTACAGCGCTGTTAAGATCCTTCGCTGGTTCCTGTCAGAAATTGCCATGCCTTTGCCACTGATCTACCACGACGACTACAGTCCCGAGTTCCCGGCGGATCATCGCTTCCCCATGGACAAGTTCCGCCTGCTGCGCGATCACCTGGTCGACAGCGGCCTGACCCAGGACAGCCAACTGCTGCGCCCGGCATTGTGCCCGGCCGAGGTCCTCGCCCTGGCCCATGACCCTGGCTATATCGAACGCTACATGAGCGGTGAGTTGTCCCGCGAAGACCAACGGCGCCTGGGCCTGCCCTGGAGCGAAGCCCTGGCCCGGCGCACCGTACGCGCAGTCGGCGGCTCGTTGCTGGCGGCCGAACAGGCCCTGGAACACGGCCTGGCCTGCCACCTGGCGGGCGGCACCCACCACGCCCATTACGATTACCCGGCGGGCTTTTGCATCTTCAATGACCTGGCGGTGATCAGCCACTACCTGCTGGCCAGCGGGCGGGTCAACCGCGTGCTGATCTTCGACTGCGACGTGCATCAGGGCGATGGCACCGCGCGCATCCTCCACGACACGCCGGATGCCATTACCGTGTCCCTACACTGCGAAAAAAACTTCCCGGCGCGCAAGGCCACCAGCGACTGGGACATCCCGCTGCCCATGGGGATGGGCGATGCCGACTACCTCAAGGTGGTGGACGACGCCCTCAACTACCTGCTGCCGTTGTACCAGCCTGATCTGGTGCTGTATGACGCCGGCGTCGATGTGCATAAGGACGACGCCCTCGGTTACCTCAAGCTGACAGACGCAGGCGTCGCCGCCCGTGATGAAAGCGTGATGCGCCATTGCCTGGGCCGCGACATCCCGGTGATGGGCGTGATCGGTGGCGGCTACAGCAAGGACCGCCCTGCCCTGGCCCGCCGCCACGGCATCCTGCATCACAGTGCCCAGCGGGTGTGGACGTCATCAGGTTGTCATTGAAGTGTGGGTGCGTTACCCACAATGCCTGTGGAACGGCCTGTGGATAAGTTGAGCGTAAACACCTGTAAGGCACGCACTGCATAGCCTGTAAGAAGGTGTACGTTTTTTGATCAGGCAGTTTCACGGTCCTCGGGTAGAATGCTCGGCCTACTTCGCCGAACCGCAGTCACCGCCATGCCCCAGATCCCAGCCCAGCCTTATCACGTCACGATCATCGGCGGCGGTCCCGCCGGGCTGATGGCCGCCGAAGTCCTGAGCCAGGCCGGGGTCCAGGTGGACCTGTATGACGGCATGCCCTCGGTGGGGCGCAAGTTCCTGCTGGCCGGCGTAGGTGGCATGAATATCACCCACTCCGAAGCTTATCCGGCATTTCTCTCGCGCTATGCCGAACGCGCCCCAGACATCGCCCCGCTGCTGCGCCAGTTTGGCGCCGAGGCGTTGTGCGAATGGATTCATGGCCTGGGGATAGAAACCTTTGTCGGCAGCTCTGGCCGGGTGTTTCCGACCGATATGAAAGCCGCCCCGCTGCTGCGCGCCTGGCTCAAGCGCTTGCGCGACCAAGGAGTAGTTATCCACACCCGCCACCGCTGGCTGGGCTGGAATGCCGATGGCGGATTAATTATCCACAGCCCGGATGGCGAGAAAACTGTCCACAGCGATGCCGTGCTCCTGGCCCTCGGCGGCGGCAGTTGGTCGCGTTTGGGATCCGACGGTGCCTGGCTCAAGTTGCTGGAAGACCAAGGCGTGCCTTACGCCCCGCTGCAACCGAGCAACTGTGGCTTCGAGGTAACGGCCTGGAGCGACTTGATGGTGAGCAAATTCGCCGGAGCACCGCTGAAAAACGTCGCCATTGGTTTGGCAAATGACAAACCCCGATTGGGCGAATGCGTGGTCACCGCGACCGGTATCGAAGGTAGCCTGATCTACGCGCTGTCGGCGCCGATTCGCGAAGCGATCAACCACGATGGATCCGCCACCGTGCATATCGACCTGCTGCCGGGCAAGCCGCTGGACAAGGTGCAGGCGGCATTGGCCAAACCCCGTGGGTCACGCTCGATGAGCAAGCATTTGCACAGTCAGTTGGGGCTGGATGGGGTAAAAGCCGCGCTGTTGCGCGAGTTGGCGCCCGCCGAACACTTCAACGACCCGCAACAATTGGCCACGGATATCAAGGCTCTGCCGCTGACACTGGTGAAAACCCGGCCAATGGACGAAGCCATCAGCACCGCTGGCGGTGTGCCGTTTGAGGCTCTGGATGAGCGCTTGATGATCAAGCAATTGCCGGGGGTGTTCTGTGCCGGGGAGATGCTGGACTGGGAAGCGCCGACGGGAGGCTATTTGCTGACGGGGTGTTTTGCCAGTGGGCGGGCTGCGGGGCGCGGGATGCTGGAATGGCTCCAACGCCGGTAATTGCGGCGAACTCAGGTCCGCCATCGCAGGCAAGCCAGCTCCTACCTTTGAATGTGTTCACAGTTCAAAATGTGGGAGCTGGCTTGCCGGCGATAAGGCCCTGACAGGCAGCAAAGAATTACTTCTTCTTACGCGGCCCGGTATTGAACACCGGCACCTTGCGCACCGGCTTGATCGAAGGCTCGGCCGCCACTTCCCCGCTTTCTACCCATTTGCCCAGATTGCGCTTGCCGCCACCACCCGAGGTTTTCGGCTTCTTCGGTTTTTTCGGCTTCTTCACCACCTGGCCACTGGCATCGGTGTCCGGCACGCGGTGTTCCGGTTCGAAATCCTGTTCCATTTTGCGGGTCAGGGTCTGGCGGGTCAGCATCTCGATGGCCGAAAGCATATTCACTTCATCGGCACACACCAGGGAAATCGCCTCGCCGGTGTTGCCAGCCCGGCCAGTACGGCCGATGCGGTGGATGTAATCCTCGGCGACAATCGGCAGGTCAAAGTTGACCACCATCGGCAAATCTTCGATATCCAGGCCACGGGCCGCCACATCGGTGGCCACCAGGATCTGCACGTCGCTGGCCTTGAAGCGGTCCAGGGCTCGTTGGCGCGTAGCTTGTGGCTTGTCGCCGTGGATGCCGTCGGCATTAATGCCCAGGCCTTGTAGCTTATCTACCAGCGCATCCACGCCATTGCGGGTCTTGGCGAACACCAGTACCTGCTTCCATTTGCCCTTGCGCATCAGGTGCACAAACAGCTCGGCCTTGCGCTTCTTGTCCACCGGCACCACCCACTGCTTCACCGTGTTGGCGGCGACGTTGCGCGGGCTGACTTCGATGCTCAACGGGTCATTGAGCATCTGCCCGGCCAGCAGGCGGATGTCATCGGAGAAGGTCGCGGAAAACAGCAGAGTCTGGCGCTTTTTCGGCAGCATGCGGTAAATGTTCGCCAGCTCTTCCGAGAAGCCCAGGTCGAGCATGCGGTCGGCTTCATCGAGCACCAGGGTTTGTAGCTGATTAAGCTTCAGCGCGTTCTGGCGGAACAGGTCGATCAAGCGCCCAGGGGTGGCAACCAGAATATCGACGCCCTTGCGCAGCTTCATCATCTGCGGGTTGATGCTGACGCCGCCGTATACCGCGTAGGTGGTCAGGGGCAGATGTTCAGCATACTCGGCGACGCTGGCGTGGACCTGCTCGGCCAACTCGCGGGTCGGGCACAGGATCAAGGCGCGCACCGAGTTAGCGGTGACTTTCGGCCCTTCCATGGTCAGCAATTGCAGGAGCGGCACGGCAAAACCGGCAGTCTTGCCGGTACCGGTCTGGGCCGCAGCCATCAGGTCGCGACCGGCCAGCACCGCCGGAATGGCTTGCGCCTGCACCGGCGTTGGGGTCTGGTAGCCAAGCGCCTCAAGGGCGCGCAGCAAGGGTTCGATCAGGCCAAGTGTGGCGAAAGTCATGTGTTTACCGTAGGAAAAATTCAGCGCAAGGGCGTAATGCGCGGCAGTTTACCTTATTTCCGGCTTCGGCTTACGCCACTGGGGCAGGCTGATCAACAGCACTGCGCTGATGATCACGAGCATCGCCAGGGCTTCTTCCAGGCCGATGGTCTCGCCGACAAACACAATCCCCAGCAATACCGCCACGGCCGGGTTGACGTAGGCATAGCTGGTGGCCGCAGCCGGACGCACGTGCTTGAGCAGGTACATATACGCGTTGAAGGCGATGATCGAGCCAAATACGGTCAAGTAGGCCAGGGCCAGCCAGCCTTCCACCGGGGGCATCGCGTCCAGGTGTTCGCCCTTGAGTGCGCTGCCGATCAACAGCACCACACCGGCGATCAGCATTTCAGCGGCGCTGGCCATGGCGCCCTGAGGCAACGGCAAGTGCCGGCTCCAGACCGAACCAAACGCCCAGGAAGCGGCGGCGAACAACAGCAGCCCAGCGCCCAGCGGGCTCGACTGCAGGTTGGAGCCCATATTGAGCATGGCGATGCCGATCATCCCCAGGATTACCCCGGCCCATTCCAGACGGGTATTACGCGCGCCCCAGAAATATCCGCAGAGCAAGGTAAACAGCGGCACCGTCGCCACCGCCAGCGCGGCGACGCCGGAGGTCACGCCGGTGTGTTCGGCCACACTCACGGCACCATTGCCGAATGTCAGCAGCAAAATGCCGATCATGCCCGCGGCTTTCCACTGCACCCAGGTCGGCGCCGGCACCCCGCGCCAGCGCAAGTAGCCATACATCAGCGCCCCCGCCGTACAAAAGCGAATCCCGGCCAGCATCAACGGCGGCCAGTACTCCACGCCAATGCGGATAACCAGGTAGGTAGAACCCCAGATCACGTACAACGCAAAAAAAGCGGCGATCAACGGTAACGGAAAACGACGTGGGCCAGGCATGGGCAGCTCTGCGGCAAGACAAGGGATCGCTATTTTAGGAATCCACGCCAGTAAACATAAGTTACAAAACCTGTTTAAAGCGCCCATACACTTTTCAAATCATGGTTATCAAGGCTATAAGCCTTGTATTCGAAAGCCCCCTATCGCCAGAGCCTTATCATGGACAAATACGACCGCATGCTTCTCAGCGCCCTGCTGGAGGATGGCCGCGCCACCTACGCGCAACTGGCCCGCACCGTTAACCTCTCCGCCCCCGCCGTGGCCGAACGCGTGGCCAAGCTGGAAGCCAGCGGCGTGATTACCGGCTACCAGGCCAAGGTCGACCTGTCCAAGATCGGCTTGCCGATCCAGTGCACGATCGAACTGCGCTTGACCAACAACGGCAGCCAGAAGGTGTACGACGCGCTGGCAGAAATCCCCGAGTTGACCGAATGCCACCGGGTCACCGGCGACCCGTGCGTGATCATGCAGGCGGCGGTGGGTTCGATGCCAGAACTGGAAAACCTGATCAACCGCGTGGCGAAGTTTGGCTTCAGCAAGACCTCGATCATCTTGTCGAGCGCCATAGCTCGGCGGGTGCCGCTGGGGCATTTGGAGGGGAAGAATGGCGGCGCCTGAGCGCAGGCCTAGTGTTGATCGGGTTGCCGGGGCTGGATGCGAGTAAGTGTTGGAGCGGGCTTGCCCGCGATAGCCATAGGTATCTACACAACTTTGCCGCAACGCCTAAATCCAGGCAGATAGCGCAGTTGTGGCGAGCGGGCTTGCCCCGCGCTGGGCTGCGAAGCAGCCCCAAAACCAGCCGCTGCGGTGTATCTGGTACAACGCATTCGGTTTATTGGGGCTGCTTCGCAGCCCAGCGCGGGGCAAGCCCGCTCGCCACAGGAGAGTTCGTCAGTTTCTGAAAGTTGTGTAGATACCTATGCCACGATAGCGGTGTGTCAGGCCCGAATGGCTAAACTGACCCACCTCCATCGCGGGCAAGCCCACTCCCACAGTTTGATCTTGGTTGTGCTCGGGATTGAGATCAGAACCCGCGATGCTTCTTCAGATGGTCATTGATCTTCGCCGCCGGCACTTTCTGCAAGCTGCACAGCAGGTCATGGGACAGCTCGCGCAAGCCGTGGGTGCGGCGCAGTTCCTGGGCCAGGTGGGCGGTGAGGTTGGCGGCCATTTCCGCGTCCGCCATCGCCCGGTGAGCCTTGCCGGTGTGGGGCAACTGGGCATAGGAGGTCAAGGTGCCGAGCTTGTGGTTGGGCGCCGTGGGCATCAGCCGGCGGGCCAGGAGCAGTGAACAGGCAAATTTTTGCAGGCGGGTGCGGCGGATCAGGCCCAGTTCGAAGTCCCAGAACTTCTGGTCGAACGCGGCGTTGTGCGCCAGCAGCGGCGTGGTGCCGACAAACTCATTGACCTCATTCATCACCCGCTCCGCCGGCGGTGCGCTGCGCAGCATGGCGTTGCTGATGCCGGTCAGTTGCTCGATAAACCCCGGCACGCGTACGCCGGCGTTCATCAGGCTCTGGTAGCGGTCCACGATCTGGCCCTGTTCCAGGATGACCACGGCAATTTCCGTGGCCCGGCAACTGCTGCTCGGCGAGATGCCGGTGGTTTCAAAGTCGATGACCGCTATACGTTCCAAACCTGTTCCAACCCCATCTGAAAATCTATTTGAGCAACAACGCGCCTTCGATAGGCACGTAGCGGCTGGCTGCGCGGATCAACGAGTTGGCCGTCAACCCCGGCACGCCGTAAGCCACGGCTTCGACGCCATGTTTATGAATGATGCGGTCAAGCAACATGTCGAAATCGCCATCCCCCGAGGCCAGTACTACTTCATCGACATGGTCGGCGGCGTCCATGATGTCGATGGTGATGCCCACGTCCCAGTCGCCCTTGGCCGAGCCATCGCTGCGCTGGATATAGGGCTTGAGTTTCACGGTAAAGCCCAGGTTGCGCAGGATCTGCTGGAACTGCTGCTGCTTGCTGTCGCCACGGTCGATGGCATAGGCATACGCCTCGACGATCTGCCCACGCTGGCTGATATCAGCCCACAGGGCGGCGTAGTTGAAGTGGCAGCCATAGGCTTGGCGCACGGTGTAGTAGAGGTTCTGCACATCGGCGAACACTGCTATTTTTTTCACCGCATATCCTCATGGCACCGGGGACGTGATGGCCCGCAAAGGCGCTCAGTATGCCAGCCAAGAGGAGGTTTCCGAGAAAAATCAGACCGGGGCGACAGAGCGCCCCGATTCAGTGAGTGTCAGACGAAGGAATCGTCGTCGCCAAAGTAGGAGGAATCGTCGGCATAACCACTGTCGGCGAAGCTGTCAGCGCTGTCATTGCCCCAACCGCTGTTGTCACTGGCCGGCGCCGGCTCTTCGCGGACGATCTCTTCCACCACCTGCGGCTGCTGGTTATGGCTGAACAGGCTGCTGATGCCTTGGGCCAGCATCACACCACCGGCCACGCCGGCTGCGGTTTTTAGGGCGCCGCCGAGAAAGCCGCCACCGGCGGGCGCTGCCTGCTGGGGTTGCTGATAATTCTGTTGCGGTGCAGGCGCGCTGTTGAAGCCCGGTCGGGTCGGCTCGCGCCAACCACCCGCGCCAGAGGCCGGCGCGCTGGGCACAGGCTGCGGCTCGCGGGAGCTGCCGCCAAAGATGCTCGACAGGAACCCACCGCTGCTCGCGGCCGGCTGCGCGGTCTTGGCCCGCTGCAACTCATCCTGCAATTGCTGGATCTGCTGCGCCTGCTGCTTGTTCTGCGCATCCAGGCTCTTGATCGCGGCTTCCTGCACCAGAATCGCCTGGGTCATGAAATACCCGGCGGCTGGTTGGCGAGTAATGTGCTCCTTGATCCGCGCTTCTGCCTGGGCGTCGCGGGGGGCTGAGTCCGTTTCGGCTTGCTGCAACCGTGAAAACAGTCCATCGATCAGGGTTTGCTCTTCGCTGTTCATGGCGACCTCGTTAGATTGCCGGTAAAAATCTGCGTCCCGCCCGCAATGGGCAAGGTACGCCACCAGTAATGGGGCTGGCCCGCGGCGTTTCAATGGTCTTTACCCAAGGTTTACGTTTGTCGGTGATCGGTTAAAGTGTCCGCTGCTTTTTTGGCCTGTGATGACTTTGATGAATCCGTTGACCGTTCTGCGCGACTCTTTCTACTTTTTCCAGCGCAACCTGGGCGCCATCGTGCAGTTGTGCCTGCCGCTGGTGATTCTGGAAGCCGTCCTGCAACAAGTGCTCGACCGTTCGCTGGGCCCGGATGCATTCCCCGGCTACAGCGTGGTCGTGGGGTTGCTGGTGTATCCGCTGTACACCGCGGCCTTGATCCTGTTCCTCGACGCCCGCAGCCGTGGCGAGTCGCCGCGCACCGCCGACGTGCTGGCCATGGCGCTGACCCTGTGGCCTCGCTATGCACTGCTGACCGCCATGAGCACCCTGCTGATCCTGCTGGGGCTGTCACTGTATTTCCTGCCGGGGATATGGCTGATGGTCACCCTGGCCTTCGCCGAGTACTTGTTGGTTTTGCGCGGCATGTCTGCGCTGGCGGCGATGAAGGAAAGTTTGCGCCTGACCCGGGGGCATTTCCTGCGCATCCTGGTGTGCCTGTTGTGCGTAATGGCCCCATTGTGGCTGCTCAAGGGCGCCAGCGTCGCAGCCTGGCCCGACCCGCAGAACCCACTGCTGGCGGTGCTGATCGACAGCGCCCATAGCTTCTTGCAGTTGTTTACGAGCGTGGTGCTGTTCCGCCTGTTCATGCTGATCGCCGGTGATGCAGACGCCCGCTAACATGACCCTTGGGCTCCCGGCCGCCGGTCGGGTATGCTCGGTGCCTGTCCAGCAGCGCCATAAGGCGAGCCGATGACCCGTTTACTGCGTATAACCCTGCTGAGCCTGCTGATCCTCGCAGGTTTGTTGAGCGCCCTGCTCTACAGCCTGACCTGGCGCCCCGCCGACAAACAGACCTTGCCCGTCAGCTGCGTCGCCCCGCGTGCGCCGACGCTGTTGCCCGGCCAGGCGCTCAAGGTGATGACCTGGAACGTGCAATACCTGGCGGGCAAGAACTACGTGTTCTGGTACGACACCCCCGACGGCAGCGGCCCGGACGAGCGCCCCACCATTGAAGACATGGCCTCCAGCCTGGACGAAGTGGCACGGGTGATCCGTGACGAACAGCCGGACGTGCTGTTGCTGCAGGAGTTGGACGAAGGCGCCAAGCCATCCCATTACCAGGATCAACTGGCGCTGCTCCAGGAGCGTCTGGTGGACCTCTACCCGTGCAGCGTCCAGGCCTTCGACTGGAAAGCCGATTTTGTCCCCGACTGGCATATATTCGGCAGCGTCGGCCGCAAGCTGGTAACCCTCAGCCGCTACCAGATCGAACATGCCGAACGCCTGCAACTGCCGGTGGCTTCGGGCAACCTGATCAGTCGCCAATTCCAACCCAAGCCAGCATTGCTGCTCAGCTACCTGCCATTGAGCGATGGCGGCCAACTGGCGGTGCTCAACACCCGCCTGGACAATGGCGCGCCCGGCCACAGCGCGGTGCGCGAACAAGTACAGGCAACCGTCAAACTGCTGGATAAATTCGAAAGCCGGGGCACGCCGTGGCTGATTGGCGGGGATTTCAACCTGCTGCCGCTGGGGCAATTCCTGCGCCTGGACGCCGGCAGGCGCGGGCAGTATTCACCGGACAGTGAGCTGCATCTGCTGTGGGACAAATACCCGATGATCCCCAGCAACAGCCAATCCAGCGGGATTGACCGAGCGCAGTGGCTGACCCACTTCCCCAATGACCCGAGCCTCGATGGGCCGGATCGCACGGTGGATTATCTGTTCTTCAGCCCAAGGCTGAAGAAAGTTGATGCCAGAGTGCGGCAGGACGATACGTTGCGTATTTCCAATCATTTGCCGGTGATAGCGCGGTTCCTGCTGCCTGCGGCGCAATAGCAAACACCCCCAAACCCACTGTGAAATAGGGTTTGTGTAGGAGCTGGCTTGCCTGCGATAGCGGTCTGTCATCCAGAACCTGGCTAACTGACCCACCGCCATCGCAGGCAAGCCAGCTCCTACATTTAGATCTTCATCGGGCTTACTTGCGCGGCTTGATCCGCGCAGTCGCCTCTGCCACCAAGGGGTCATCCGGCCAGTAATGCTTAGGATACCGCCCCTTCAGATCCTTCTTCACCTCGGCGTAGGTACTGCGCCAGAAGTTCGCCAGATCCTGGGTCACCTGCACCGGCCGCCGCGCTGGCGACAGCAGGTGCAACTTCACCACCTGCCGCCCACCGGCGATGCGTGGGGTGTCGGCCAGGCCGAACAACTCCTGCAAGCGCACCGCAAGAATCGGCGGCTGCTCACTGTAGTCCACGCGCACCGATGAGCCCGACGGCACTTTCAAATGATGGGGCGCCAGTTCGTCCAGGCGCTGGGGCAGCGGCCAAGGCAACAGGTTATGCAGGAAGCTGGAAATATCCAGGTTGGCGAAATGGCTCAAGCGCGAGACCTTGCCCAGGTACGGCATCAACCAGTGCTCCAGGCTGGCGAGCAAGGCACTGTCGCTGACGTCAGGCCACTCACTGGGTTTGCCGGCATCCAGTTGACGCAACAGCATGACGCGGGCCTGCCACTGGCGCAGCTCCGGGGTCCAGGGCAGCAGCTCCAGGCCCTTGCGCCGTACCAGATTGACCAGCGCCTGGCTGCGGGCGGACTCGTCCAGACCCGTCAGCGGCTCGCGGCTGAGCACCAGTTCACCAACCTTGCGCTGGCGTTCGGCGCGCAACACGCCTTCGCGCTCATCCCAATCCAGTTGATCGAAGCTGCGCACTTGCTCGGCCAATACCGAATCGAACAGCGCCGGATCAAAATCCGCAGCCAGGTAGATCCGCTCTTCACGCTGGCCCTGCCGGCTGCCCAGGTCGGCGATCACCAACCATGCTTGTTTCATCAGGCTATCGGCCTCTGCAAACAACGCGGCGCGACCGTTGGCCAGGCGATATTCCGCACCGCCCGCACGACGCTGCTGCGCCACCCGGTCGGGGTAGGCCAGTGCCAGCAACGCGCCAAGCCAACGCGGGTGATCGGGATCGGCCACCGGCTGCTCGGCCTTGCCTCTCAGATAGCCGCGATATTGCCGGGCCAATTGCCTGGCCCGCTGTACGCCACCCTGGGTGCCACGGGCGCGCTCCTCGCCGGACAACAACGCCAGGCGACTGTGCAAATCGGCGCCCGCACCGCGCAAGATGTCGCGCTCGCCCAGTAGCGCGGCGACATCACACGCCATGTTCGCCAGCCCCAGGTCCTGGCCGCGCAATAACAAATGCGCGATACGCGGGTGCGCCGGCAGGCTGGCCATTTTCTGCCCGTGGGGAGTCAAGGTCGCGTCCTTCAACGCGCCCAGACGCTCAAGCAAATCCTGAGCCTGGGCATAAGCAGCCGTAGGCGGCACATCGAGCCAGACCAACTGCGTCGGCGTCACGCCCCAACGCGCAAGTTGCAGGGCGAGGCCGGCCAGGTCCGCCGAGAGAATTTCCGCGCTGCCATAGGCCGCCAGCCCTTCATGCTGGTCTTCGGACCACAAGCGATAACACACGCCTGGCTCCAGTCGCCCGGCCCGGCCTGCGCGCTGGGTAGCACTGGCACGGGAGATGCGCTGGGTGTCGAGGCGGGTCATGCCGCTACCGGGGTCAAAACGCGGGACCCGCGCCAGCCCCGCGTCGATCACCACCCGCACGCCGTTGATGGTCAGGCTGGTCTCGGCAATGTTGGTGGCCAGCACCACCTTGCGCTTACCCGCCGGCGCCGGGTCAATGGCTGCCCGCTGGGCTGCCAGGTCGAGCTCGCCATGCAGCGGGCACAGCAGCACATCGCCACGCTCACCGAGGGCATCGGCCAGTTGTTGATTGACCCGGCGAATCTCCGCCTGCCCCGGCAGGAACACCAGCACGCTGCCGGTTTCGTCGTGCAGGGCTTCAAGGATGGTCTGCACCAACCGTGGCTCGATAAATTCACCGGGCTGGAACGGCCGCCCCCAGCGCATCTGCACCGGGTACATACGCCCTTCACTGCGCAGGATCGGTGCGTCGTCCAGCAGACCCGACAAGCGTTCGCCTTCGAGGGTGGCAGACATGAGGAGGATTTTCAGCGGCTGCTTGTCGCGAAACAGCTCGCGGCCATTAAGGCTAAGGGCCAGTGCCAGGTCGGCGTCGAGGCTGCGCTCGTGGAATTCGTCGAAAATCAGCAGGCCCACGCCATCGAGTGCCGGATCATCCTGCAGGCGGCGGGTGAGGATGCCTTCGGTGACTACTTCGATACGGGTGTTGGGGCCGACCTTGCTGTCCAGGCGGATGCGGTAGCCAACGGTCTCCCCGACCTTCTCCCCCAGTTCACTGGCCAAGCGCTCGGCGGCGGCACGGGCGGCGAGCCGGCGGGGTTCAAGCATCAGGATGGTTTGCCCGGCCAGCCAGGTTTCATTCAACAGCGCCAACGGCACCCGCGTGGTTTTACCGGCGCCGGGCGGTGCTTCGAGCACGGCTTCATGGCGCGTCGCCAAGGCTTCACGCAAGGCGGGTAAAACATCATCGATTGGCAACGAATTCATACTGGCTCCAAGGCAGAGCGGCGAGTATAACGGCGAACGGCTGGATATCGGTGGAGTGCCGCTTCCAATTGGAATGCGACTAAAAGTAGGCGCTGGCTGGCCGGCGATGGGCATAGGTATCGACACAACTTGAACCCGAGCAGATAGGACTTTTGTGGCGAGCGGGCTTGCCCCGCGTTGGGCTGCGAAGCAGACCCAGTAAGCCGAACGCGGTGTATCAGATACTCCGTAGCGGCTGGATTTGGGGCTGCTTCGCAGCCCAGCGCGGGCGATGCGGCGTTCCGACAAGCCCGCTCGCCACAGGGGAACTCATCAGTTTCTGAAAGTTGTGTAGATACCTATCCACTTTAGGTGGGTGGCGCACGGTAGATCTGCTTTATAGTCACCCCATACAAGTTCAGGAGAATCCCATGCGTATTGCTACCCGTGTCATCGGCGGTGTTCTGGCCGTCACCCTGTTGAGCCAACTGACGGCCTGCGGTTCGATTTTCTATCCTGACCGCCGTGGCCAGATCGACGGCAAGATCGACCCGGCGATTGCCGTGCTCGATGCGGTCGGCTTGCTGTTCTACGTGATCCCCGGCCTGATCGCCTTCGGCGTGGACTTCGCCACCGGCGCGATTTACTTCGAGCCGGGCAAGACCGCACAAGTGGCCCCCGAGAAGCTGCAAGAAGCCATCGGTGCCGACGGCAAGGTGGATAACACCAAGCTGCAAACCATCATCGAGCACGAAACCGGGCGCAGCCTGCCGCTGGATGACCCGCGCCTGATCCAGTTCAAGGGCAGCGTGCAGCAACTCGCGTCCCTGGGCCTGCAACCTGCCGCGTAAGGATTTGATTGCCCCATGAGCACCAGCACCGAACACGCCCGCCTACTGCGCCTGGCCACCCGCGCCTCGGTTGGCGTGGCCAGCATCCTGATTATTGGTAAGGCCGTCGCGTGGTGGTTCAGTGGTTCGGTGAGCATGCTCGCCGGGCTGACCGACTCGCTGCTCGACGGCGTGACTTCGCTGCTCAACCTGCTGGCGGTGCATTACGCGCTGCGCCCGGCGGATGACGAGCACCGTTATGGGCATGGCAAGGCAGAATCCCTGGCGGGCATGGCCCAGGCGCTGTTTATCGCCGGCAGTGCGGTGTTGATCGCCTTCCAGGCTTACCAGCGTTTGCAGCACCCGGAGCCGGTGGGCGCGCCATGGCTGAGTATCGCGGTGATTGTGCTGTCGCTGGCGCTGACCGTGGCGCTGCTGACTTTGCAATACCGGGTGATCCGCGAAACCGGCTCGAACGCGGTGCGCGCCGACTCGCTGCACTACCGTTCGGACCTATTGCTCAATGGCAGCATTCTATTGGCGCTGGTGCTGGCGGCCTTCGGCTTGCATCAAGTCGATGCCTGGTTTGGCCTGGGGATTGCCGCCTATATCTTGTGGAGCGCGATCCAGATCGCCCGGGAAAGCTTTGCCGTGCTGATGGACGAAGAACTGCCGGCCGAAGTCAGCCAGCACATGCTCGAACTGGCCCGTAGCGTACCCGGCGTGCTGGGGGCCCATGATTTACGCACGCGGATTTCCGGCCACCACTGGTTTGTGCAGTTGCATCTGGAGTTACCGGGAGAGTTGAGCCTGTCGGTAGCCCATGACATCAGCGACCAGGCCGCCGATGCCATCCATCAGGCTTATCCACGGGCCGAGGTGCTGGTGCACGCCGACCCGCTGGAAGTGGTCACCGGCAACAAGACTTAGTAGGTCACCTGATACCCGCGACTGCTCAGGCAGTTGCCCTGGGCCTGGCGGTAGGTTTGCACCACTGCCGGCGCAGGCGCGTAGGTGACGGTCTGCGGGTCGAAGCCACTCTGCTGCACCGCCCAGCGATAGCAATCGTAACCGTCCTGCTGCACCTGGGCGGGCGATTGGCCGTTGGCGGGATAGGCCACCACGTCATACCCATTGCCCTGGGGCGCCGGCTGCGGCGGCAAACTGGCCACCGGCGGTTGCACCACCACGTACTGCTGGGTACTGGTCTCGTAACTGTAATAGGCGCCAGCGGCGAGAAAAAACAGCGCGCCGCCCACCCATACTTCCCGCGCATAGTCCGGCAGGTAATGCACACGAATCCCATAGGGTGGCGCGACCACTACGTAGCGCGGGCCTTGGGGGCGATACCAATAGCCGCCCGAGAAGAAATAATCCTGGCCGCGATAGGGCACGCGGTAATTACGGTCGGGGAAGCGGTCCACCGTGTAGCCGGGCCGATACTGCGGGCCGGGGCCCCAGCCATTGCCATGCCCGTCGGGGCGGCCTGGCCAGCGATTGTCATTGGGATGGCCGTTGTAGCCAGGGCGCGAGCCGGGACCACCGGCTTGCCAATGCGGGTTGCCGTCGTTGCGCCTGGGAATATCACGGTAATTGCCCTGGCGCGGCTCCTGGGTCTGGCCTACGGAATCGGGCCGGCCCTGGATTGGCAGGTTGCTACCGGCCTGGGGTGCAGGGCGTGGTGCTTCGTGGCCTTGCGGACGAGCCTGCCACTGGCCATTCTGGCCGCCGCGCTCACCCTGCGGGCTTGGCTGGATGTGCTCCGGGCGCGGCGGGTTGGCTGAATGCCCTCGCTCTCGCTGCCCGTCACCGCCCTGCGGACCTTGCCCCTGCCGTGGAGAATTGTCTCGTTCATCGGCCATCACCTGCGTGCCGAAGGTGACCATCAACATCCCTACACCTGCCAAACGCCAGATGCGCTTCATGCTATTCCTCACTGCGGATTAGGGCCTACGCATGAGACTGGAAAAGCCGGGCCCGGTTCTGCAACAGGTTATCAGTCGCCAGAACAATTTTCGCCGGCAAAAGAAAAGGGGCGACCCGTCGGTCGCCCCTTGAGAACTTCGTCCTGGCTCAACGCTTATGACGTTGGCTCACCTCACGCCGTCTTGTGGACAGTGTGTAGCCCGGGGGCCGGCGCAACCCGGTGGGGTTGGCGGGCCGCAGCCGGCCTGATTGGGCGGGCTGCAGTGGACTGTATGTCCGGGCAGTGATTCTGTTGGTAATCATAGGCGTGAGGCGCCGGCAGATGATTGCGAAGATTGCGTCAATAAACAGTGCTTGCGCAATTTTTAACCCTGGATAGATAATTCACAGCAATAGTTACGACAAAGGCCATCCCCATGAGCAAACTTGACCGATACGACCTGAGTATTTTGGCGGAATTACAGCGCGACGCGAGGATCTCCAACCAGGAGTTGGCCGAGCGGATCGGCCTGTCGCCGTCACCCTGCTCGCGCCGGGTCAAGCAATTGGAAGACGACGGCTACATCTCACGCCAAGTCGCCCTGCTCGACCGCAAGATGCTTGGCCTAAGCCTTACAGCCTACGTATTGATCGGCATGGACCGACACACCCCCGAGCGTTTCGAGAACTTCGAAGCGGCCATCCGCACCTTGCCGCAGGTGCTGGAATGCAGCCTGGTCACCGGGATGGATGCCGACTATCAGTTGAAAGTGGTGGTGCCAGATATGGATCACTATCAAAAACTGCTGCTGGGACACCTGACCCGGATTGAGGGCGTGACCAGCGTGCGCTCAAGCTTTGTGCTCAACCAGGTGCTTAACAGCACGGAGTTGCCGTTGACTCACCTGCGTACCTAAGACTCACCATCGAACCCATGTGGGAGCTGGCTTGCCTGCGATAGCGGACTGTCTGCTGGCATATCAGCGACTGAAACACCGCTATCGCAGGCAAGCCAGCTCCTACATTTTGAGCGTGCTCAGGCAGTGACACCTGGGTGCGACGCACCGACGCAGGTCAACGTTGCACCTGCCTCATTGCCTTATACTTCGCGCCTGCCTTTGTCGGAAACTGCCCAATGAATTCGATTGACCCCGTGCTGTTTGAAGAGTGGATGATGACCGGACTGGTCACAATCCTGATCATTTTCATGGGCTTTATCGTCTGGGATCTGGCGAAGAAATCCAAAGCCGGGCGTTTTGGCTCGATGATTCTGTTCTTCGTGCTGGGCCTGGGCGTGGCCGCGTTTATCATCAAGAGCGTGGTGATCGGCCTGATCGAATCCGGGGCTTTATAAGCGCGCCGGCACTTCGCGGTACTGGCCTTGGCCTAGGCCTTCAATCGACCAATCGCCGATTTTCACCCGCACCAGGCGCAAGGTCGGCAAGCCCACGGCGGCGGTCATGCGCCGTACCTGACGGTTGCGCCCCTCGCGAATCACCAGTTCCAGCCAATAGGTCGGCAAGTTTTTACGAAACCGCACCGGCGGGTTGCGCGGCCATAGTTCTGGCTCATCCAATCGCCGGGCTTCAGCCGGCAGGGTCATACCGTCATTCAACTCCACCCCCGCGCGCAGGCGTTGCAGATGCTCCTCGGTGGGCTCGCCTTCTACTTGTACCCAGTAGGTCTTTGCCAGTTTGTGCTTGGGGTCGGCAATCCGCGCCTGCAACTGGCCATCGTTGGTCAGCAGCAATAGGCCTTCACTGTCCCGATCCAGGCGCCCGGCGGGGTAGATGCCTGGAATATCAATGAAATCCTTGAGGGTCGCGCGCCCGCCTTCGTCACTGAATTGGGTCAGCACGTCGAAGGGTTTATTGAACAGGATCAACTTCGGCTCGGCCGGCGGCGCCTTGGCGACACGGCGAGCAGCGGCATGTGGAGGTTTCACGCCAGGGCGGCGCGAGTCGGGACGGGCAGGACGGGACATGGCAACGGAATATCTAACAGTCAGGATCCACCATGCTAGTGGCCTGACCGTTAAATAACCACCCCGCTATTTAGCGGAACGGCGGCTCGTCGAAGCTGCGCAGTTTGCGCGAGTGCAACGAGTTGAGCTCGGTGCGCAACAAGTCCACCGCCTCGATACCAATCTTCAAGTGCTGGCTCACGGCCCGTTCATAGAACGCGTTGGCCGAACCTGGCAACTTGATTTCACTGTGCAGCGGCTTGTCCGACACACACAGCAATGTGCCGTAAGGCACCCGCAAACGATAGCCTTGCGCCGCAATGGTGCCGCTCTCCATATCCACCGCCACCGCGCGGGACAGGTTGATCAGCGGTCGCTCCTGGGCCCAGCGCAGCTCCCAGTTGCGGTCGTCGTAGGTCAACACGGTGCCGGTGCGCAGGCGCTTTTTCAGCTCTTCGCCCTTCTCGCCGGTGACGTTGGCCGCCGCTTGTTGCAACGCCATCTGCACTTCAGCCAGCGCCGGGATCGGGATGTTCGGCGGGACCACCCGGTCGAGAATGCCGTCGCGCCGCATGTAAGCATGGGCCAGCACATAGTCGCCGATGGTCTGGGATTGGCGCAGGCCACCGCAGTGACCGATCATCAGCCAGCAATGGGGACGCAACACTGCTAGGTGGTCGGTGATGTTCTTGGCATTGGACGGGCCGACACCGATGTTGACCAGGGTCACGCCATGGCCGTCGCTGGCCTGCAAGTGGTAGGCCGGCATCTGATAACGGTGCCAGACCACGCCTGCGGCAATGGCAGACGCTTCGCCATGGTCCATGCCTTTTTCGATAATCACGTTGCCCGGCAACACCATGCGGATAAAGCGTGGGTCGCTGCGCAACTGTTCCAGGCCATGGACGATGAACTGGTCGACATAGCGGTGGTAGTTGGTCAGCAGAATCCACGGCTGCACATGCCGCCAATCGCTGCCGGTGTAGTGCACCAGGCGGCGCAGGGAGAAATCCACGCGGGCCGCATCGAATAGCGCCAGGGGCAGCGGATCGGTGTTTTCCCAGTCGTACAGGCCATCGGCGATGCCATCGGTGGCGGCGGACAGGTCGGTGCTCGGGAACACCCGCGCCAGGGTCGCGGCGGTCACGCCGGAGCCGGCCAGCTCGTCGCCCTGCTCCACCACATAGGGGTACGGGATATTCTGCTGACTGACGCCCACTTCCACCGTCACGGTGAAGTCGTGCATCAACGGCACCAGCTGCTCCAGCAGGTATTTGCGGAACGCCGCCGGATGGGTGACGGTGACGCTATAGGTGCCCGGCAACTGCACCTTGGCGTAAGCGCGGGTGGTCTGTGGGACTTCGCCATGACAGTGGTAGGTCAGGCGCAGTTCAGGGTAGCGAAAGAGCGCACGTTGTGCAGCGTCGGGCTCGACGCGATCCTTGAGGTATTGCTTGAGAGCCTGGTTGAGCGCGCCGGTGGCCCGCTCATGCAGAGCCGCCAGCCGGTCAACGGCCTCTTCAGCGGTTTGAACGACAACAAAAGCTTCGGTCACGGTAAGCATCCTGTGTTCTGACGTGCAGGCCTTCATCTTGCCTGCATCGCCGCCAGACGCAAACTCTGAATTGGCATGCCTGGTTATCCATAGGCTGACCTAACCACCTCTGAATTGGAATGCGTTCAAATGTAGGAGCTGGCTTGCCTGCGATGGCCATAGGTATCTACACAACTTCAGACACTGATGAACTCCCCTGTGGCGAGCGGGCTTGCCACGGGGGGGCGTCAGTTTCTGAAAGTTGTGTAGATACCTATGGCCATCGCAGGCAAATCAGCCCCTACATCGTTTACCGTGGTTATTCAGAGCGATGGGGTTGAGCGGGCAACGATGGCCTGCACATCCACACCTCGTGGCAAGGTGCCGTACACCCGCCCCGACGACTCACCCAGGCGACTGGCGATAAACCCATCGCTGACACTGGCGTTGCCCGCCTCCAGCAACAACTTGGCCTGCAACGCCACGGCGATATCCTCAGTCAGTTGTCGCGCCCGGTACTGGATGTCCTGGGTATCCATAAACGCCGACTTCAATTGCTCGATATGCCGCGCCAGGCGCTTATCGCCATGCCCATCGCCCAATTCGACAAACAATGTCTCCAGCACCCCGGGCTCTTTCGACAAGGCCCGCAGCACGTCCAGGCATTGCACGTTGCCAGAACCTTCCCACGTCGAATTGACCGGCGCCTCACGGTACAGGCGCGGCAGGATGCTGTCCTCGACATACCCGGCGCCGCCCATGCACTCGGCGGCTTCGTTGATCATCGCCGGCGCGCGCTTGCAGATCCAATACTTGCCCACCGCCGTCACCAGCCGCGCGAACTTGGCTTGCTGCTCATCGTCCAGATGATCCAGCGCCTGGCCCATGCGCAAGCTCAAGGCCAAGGCCGACTCACTTTCCAGGGCCAGGTCGGCCAGCACGTTTTGCATCAAGGGCTGCTCACTGAGCACGCGGCCACCCACCAAACGATGGGCACAATGATGGCTGGCCTGGGTCAGCGCCTGGCGCATCAAGGCGCTGGAGCCGACCATGCAATCGAAACGGGTCATGGCGACCATTTCGATGATGGTCGGTACGCCACGGCCTTCTTCGCCGACCATCCAGGCCAGGGCGCCACGGAACTCGACTTCACTGGATGCGTTGGAGCAATTGCCGAGTTTGTTTTTCAGGCGCTGGATATAGAACTGGTTACGCGTGTCATCCGGGCGCTGGCGGGGCAGGAGGAAACAGGTCAGGCCCTTGTCGGTCTGCGCCAGGGTCAGAAAGGCATCGCACATCGGCGCCGAGCAGAACCACTTATGTCCCACCAACTCATAGGGCTGGCCAGGGCCACCGGCGCCTACGGGATAGGCGCGGGTGGTATTGGCACGCACGTCGGTGCCGCCCTGTTTCTCGGTCATGGCCATGCCGATGGTCGCGCCAGCCTTATGGGCGATGCCGACGTTGCGCGGATCATATTCGGTGTTGAGGATTTTCGGCAGCCAGGTGTCGGCCAGCTCAGGTTGCAGGCGCAGGGCCGGCACGCAGGCGAAGGTCATGGTCAGCGGGCAACCCGTGCCGGCTTCGGCCTGGCTGTGCAGGTAGGTCAGGGCAGCGCGGGCGACATGGGCGCCCGCCAGGGGATGGGCCCAGGGCAACGACGGCAAGCCATGCTCAACGGCGGTACGCATCAGCGCGTGATAGGCCGGATGAAACTCCACCAGGTCAATGCGGTGACCATAGCGATCATGGCTGCTGAACACCGGCTTGTTCTGATTCGCCAGGAACCCCGCCTCCATCAGCGGCCCGCCCGCCAAGGCGCCGTAGGCATCGATACGCGCCTCGGCCCAGCCCGCGCCAAAGCGCCGCGACCATTCCTGCAGGGGCAGGTCGAGGCGATACAGATTGGCGCCGTCCAGGGACGGCGGCTGGTTGGTAACGTCGTGGGTTTCGGCGAACTGGTGCAGATTCATGACGGGCCTCCTGAGAAAAGGCCACGCTGATTGAGGCCTTAAATTCAGTTAAGCATCGTCACCACGCTTAAAAAAGTGGCATATACGCCTAACTGCCGGCGCTTTCACCCTCTAGCGGGCACAGCAGGCGCCGCTGCAATACGGCCTGCAAAAGCTCGAAACGCACCGGTTTGAGCAACTGTTCGCTAAGGCCGATGCCGTGACAATGCTGGCGTGCGCCGCCTTGCAGGGAGTCACTCAAAGCGATCACCGGCAGCTCAGCACAGCCGGGCAAGGCACGGATCTGGCAGCACAGGGAGAAGCCATCCTCGGGCACATCCAGCAGCACCGCATCAAACGCCCCAGCCTGCAGCATGGACAGGGCCACGGGGCCACTGTCCGCCACTTTCACCCGGTAACCCAGCTTGAGCAACATGCCGCGCAAGACCAATTGCGTGACGTTGTTGTCGTCCACCAGCAGTACCGTGCAATCCTGTGGCGCGCGGTGCAGCTCCACCGCCCGGGCCGGCTCCGGCGGCACCGCAATGACGGCCACCTCCAGCTGGAAACGGCTGCCTTTGTGCGGTTCGGAGTGATGGGTCAAGCGCCCGCCGAGCAATTCGATCAACTGCCGGCAGATCGCCAGGCCAATGCCCAGGCCGCCATATTCACGGGTGGTCGAGCCATCCACCTGGAAGAAGCGCTGATACAGGGTCGCTTCATCCAACTGCGCAAAGCCGATCCCGGAGTCGGTGACGATAAAAGTCAGATCCAGATGGCCATCAGCCCGGGGCACGCCCACCACCCGCAGGCGCACGGCGCCTTCATGGGTGAACTTGAACGCGTTATCCAGCAGGCATTCCAGGCACTGCATCAGCTTGCCTGCGTCGCCCTCCAGGCGATCCGGCAATTGGCCCGCCACATCAATGGAAAACTCCAGGCCCTTGCCTTGGGCATTCCCCTGGAACTGCTGGCGCAAGGTATCGAGCACCCCGCGCAGGCTGAACACTTGCGGCTGCGCGCTAAGGCGCCCGGCTTGCAATTCGGTGAGGGTGAGGATGCCATTGACCATGCGCATCATGTCCCGCGCCGAGCCGGCGGCGGTGTACTGGTATTGCGCCAGGTCGCCGGCCAGGGGCACGGTCTGCATCAACTCCAACGAACCGATCACCCCATTCATCGGCGTGCGCAGTTCATGGGTCAGGGTCGCGAGGAATTCGTCTTTCAACTGGTTGCTGTGGGCCAGTTGCTGGTTGAGCACTTCCAGTTTCTGGCTGGCATCAAACAGGATTTGCGCCTGCTGTTCGCGCATCGCGTTGATCCGATCAGCCAAGGCCAGGGACAACAGGGCGACTTCGATGGCCGAGCCGATCTGGCTCGAATACATGGTGAGAAACACATTGGGCAAGTAGCCCAACACCATCATCGTGTTGACCACCCCGCCGATCAGGAACGCCGACCAGGCGATGATGAAATACCGTGCCACGCGCTGGCCGCAGCACCAGGCCCGGATCCCGGCGACAAAGATGGTCACGGTAAAAACCAGGGCCAGCGCGGTCGCCAGGCGCAGGGCCAGGGCGTAGCTGGTCATCAGCGACAACAACATCACCACCGCCCCCGTGCCCACCAGCACCAGCAGCAGCCGGTCCAGCCAGCGACTATAAAGGGCGGTGTGCAGGAAGCTGCGGGCAAACAGGCTGCCGAACAACGCTGACGCGCCGATCAGGAACGGCGTCGCCGCATTCGCCCACCAGGGGTTGTCAGGCCAGAAGTACTCCACCGCCGCGCCATTCACCGAGAGCTGGTACATGCCGAACGAGGCGATATAGAAGATGTAATAGAGGTAGCTGGTGTCGCGCACGCTGAGGTAGATGAACAGGTTGTACACCAGCATGCCCAGCAGCACGCCATAGATCAGGCCCAGCACATAGAGGCGCAGCGGCTGGTCTTCCAGGTACGCAGTGCTCGACCACAGGGTCAACGGCGCCTGGATCGAACCTTCGCTTTGCAGGCGCAGATAGAGCGTTTTCTGTTCACCGGCCTTGAAGTCGACAGTGAACAAGTAATTGTTCTGGTGAATCTCACGGCTGGCAAAGGGCAATGCGTCCCCGGTGCGCCCGGCCAGGCGGTAGCCACCGGCACCATCGGGAACGTACAACTCCAGATGATCAAGGGGCGGATAGGCCAGCTCCAGCAGCCAGGTGCGCTGGGCCTGGGGATCCTTGGGCAGGTAATGCAGGTCGACCTTGAGCCAGAACGCCGAGCGTGAATAGCCGGCATTGAGGGTGTCTTTATCATGGCGGGTGTAACGACTGGCCAGTACCGCAGAACGGGCATCGGCGATGGTGACGCTACCACTTGGGTCTTCGAGTACTTGCATGACCCGGCCCAAGGGAAGGCTTCGGGTAGTTTCATTGAACTCAACGGCGCCGGCCAACATCGGCAGCCCACACAAGAGAAACATCAGCAAATAGCGCATAGAGCCCCAGCGTGGCCTGTCCGGTTATGTCAAAAGCCCCCCATTCCTTTTGAGAAGACGTACACCGGCGATACATTAAGTTGTTTGGATCCACTCTAGCATAGCCGCTAAAGGCCAAAAGACACCATTGAAATAATTTTTTGAAAGGCTCTAGAACGGGCCTTTCAGGGCACCAAGTGCTGGAACTGAATGATAGCCCGTAGCCATCTTCCCAAGTGTTTCCGCCGGAAATACATGCGTTGCCCGACAGCCACGCAAAAAGCGTTTGGTGGTAAGCTCGCGCACCATGAATATCTACAGCTCTCGCCCCGTTGTCCTCTGTCTCTCCGGCCATGATCCCAGTGGTGGCGCCGGCTTGCAGGCAGATATCGAAGCCCTGCTCGCCCAAGGCTGTCACGCAGCCCCGGCCGTGACCGCGCTGACCGTACAGAACACCGTGAATGTCAGCGATTTCCGCGTGCTCGATCGCGAATGGGTGTTGGCCCAGGCCAACGCCGTGCTTGGCGACTCCGAAGTCGCGGCGGTCAAGTTGGGCATGCTCGGTTCCACCGTGATGGTGGATACCGTGGTCGAACTGCTGCAGCAGCACCCCCACCTGCCGGTGGTCTGCGACCCGGTGCTGCGCGCCGGTGGCGGTGGCAGCCTGGGCAAGGATGAAGTCGGCTATGCGATGCGCGAGCGGTTGTTGCCGTTGTCGCTGATTGCCACGCCCAACCTGCCTGAGGCACGCATCCTCGCCGAACTGCCCGATGGCACGGCAGACGAATGCGCCGACAAACTACTGCCGTTCATCAAGCACCTGTTGATCACCGGCGGCCACGGCGACGAGCATGAGGTGCACAATCGCCTGTACAGCCGCGACGGCACGCGCCACACCTTCACCTGCCAACGCCTGCCAGGCAGCTATCACGGCTCCGGCTGCACCCTGGCCAGCGCCCTCGCCGGTCGCCTGGCCCAGGGCGAAGGCCTGGCCAGCGCCGTGGAGTCGGCACTCAATTACACCTGGCGCACCCTGCGGGACGCCGAACAACTGGGCCAGGGGCAATTTGTGCCGCGGCGCCTGCCACTGGATTTCTGTTCGTAACACCAAGGGGCCTGCTCGATGAAACTACGTGGCCTGTATGCCATTACCGACAGCCAACTATTGGCCGGTAAGTTCCTGTCCTACGTCGAGGCCGCGCTGGAAGGCGGCGTGACCTTGCTGCAATACCGCGATAAAAGCAGCGACGATGCCCGTCGCCTGCGCGAAGCCGAAGCCCTGCGTAACCTGTGCTCGCGCTACAAGACCCAGTTGATCATCAATGATGACGCCGAACTGGCCGCGCGCCTTGTCGTCGGCGTCCACCTGGGCCAGACCGACGGCCCACTGACCCCGGCCCGGGCGTTGCTGGGGCGCAATGCAATCATCGGCTCCACCTGCCACAGCCAGATCGAACTGGCTGAACAGGCCGCGCGCGAAGGCGCCAGCTATGTTGCCTTTGGCCGCTTCTTCAATTCCAGCACCAAACCCGGCGCCCCGGCAGCCACCCTCGAAATGCTGGCCCAGGCCCGCGCCCGCTTGCAGGTGCCGATCTGCGTGATTGGTGGTGTCACCCTGGAAAACGCCGCGCCGCTGGTGGAGCACGGTGCCGATCTGCTGGCGGTGGTCCACGGCCTGTTCGGTGCCGACAGCCCCCAGGAAGTGACGCGCCGCGCCCGCGCCTTCAACGAACTCCTCAAATCCTGAATTCAGAGAGCCTGCCCATGTCTCGTTCCGAAACCCTGTTTGCCAATGCCCAGAAACATATCCCCGGCGGTGTGAACTCCCCCGTGCGCGCGTTCAAGAGCGTTGGCGGCACCCCGTTGTTCTTCAAGCACGCCGAAGGCGCCTACGTCACCGACGAAGATGACAAGCGCTATGTGGACTACGTAGGTTCCTGGGGCCCGATGATCCTCGGCCACAGCCACCCCGACGTGTTGGACGCGGTACGCAAGCAACTGGAGCACGGCCTGTCCTACGGCGCGCCAACCGCCATGGAGACCGAGATGGCGGACCTGGTGTGCGCCATCGTGCCGTCGATGGAAATGGTGCGCATGGTCAGCTCCGGCACTGAGGCGACCATGAGCGCAATCCGCCTGGCCCGTGGCTTCACCGGCCGCGACAGCATCATCAAGTTCGAAGGTTGCTACCACGGCCATTCCGATAGCCTGCTGGTCAAGGCCGGCTCGGGCCTGCTGACCCAGGGCGTACCGAGTTCGGCCGGCGTGCCGGCGGCATTTGCCAAGCACACCCTGACCCTGCCGTTCAACGACATCGCTGCCGTCGAAAAAATGCTCAGCGAAGTCGGCCAGGACGTGGCGTGCATCATCGTCGAGCCGGTCGCCGGCAACATGAACTGCGTGCCACCAGCGCCGGGTTTCCTCGAAGGCCTGCGCGAGCAGTGCGACAAGCATGGCGTGGTGTTGATTTTCGACGAAGTGATGACCGGTTTCCGCGTCGCCCTCGGCGGTGCCCAGGCTTACTACGGCGTCACGCCGGACCTGAGCACCTTCGGCAAGATCATTGGCGGCGGCATGCCAGTCGGCTGTTTCGGCGGCAAGCGCGAAATCATGCAGCACATCGCGCCGCTGGGCCCGGTCTACCAGGCCGGCACCCTGTCCGGTAACCCGTTGGCCATGGCCGCCGGCCTGACCACCCTGCGCCTGATCAGCCGTCCGGGCTTCCACGCCGAGCTGACCGACTACACCACGCGTCTGCTCGACGGCCTGCAACAACGCGCCGATGCGGCGGGCATCCCGTTCGTCACGACCCAGGCCGGTGGCATGTTCGGCCTGTATTTCAGCGGTGCCGATGACATCGTGACCTTTGACGATGTGATGGGCAGCGATGCCAACCTGTTCAAGCGTTTCTTCCACCTGATGCTCGAAGGCGGTGTGTACCTGGCACCGAGTGCCTTTGAGGCCGGCTTCACCTCCATCGCCCATGGCGACGCCGAGCTGAAACTGACTCTGGACGCCGCCGAACGTGCCTTCGCCGCACTGAAGTAAGCCAGCCACAACCTGACGTCGCCCCTGGCGGCGTCAGATTTGCTACCTTGCTTACAGAAATTTCCTTCTTTTTTCGAGAAATCACCTGCAATCCGGCAGATAACTTGCCCATGCAGCAGAAAAACGAGTAAAGACTTTGTAAGCAGGGGCCTGCTTATTTCATAATGCGCGCTTATTGGATCCCCACGTGGCTCCACGCGCCCCGTCAGAGGTAAGTCGATTCCCATGAAACGCACCGGCCGCACCCTGGTTCTGGGCTGCCTGTTGCTCCTTCAACCGCTGCTTGCACTTGCACAAGCGGGCGGCAACTCGTTGTTGATCCCAGCGATGGGTCGTTGCACCCTCAATACTCAGCCCGACAGCCAGGCCGAGGCGCTGAGCGCCTGCCAAACGCTGGCCGATGGCGGGGATGCGCAGGCGCAATACGAGTTGGGCGAATTCTTCTACGACGACAAAAACCCTGCCCGCGACCTGAACAAGGCCTTGAGCTTCTTCGAGAAAGCCTCGTTGCAGGGCCATGCCCAGGCACAGTTCAAGCTGGGCAGCATGTTCTTCCATGGCGAAGGCGTGCCGGCCAATAACGTGCAGGCGTATATCGTGCTGAAAATGGCCGCAGTCAACGGCGCCGAAGACGCGCTGGACACTGCCGACGAAGTCGCCGAACACATGCAGCGCGATGAATTGGAAGTAGCCACCCAGGTGCTGGGCCAGATTTTCCGCAACTACCTGCAGGAATTGCAGAGTGCGGATGGGCGTTCGCCTTTCTCGCCACTGCCCTGACTTCAGGGCGATAACAGATACCCCTGTCGATAGGCCTTCGCGCCAGCGACATGGGCAATCGTCATACCCGCCGTCGCCATTCGTCGCACAGACCGGACATATAAGAGCCCTGCCCGCGCACAAGCGACGGGTGTCACGCGGTCTGTGATCGGATCGATAACATCCGCCAGGATCTGCCCCGCTTCCAGGTAATCTCCCACCTGCGCGCAAAACACCATCAAGCCTCCCACCGGGCTCTGCACCGGCTCTACCCCCGCCAACGGTGTTGGCGGGTTGAGCAATGGCGGAAGCGGCGGCGCCTGGCCATCAATCGCGCCGCGCAGAATCAGGTAGTTGATCAACCCCTGGCAATCCTGCCGCGCAAGCCCGTGATCCACATCGGCGACACCCCGCAACTCCACGGTCACAGCGAACCCAGGGGCCGAAAAGCACCCGGCAAACCGCGCCTGCATCTGCTCCCAGAACAACGTAAAGCACTCATCGAACGATTGCCCACCTGCCTCCTTGGCCAAAAAACAGGCCCTGGCGCCCAGGTAACGGGCCAAGGGCTCCACATGCGGCCAGGAATCCGGCGACAGATACAGGTGCTGCACGGCTTCGAAATCACAATGCAAGTCCAGCACTATATCGGCGTCACAGGCCAGCGTTTGCAGGGTCAAGCGCATGGATTGCAGCTGCGTGGCCGGTACTTGGCTGGCAAGCGTTTGCAACAAAGTCGAACGGATCAGTCGCAGATTGCAGGCGGGGTCATCGCCCAGCAAGCCTTGCACGCGATCGCCGACCTGCTGGCTGACATCCAGGAAGAAACGATTGAAGTTCTCCCGACTGTCGTTATCGAAGCGCCCCTGCGGCACATCCATCAACACTTGCTCCAACCCCAGCGGGTTGGCCACCGGTACCAACACAACCGACCAGCGCAATAACCCTGCCGCTTCCAGGCACGCCAGTTGCTGCTTCAGGTGCCATAAAACCAGCATTCCCGGCAGTTCATCGGCGTGCAGGGACGCCTGGATATACACCTTGCCCGCCGCCTTGGCCGGGCCGTAATGAAAGCTGTGGATCTGGCGCGTCGTACCCGGTACGCCCGCCAGCAAAGGGTGCCTTTGAGTCTGCATATCGGTCTCCTATCGGCCCGCATCCAGAAAGCGCAGCCAACGTCGTTCAGCCAGGCGAAACAGCCCAACCAAGACAAAGGTCACGCCGAGGTAGAGAACCGCAGCGAAACCAAAGGATTGGAAGGTCAGGAAGGTGGCGGCGTTGGCATCCCGGGCAACCTTCAGGATGTCCGGCACCGTGGCCGTGAACGCCAACGTGGTGGAATGCAGCATGAAAATCACTTCATTGCTGTAGTAAGGCAATGAGCGGCGCAAGGCCGAAGGCATGATCAGGTGGACATACAGCTTCCAACCGTCAAACCCCAGGGACCGTGCGGCTTCGATTTCACCGCGAGGCATCGCACGAATGGCGCCCGCCAGTATTTCCGTGGTGTAGGCCCCGGTATTCAGGGCGAACGCCAACAGCGTGCAGTTCAGCGCCTCGCGGAAAAACCCGTCCAGCAACGGCTGTTCCCGCACGGCGGCGATGCTGTAGATACCGGTGTAGAAAATCAGTAACTGGATATACAGCGGCGTGCCGCGAAACACATAGGTAAAACCTTGCACCGGCCAACGCAGCCAGCGGCGGCCAGACACCCTGGCGATGGACAGCGGCAGTGCCAACAGCAAGCCTAAACACAGCGAGGCACTGGTCAGCCATAGGGTCATGGCCAGGCCGGTAACTTGTTGACCGTCTGAATAGATGAACGGCCGCCAGTATTCCAGGATCAGCTCAATCACCTTGAAGCCTCCTGTACACCGGCCCCGTAGCGGCGCGCCAACCAGCGCAAGATGGCGTTTGAAATGCTGCTGAGCAACAGGTAGATCAGCCCTGCCAGTATCAGAAAGGCCAGCAGTTGCTGGCTGCTTTTTCCTGCCTCCTGGGCCACCTTTACCAAGTCCGCCAAGCCAATGATCGAAACCAGCGCCGTAGCCTTGAGCAAGACCATCCAGTTATTGCCCAGTCCCGGCAGCGCGAACCGCATCATTTGCGGGAATATCACATGCACAAAGCCCTGGCTGAAGGTCATGCCCAGGGCTTTGGCGGCCTGGAACTGGCCGCGGGGCACTGCCAGCAAGGAGCCACGAAAGGTTTCGGTAAAATAGGCGCCGTAGATAAACCCCAGAGTGAGTACGCCAGCGGCGAAGGGATCGATTTCGATGTAGGCCCAGCCCAGCGCTTGCGTCAGACGACTCAAGCCCGTTTGCACCCCATAGAAAACGAAAAACATCAACAGCAGGTCCGGCACGCCGCGGATCAGCGTGGTGTAGAGCTGCGCGCAGAGTCGCAAGGTTCTGACCCTGGAGAGCTTGGCACCGGCACCGATCAGGCCGAATGCCAGCCCCAGCAACAGGGACAACAGCGCCAGTTGCAGGGTGACCCAGACGCCGCGCAGCAACAACGGCGCAAAACCTTCCAGGGTCGAGGCGAATTGAGTGAAGGTAGGTAGCATGGTTGCGCCCTCGCTGATCATTGACCGCTGAACATATCCACACCCGGGAAGTAGTGTTCCTGCAACCGGGCATAGGTCCCGTCGGCATGGAGCGCGGCCAATCCTTTGTCGAGCAGCGTTTTCAACCTGCCATTGCCCTTGGCAATGCCGATGGCGCTTCGGGAGGGCATCAACTCGCTTTCAATCAAAGGTCCCAGCACGAAATTCGCGCCTTGGGTGGAACGCAAAAATCCGCTTTGTGCCTGCTGCGCATCTTGAAGGGAGGCTTGCAAACGCCCCGCGACCAGATCGGCATACACCTGCTCCTGATCGGCATAAGCCACAATTTTCACACCCTGCGGCGCCAGCACTTGCCGGGCGTAGGCTTCCTGGGTACTGCCCTGCAAATAACCCACGGCAGTGCCGCGGGAGAGCTCAGTACCTGGCCGGAACACCATGGCGGAAGGGCTGGAAAAGACCTCCGAGGAGAAATCAATGACTTTCTGTCGCGCGTCAGTGACCGTCATTGAAGCCAGGATCGCATCGATTTTTCCCGCGTTCAGGCTCGGGACCAGTCCATCAAAGTCGCTCTCGACCCACTGACAGCGAACATTCAACTGTTCACAAATGGCATTACCGATATCAACTTCGAAACCTGCCAAAGTTCCTTTATTGTCTTTATAGGCAAATGGGGCATAGTTGGGATCGGCACCGAAGCGGATAACCGCATACTCGTTGGCAAAAGTTGGAAACGTCATAAAGAGTGCGGCGAATAACATCAGGATTATTTTTTTCATTATTGTCTTCCTCGTTATTGATGAAACAGCGGAACGAACTACACCTCGATATAGGGGACTTCTCTGCGTACAACCAGGGAGTCAGCAGGCACATCAAACTCTCGTGCCATTCGATGCCCCGAATACACGGCTGCGGCAATCGTGCCTGGCGCCACGCAGTCGCCGATCAACTTCAGTGTGCTGATACCGGCTGCGTGCACCCGTTCAGGTGCGTTGACCAAGGCCTGATACAAGTCCTGCTCGGGCTCGCGGGAGGTAACCAACAACAACGATGCAGCGGGGATGAAGCGTGTGCGGTCGGTGTACACGCAGCTGGCGACCAAGCCTTGCGGCGTACACCGCACTAGCGTATGGGACGGGACGATCGTGATATTCAATTCCAGCAGGCGCCGCTGGATGCGATGTTGTTCAAGGGTGTTGTGAGTCCAGGCGGCCACATCCGCCGCCGGAGTGACGAATATCACCTCCACGCCCCGCGCCACCAAGTGTTCGGCCAGCACGCTGCCCATGTAATAGTGATCGTCGTCGAACAGCAGCACCGGCGACGGTGGCAGGACACCGGCCATCAGGTCGTCCGGCGTCAGCACGGGCAGGCACTCCAGGCCCGATAATGATTGACGCAGGGAACGCCCCAGGCCGTCCCGCCGCCAGTGCGAGCCGGTGGCGATAAACACATGCTCGGCAGCGAAGTCCAGGACGTCCTGGGCCTGCAACGGGCTTTCCCGATAAATCTCAACCGATGCCAGACGGCTCAACGCATCCAGTCGATAGTCGATCACCCGCGCCCAACTCGCCAACCCCGGGAGTTTTGCCTCCAGCGCTACGCGCCCGCCCAACGTGCGCTGGCTGTCAGCCAACGCCACTTCCATCCCGCGCGCCCCCAGAATTCGCGCGCACTCAAGCCCTGCGGGGCCGGCCCCGACCACCAACACCCGCCCGGGTTGCTGCGCACACTTGACCGACTCGGGGTGCCAACCACGTCGCCACTCCTCACCCATGGTCGGATTCTGCGTGCAGCGCAAGGGCGTGCTGGTGTGGTCGCCACTGACACAGATATTGCAGCCGATGCACTCACGAATCTCCTCCGCGCGCCCCTCTTCAATCTTCTTCGGCAAGAAAGGGTCGGCAATCGAAGGGCGGGCGGCGCCAATCAGGTCCAGCACGCCACGGCGGATCAGAGAGACCATAGTGTCCGGCGAAGTGAACCGCCCTACGCCCACCACGGGCTTACGGGTCATGGCCTTAAGCCCCAAGAGAAAGGCCTCTTGGTAACCTTCCGAGGCAAAGCGCGCCGTCACGCTGTCGTTGGACCAATCGGCAACGTTGACATCCCACAAGTCTGGCAAGTCGGCCAGCATCGAAAAGATCTCAGCACCTTCGCCCTCGCGACTCAGGCCGCCAGCCATGTGTTCATCCACCGCCAGGCGTACCGCAACGGCGCACCGATCACCCACGGCATCGCGGGTGTCCTCAATCAATTCGCGTAACAGCCGCACGCGATTTTCCAGTACCCCGCCGTACTCATCGGTGCGGCGGTTATTGCGCGGCGTGAGGAAATGGAACGGCATGCCCAGGTCATGCCCGGCGTACACGTAGATAATGTCAAACCCCGCCTCCCGCGCCCGCAGCGCGGCGGCCCGGTGCATGACCCGCAATTGCTGGATATCGGCCCGGCTCATGGCCCGCGCCTGTACCGGGTCATAACCACGCACCGGCGTATTGGACGGTGCCCAGGGAATTTCCCGGCTGTAGCGGTTGGGCGCGGAATAGCCATTGAACGCCAACTCCACGCCGGCCAGTGAGCCGTGCTGGTGGACCGCCTCACACATGCGTGCCAGCGCCGGAATGTCGCGCTCGTCCCACAGGCGCGCCTCAATGTAGGGAGAGAACTCACTGAGTGGGCTGATTTCACATTCTTCCGTACAGACCACACCCCACCCGCCTTCGGCCTTTATGCCGCGCATGCGTGCCATGGCCGAGGGATGCACATGGCCCATGCCATTACAGTGGGGAACTTGATAAAAGCGATTACGGGTGCGCACCGGGCCAATTTGTACCGGCTCAAACAGAACGTCATAGCGAGGATCGCGCACAGGGCTACTCCCAAACAAGTAAGTTCGTTGATGGCTGCGTTAGAAAAAAACTCGACGTTAACTAATGGGTAGTGTTTAACGGGGCAATAGGATACGAATGCAGATCCATTTCAGGATCGCTTTTTTTCGATTACCCATTAAGTAAAAAGCAGGCGTAAAGTGCGGCTGAAGTTCGGAAAGTCTCACGGCGTTTTATTATTTATGTATTCAGGGCCTGCTCTCTGCATAAACAAAATCTGCTATTTTTCAAACAAAATGTCTATGCATTAGAGCGCAAAATCGGAAACACCCTACAAAATAATTGAATACTACTTCTCAGGCATCGGCATCGGAAATGGCATGACATTGCTCATGCCCCGGGCCTCGCTGATTTTCGGCGTGCCCAGGCGCTCGACTTCATCGATGCGCACGATCGAATGCATCGGCACAAAACTGCGCACCACGCCTTCGAACTGGGCCTTGAGCTTTTCCTCGCCCGGATCGACGACCAGTTGCGTGCGCTCGCCAAAGACGAACTCTTCCACTTCCAGGAAGCCCCACAGATCACTTTGATAGATCTGCTTGGCGTACATTTCGAACACCTGGCCCTGGTTAAGGAAAATCACCTTGTAGATTGGAGCTTCACGTTTGGTCATGGGGGGCGGGCAGCACATCGGCGGATATAAAGGAGGGCGCGAACTATAGCATGGCACCCGATGCACAGTGCTAGGAACCAATGGGCATGCCCCCTATAATGCGCGGTTCTTTACCACCAGTTGACGATTCCCATGGCCAAGAAGCTTTACATCGAAACCCACGGTTGCCAGATGAACGAGTACGACAGCTCGCGCATGGTCGATCTGCTGGGTGAACATCAGGCCCTGGAAGTCACGGCTCGCGCCGAAGATGCCGACGTGATCCTGCTCAACACCTGCTCGATCCGCGAACGGGCCCAGGACCGGGTCTACTCGCAACTGGGCCGCTGGCGCGAACTGAAACTGGCCAACCCGGAGATGGTGATCGCCGTCGGCGGTTGCGTAGCCAGCCAGGAAGGCGCCGCCATTCGCGACCGCGCGCCCTATGTCGACGTGGTCTTCGGCCCGCAGACCCTGCACCGCCTGCCGGAAATGATCGACGCCGCGCGCATTACCAAGCTGCCGCAGGTGGACGTCTCGTTCCCGGAAATCGAAAAATTCGACCACTTGCCCGAGCCACGCATCGACGGCCCGAGTGCCTATGTGTCGGTGATGGAGGGTTGCAGCAAATACTGCACCTTCTGCGTGGTGCCTTATACCCGTGGCGAAGAGGTCAGCCGCCCGTTCGACGACGTGCTGGCGGAAATAATCCACCTGGCCGAAAACGGCGTGCGGGAAGTCACCCTGCTGGGGCAGAACGTCAACGGTTACCGGGGCCAGACCCATGACGGGCGCCTGGCGGACCTGGCCGAGCTGATTCGCGTGGTCGCGGCGGTGGACGGTATCGAGCGCATTCGCTACACCACCTCGCACCCCCTGGAGTTCTCCGACAGCCTGATCCAGGCACACGCCGAAGTGCCGGAACTGGTCAAGCATCTGCACTTGCCGGTGCAATCGGGCTCCGATCGCATCCTGTCGGCGATGAAGCGCAACCACACGGCGCTGGAATACAAGTCCAAGCTGCGCAAACTGCGCGCCGCCGTGCCGGGCATCTGCATCAGTTCGGACTTTATCGTGGGCTTCCCCGGCGAGACCGAGAAAGACTTCCAGCAGACCATGAAGCTGATTGAAGACGTCGGTTTCGACTTCTCCTACTCCTTCGTCTACAGCCAGCGCCCCGGCACCCCGGCCGCAGACCTGGCGGACGAAACCCCGGAGGACCTGAAAAAGGAACGCCTGAACGCGCTGCAACATCGCCTCAACCAGCAAGGTTTCGAGATCAGCCGACAAATGGTCGGTTCGACCCAGCGCATTCTGGTCACCGATTACTCGAAGAAAGACCCGGGCGAATTGCAGGGGCGTACCGAGAATAATCGGATCGTCAACTTCCGTTGCGATAACCCGACGCTGATCGGCCAGTTCGCCGATGTGCACATCGACGCGGCGCAACCGCACTCGCTGCGCGGCTCGTTGATCCAGTAACCGATCAATACTCCTGACTGATGGAGATCAAAATGTGGGAGCGAGCTTGCTCGCGAAAGCGGTGGATCAGTGATAGATACATTGACTGACACACCGCTATCGCGAGCAAGCCCGCTCCCACATGGGAACCGCGCAGCATTCCGATAACTTAAGTGCTTTCGCACACCGGCAGCTGGCGTTATCCTCTATTTCACCTAAACAGCTAAAGGGCGGCTAAAAGCAACCTTGAACGCACCCATAGCAGAACCCCATCGTTTCCTCCTCGAGCCGTTTGAGGCTCGTCGTTTCGCCAATCTGTGCGGACAGTTCGACGAGCACCTGCGCCTGATCGAACAACGCCTGAGCATCGAGATCCGCAATCGCGGCAATCAGTTCGAGCTCATTGGTGAACCCCAGCACACCACGTCTGCAGAAAACCTCCTGCGTCGCCTCTACCGTGAAACCAAGGGTAGCGAGCTGTCGCCGGAAACGGTGCACCTGTACCTGCAGGAGTCGGCCGTGGAAGACCTGGCCAACAACCCGGTGGCCGAAGCCAGCGTGGCGCTGCGGACCAAAAAAGGCATGATTCGCCCACGGGGCTTGAATCAGCAGCGCTACGTCAAGGAAATCCTCGGCAACGACATCAACTTCGGCATCGGCCCGGCCGGCACGGGCAAGACCTACCTGGCCGTGGCCTGTGCAGTAGATGCCCTGGAGCGCGAACAGGTGCGACGCATCCTGTTGGTGCGCCCGGCAGTGGAAGCTGGCGAGAAACTGGGCTTTCTGCCCGGCGACCTGGCCCAGAAGATCGACCCGTACCTGCGCCCGCTGTACGACGCGCTGTATGAAATGCTCGGCTTCGAGTACGTGGCCAAGCTGATCGAGCGCCAGGTGATCGAGATCGCCCCGCTGGCCTATATGCGCGGCCGCACCCTGAACAACAGCTTCATCATCCTCGACGAAAGCCAGAACACCACGGTCGAGCAGATGAAGATGTTCCTGACTCGTATCGGTTTCGGCTCCACCGCCGTGATCACCGGCGATATCACCCAGGTCGACCTGCCCAAGGGCACCAAGTCGGGCCTGGGCCAGGTCATCGAAGTGCTCAAGGATGTGCCGGGGATCAGCTTCACCCACTTCATGCCCAAGGACGTGGTGCGTCACCCGCTGGTGCAGCGCATTGTCGAGGCCTACGAGCGCTTCGAACACCGCGACGACGGCCTGTCGAAGGACAACCGACGCGATGCTTGAGCTTGACCTGCAACTGGCCACCCAAGCGCCAGCCCCCAGCGAAGCACAGTTCCGCCAATGGTGCGCACTGGCCCTGCGCCAGCGCACCGCCGACTCGGAACTGACCATCCGCCTGGTGGATGAACCTGAAGGCCGCGAGCTCAATCACACCTGGCGCCAGAAAGACTACGCGACCAATGTGTTGTCGTTCCCCGCCGATGTACCGGATGAACTGCTGGATATCCCGCTATTGGGTGACCTGGTGATCTGCGTCGCAGTGGTGGAGCGCGAGGCAAAGGAACAAGGCAAGGCGCTGGAGGCCCACTGGGCCCACCTGGTCATGCACGGCTGCTTGCATCTGTTGGGTTACGACCATATAGATGATGAAGAAGCCGAAGAAATGGAAGCACTGGAACGAACGTTGCTTGCAGAGTTGGGTCATCCTGATCCCTACGCCGACGACGAACACTAATCGACACTCAACTGAAACAATCAAGGATTTAGAGTAATCGCTATGAGCGAAGACCGATCGAGCAACGGGCAAAAGTCATGGCTGGGTAAACTGACCCAGGCTTTTGCCCACGAGCCGAAAAACCGCCAGGAGCTTCTGGAGCTGCTGCGCGAGGCCCATCAGAACAAGTTGCTGGACAGCGAAGCGCTGGCCATCGTCGAAGGCGCCATCCAGGTGGCTGACCTGCAAGTTCGGGACATCATGGTCCCGCGTTCGCAGATGATCAGCATCAAGGCGACCCAGACCCCACGGGAATTCCTCCCAGCCGTGATCGACTCGGCGCACTCGCGCTACCCGGTGATCGGCGAAAGCCATGACGACGTCATGGGTGTCCTGCTGGCCAAGGACTTGCTGCCGCTGATCCTCAAGGAGAACGGCGACAGCTTCAACATCAAGGACCTGCTGCGTCCTGCGACCTTCGTTCCTGAATCCAAGCGCCTGAATGTGCTGCTGCGCGAATTCCGCGCCAATCACAATCACATGGCCATCGTCATTGACGAGTACGGCGGCGTCGCCGGCCTGGTGACTATTGAAGACGTGCTGGAACAGATCGTCGGCGATATCGAAGATGAACACGACGTCGAAGAAGACAGCTACATCAAGCCGCTGCCTAGCGGGGATTTCCTGGTCAAGGCGCTGACGCCGATCGAGAACTTCAATGAGTTCTTCGATAGCGAATTCTCCGACGATGAATTCGACACTGTCGGCGGCCTGGTGATGAGTGCATTTGGCCATCTGCCCAAGCGCAACGAAACCACCGAGATCGGTGCCTATCGCTTCCGCATCCTGAATGCCGATAGCCGTCGCATCCACCTGATCCGCCTGACACCTATTGCCCGCTAAGGACTGATATGCGCCGTCTCACCGCACCCGGCTGGCCCGGTAACCTGCTGGCCGTGGTGGCCGGTGCTATCACCACCCTGGCGCTGGCGCCATTCGATATCTGGCCGCTGGCGCTGGTGGCGGTCGGGGTGTTCTATGCCGGCATGCGCCAACTGACACCGCGCCAGGCCTTCGCGCGTGGCTGGTGTTTCGGTTTTGGCCTGTTTGGCGCGGGCACCAGCTGGATCTACTACAGCATCCATCACTTTGGCGGCGCTTCGGTGTTGCTGGCCGGGCTGTTGATGCTCGCCTTCACCGCCGCGATCGCCCTATTCTTTGCCCTGCCAGCCTGGCTCTGGGCACGCTGGATCCGCCGTAACGAAGCGCCCCTGGCCGATGCCTTGGCGTTTGCCGCGCTGTGGGTGGGCCAGGAAGCGTTTCGCGGCTGGTTCCTCACCGGGTTCCCCTGGCTGTACTCCGGTTACAGCCAACTCGACGGCCCCCTGGCAGGGCTCGCGCCGCTGGGCGGGGTGTGGCTGATTTCGTTTGCCCTGGCCCTGAGCGCTGCGCTGATCGTCAACCTGCCCCGCTTGCTGGCGGCCCGGCGCAACGTGTTTGTCGGCGCCGGCCTGGTACTGCTGGTGGCACCGTGGGCCATTGGCCTGGCGCTCAAACACCACGCCTGGACCAGCCCCGCTGGCGAGCCGCTGACCGTCGCCGCGATTCAGGGCAATGTCGAACAGAGCATGAAGTGGGATCCGGCGCAGCTCAACGAGCAGCTGGCGCTGTACCGCGACATGAGTTTTGCCTCCAAGCGCGTAGACTTGCTGATCTGGCCGGAAACCGCCGTGCCAGTACTCAAGGAGTCCGTCGAGGGCTATCTGGGGATGATGGGCAAGTTTGCCGCCGACCGGAACGGCGCGATGATCACCGGCGTGCCGATCCGCCAGGAAGTGCGCCATGAAAAGCGCTACTTCAATGGCATCACCGTGGTCGGCCAGGGCGACGGCACCTATCTGAAGCAGAAGCTGGTGCCTTTTGGCGAGTACGTCCCGCTGCAGGATGTATTACGCGGCCTGATTGCGTTCTTCGACCTGCCGATGTCGGACTTTGCCCGCGGCCCTGAAGACCAGGCGCTGCTGCAAGCCAAGGGCTATCAGATCGCGCCGTACATCTGCTACGAAGTGGTCTACCCGGAGTTCGCCGCCAGCCTCGCCGCCCGCAGCGACTTGCTGCTGACCATCAGCAATGACACCTGGTTCGGCACTTCCATCGGCCCCTTGCAGCACCTGCAAATGGCCCAGATGCGCGCCCTTGAGGCCGGCCGCTGGATGATTCGCGCCACCAACAACGGCGTGACCGGCCTGATCAACCCATACGGGCAGATCACCGAGCAGATCCCGCAGTTCCAGCGTGGCATCCTCTACGGCGAAGTGGTACCGATGCACAACCTGACGCCGTACCTGCAATGGCGTTCGTGGCCGCTGATCATCCTGTGCCTGGGGCTGTTTGGCTGGGCGCTGCTGGCCGGGCGCATGGCCAAGACCGTCTAAGCAGAAAAACACAAAACCCAATGTGTGCGGGCTTGCCCGCGATGGCAGTAGGTCAGTCAAGTATCCAATAACTGACACACCGCCATCGCGGGCAAGCCCGCTCCTACATGTTGATGTGCGGCGTTAACGGTAGAACAGACGGTAACCTACCTGTCCCACCGCCTCATTGATCAACTGCCCGCTCTGCCAGATCGACTTGAACTCGGGCATCCAACCGCCCAGTGGCCGGGCATTGTCCACCCCCAGGAAGCCGACCGGCGCCGGTACCACGGTAAAGCCGGCCTTCTCGAAGCTCCACACCGAACGGGGCATATGCCAGGCCTGGGTCACGACCACCACGCGCTTGATGCCCTGGGGCAACAGGATCTCGGCACTCATCTGCGCATTTTCCCAGGTAGTGCGGCTGCGCTCTTCCTTCCAGCGCACGGCCACGCCAAAGTCTTGCTGCATCGACACCGCCATCAACTCCGCCTCGCTGGGCGGCGTGCCATAGTGCAGGCCGCCGGTGGTCAGCACCGGCAGCCCCGACGCCTTGGCCAAGCGCGCTGCATAACGCTGGCGTTCCAGGCCGACACCGGTCGGTTGGTCTGCGCCCCAGGCCGGATCACCCCGCTCACGACCCGAGCCCAGCACCACAATGGCATCGGCCCGCTGCGCCAGGCTGGCCCAGTCTTCCACGGCCAGTGGCGGTTCGGTTTCCAGGGTGCGTGCACCCCACTCCACCATCACCGGCAGGCTGATCAGCCACATCCCGCCAAACCCCAGGGCAAAGCACAGCCCCGCCAGGCGCGGACGGGTACGCCGAAACCACCAGGCAAGCGCCAGCAACAGCAAGAGAATGCCGGGCGGCAGCAATAATTGTTTGATGAAATAACGAATAGGCATCGAGCATCTCCAAAGATGCTCGAAGCCTAAGGTGTAACGGGGTTTAGCGACAATCTTTACAAGCGGTGGATAACCCTGATCAGGTCACTTGAATCGCACAGACCGTAGCTTTTCCGGGCCGCGGCCGGCCGACAAGTCCTTGAGCCATACCACCTTGGACGATCGCACCGGCTCCCTGGCTGGCACAGGAGCCACCCATTGCGGGATTGGGTGCACGTTCAAGTCCAGGTAGGCCTTGATCACTTCAAACTCTGCGGGGCTCAAACCTCGCAGCTCCAGCTCATCAGGCCGTTCGTCACGCAATCGGCCAGCGGTTCTTGCTGCGTCCAGTGCTCGACCCAAGCGGTCGATCAGTCCTTCATACACGTCAGGTTTCGTTCTCATTCGCTGCGAATCAACCATCCCCTCACCTCATTAAAGATAAGTCTCACTCCCCAATAAACAGCGTAGCTGCACTGACGCAACCAACCGCGCGCCGCGACCAACGGCCTGCGCTGCGTAATCAGGGTTTCCCTCGATAGAGTGGGGTCATGTATGCTACGGCGCTTCCTGTAACTCCACTTCCCGCAGGGTTTGGGCACGGACGCGCCGCTTTTTGGTGTCGATCAACCCGGACAATGCACCGAAGAGGATTAGGCCACCCCTATTCAGTTCAAAAGTAGCCATGCACGAACAATATCAGCCCCGTGAAATAGAAAATGCCGCCCAAACTTTCTGGGATGAGCAAAAGTCCTTTGAAGTCAGTGAACAGCCAGGCAAGGAGACTTACTACTGCCTATCGATGTTCCCTTACCCCAGCGGCAAACTACACATGGGGCACGTGCGTAACTACACCATCGGCGACGTGATTTCCCGCTACCAGCGCATGCTCGGCAAAAACGTCCTGCAACCTATGGGTTGGGACGCCTTCGGCATGCCTGCGGAAAACGCCGCGATGAAAAACAACGTAGCGCCCGCCAAGTGGACCTACGAAAACATCGCCTACATGAAGTCCCAACTGCGCAGCCTGGGCCTGGCCGTGGACTGGTCCCGCGAAGTGACCACCTGCAAGCCGGACTACTACCGCTGGGAACAATGGCTGTTCACTCGCCTGTTCGAAAAAGGCGTGATCTACAAAAAAAGCGGCACCGTGAACTGGGACCCGGTCGACCAGACCGTCCTGGCCAACGAGCAAGTGATCGACGGTCGCGGCTGGCGTTCCGGCGCGCTGATCGAGAAGCGCGAAATCCCGATGTACTACTTCAAGATCACCGCCTACGCGGATGAACTCTTGTCGAGCCTCGACGACCTGCCGGGCTGGCCTGAACAGGTCAAGACCATGCAACGCAACTGGATCGGCAAGTCCAAGGGCATGGAAGTGCAGTTCCCGTACAACGTCGATTCCATCGGCGCCGAGGGCGCACTGAAAGTCTTCACCACCCGTCCGGACACCCTGATGGGCGCGACCTACGTCGCCGTGGCCGCGGAACACCCGCTGGCCACCCTGGCCGCCAAAAACAATCCTGAGCTGCAGGCCTTTATCGCCGAATGCAAAGGCGGCAGCGTGGCCGAAGCCGACGTCGCCACCCAGGAGAAAAAAGGCCTGCCGACCTCGCTGTTCGTCGAGCACCCATTGACCGGCGAAAAACTGCCGGTATGGGTCGCCAACTATGTGCTGATGCACTATGGCGATGGCGCAGTAATGGCAGTGCCGGCCCACGACGAGCGCGACTTCGAATTCGCAACCAAGTACAACCTGCCGATCAAGTCGGTGGTACGCACCAGCTCCGGCGATAGCAACCCGGCCCCGTGGCAAGACGCCTACGGCGAGCACGGCACCCTGATCAACTCCGGCGAGTTCGACGGCCTGGACTTCGTCGGTGCCTTCGACGCCATGGAAGTCGCACTGATCAAGAAAAACCTCGGCGCCTCGCGCACCCAGTTCCGCCTGCGCGACTGGGGCATCAGCCGCCAGCGCTACTGGGGCTGCCCGATCCCGATCATCCACTGCGAAAGCTGTGGCGATGTGCCGGTGCCGGAAGACCAACTGCCAGTAGTTCTGCCGGAAGACGTGGTGCCAGACGGTGCCGGCTCGCCCCTGGCGCGCATGCCCGAGTTCTACGAGTGCAACTGCCCGAAATGCGGCCAGCCTGCCAAGCGTGAAACCGACACCATGGACACCTTCGTCGAGTCCTCGTGGTATTACGCCCGCTACGCCTCGCCACACTATGAAGGCGGCCTTGTGGAGAAATCCGCAGCCGACCACTGGTTGCCAGTGGATCAGTACATCGGCGGTATCGAACACGCGATCCTGCACCTGCTGTACGCGCGCTTCTTCCACAAGTTGATGCGTGACGAAGGCCTGGTCAGTTCCGACGAGCCGTTCAAGAACCTGCTGACCCAGGGCATGGTGATCGCCGAGACCTACTATCGTCGCGAAGCCAACGGCGCCTACACCTGGTTCAACCCGGCAGACGTCGAGCTGGAACGTGACAGCAAGGCCAAGGTAATCAGCGCCAAGCTGAAATCCGACGGCCTGCCGGTGGAAATCGGCGGCACCGAGAAGATGGCCAAGTCGAAGAACAACGGCGTCGACCCACAGTCGATGATCGATCAGTTCGGCGCCGACACCTGCCGTCTGTTCATGATGTTCGCCTCGCCGCCTGACATGAGCGCCGAATGGTCGGACTCCGGCGTCGAAGGTTCGCACCGTTTCCTCAAGCGCGTCTGGCGCCTGGCGCACGCCCATATCAGCCAGGGCTTGCCGGGCAAACTGGACGTGGCATCGCTGAACGACGAGCAAAAACTCATTCGCCGTAGCACCCACCTGGCCATCAAGCAAGCCAGCCAGGATGTGGGCCAGCACCACAAATTCAACACCGCCATCGCCCAGGTGATGACGCTGATGAACGTGCTGGAAAAAGCGCCACAAGCCACCGCACAGGACCGCGCACTGGTACAGGAAGGCCTGGAAACTGTGGTGCTGTTGCTGGCACCGATTACTCCGCACATCAGCCACGACCTGTGGAGCCAGTTGGGCCACAGTGGCGCGGTGATCGATGCTGCATGGCCGGTCGCCGATGACAGCGCCCTGGTACAGGACACGCTGCAACTGGTGATTCAGGTCAACGGCAAGCTGCGCGGCCAGATCGACATGCCGGCCAGCGCCAGCCGTGAAGAAGTCGAAGCCGCCGCTCGCTGCAATGAGAACGTGCTGCGCTTCACCGAAGGCCTGACGATCCGCAAAGTGATCGTGGTGCCCGGCAAACTGGTCAATATCGTCGCTAGCTAATCGGATCGGGCGCCAGGGCAAGAGCCCCGGCGCCGAACAAAACCTCCAGGGCCTCGATAAGGCCCACATGGTTTCAAGGGGAGCAATAAAATGATCAAACGCAACCTGCTGGTTATGGGCCTTGCCGTACTGCTGAGCGCTTGCGGCTTCCAGCTGCGCGGCACCGGCACCACGGAACTGGCGATCAAGGAACTGGATGTCAGCGCACGCAACGCCTATGGCGAAACCGTGACCCAGCTGCGCCAAACCCTGGAAAACAGCGGCGTCAAAGTCTATCCCGGTGCAGCTTACAAGCTGGTGCTGATCGACGAGAAAGAAACCCAGCGTAATCTCAGCTACGCCAGTGCTGGCCGTTCTTCGGACATCGAGCTGAGCAACATGCTCATGTTCCAGATCCAGGGCCACGACCAACTACCGCTGATCAGCGACAAGCTGCAAGTGCAGAAGGTCGTGACCCATGACGGCAACAATCTGGTCGGCTCGGACACCGAGGTCAATCAGGTGCGCACTGAAATGCGTCGTGACCTGGTCCAGCGTATGGTGCTGCGCCTGCAGATGATCAGCCCGGCCCAACTGGATGCTCTGCAGCAGACTGCCGACGCCAAGGCCAAGGCGGATGCCGAGGCGCTGAAAGCCGCGCAGGACTATGAAAACAGCATCCCCAAGCAATCGCCTGTTGAAGTCCCTGCCGAGTAAACCAGACGGGGCGCGTCAAGCGCCCCGTTCATCCTGCCTATGAAACTCGCTCCCGCCCAACTCGCCAAACACCTGCAAGGCAGCCTCGCGCCTGTGTACATCGTTAGTGGCGATGATCCACTGCTGTGCCAGGAAGCCGCCGACACCATTCGCCAAGCTGCGCGCCAGCAAGGCTTTGATGAACGCCAGGTGTTCAGCGCCGACGCCAGCTTCGACTGGGGTACCCTGCTCCAGGCTGGGGCCAGCATGTCGTTGTTTGCCGAAAAACGCCTGCTGGAACTGCGCCTGCCCTCTGGCAAGCCTGGGGATAAAGGCGCGGCAGCCCTGATGGAATACTGTTCACGCCCCGCCGAGGACACGCTGCTGCTGATCAGCTTGCCCAAGCTCGATGGCAGCGCGCAGAAAACCAAATGGGGCAAGGCACTGGTCGAAGGGGCACAGACCCAGTTCATCCAGATCTGGCCGGTCGATAGCAGCCAGTTGCCACAATGGATTCGCCAGCGCCTGTCGCAAGCCGGGCTGTCGGCCACCCAGGATGCTGTCGAACTGATTGCTGCTCGGGTCGAGGGCAACCTGCTGGCCGCCGCCCAGGAAATCGAAAAGCTCAAGCTGATGGCCGAAGACGGGCAGATTACCGTCGAAACCGTGCAGGGAGCGGTGGCCGACAGTGCGCGTTTTGACGTGTTCGGGTTGGTGGACGCGATCCTCAATGGCGAGCCGGCGCATGCCCTGCGCATGCTCGAAGGGCTGCGCGGCGAAGGCGTGGAACCGCCAGTGATTCTCTGGGCCCTGGCCCGCGAACTGCGCGTGTTGGCCAATATTGCCCTGCAATACAGCCAGGGCACGCCACTGGACAAATGTTTCAGCCAGCCCCGCCCGCCGATCTGGGACAAGCGCAAGCCCCTGATGAGCAAGGCGCTGCAACGGCACTCGGCGCAACGCTGGGCGCAACTGTTACTCGAGGCCCAGCGCATCGATGCACAGATCAAGGGCCAGGCTGCAGGGTCGCCATGGATGAGCTTGAGCCGTTTGTCGCTGCTCATGTCCGGCCAGCGCCTGACACTGCCTGCCGAATAATAAATCCCCCAGAGCAACACAAAACCAATGTGGGAGCGGGCTTGCTCGCGAAGGCGCAGTGTCAGTCAATGGATCAGGCGACTGACACTCCGCCTTCGCGAGCAAGCCCGCTCCCACACCGGCATTTCACATTCAGACCGAGGCCATGTCCTACATCGCGCCGGGCTGGACAGCCGGCCAACTTCGGCAGATGATTTGCACCGCATTACCCACCCCATCGGAGAGTCCCGATCATGAGCAAAAAGCCATCCAAGCATGGCCCCAACAAGGCCAAATCCATCATCGCCCAGCCGTTGTTCCGCAGTCGCCAGGAACGAGCCGGCAAAGGCAAAGGCAGCTACCGCCGCGAAGCCTTCCAGTCTAATAGCTGGGAGGCTTCTTACTTTCTGGCTGCCTGAAGGCAAGCGCCCCTCTGGCATGATAAGGTCTGCACCTGATTCGTATTTCCTGGACCTGTGCATGCCCTCTAGTCTTTCCCGTCGTTGGCACCTTCGCCAATTGATTGCTGCCTCCAGCCTGATCCTGTTAGTCGCCTGCGCCGAAAAACCCACCGCCGCCGACGCTCAGCCCCTACCCACGCTCCAGACCGCACCGGTTGCCGCACCCGCCGTAGTTGCGCCCCTGGCCGTGACCAATCTCGATATCCAGCCGACCCAGACCTTCGCCCAATGGCAGGCAGGTTTTCGCGTCGAGGCCCTCAAGGCCGGCATTACCCCTGCGGTGTTCGACACAGCATTCTCCAACGTCACCCCCGACATGGCAGTCATCCGCGCCGATCGCAGCCAACCGGAGTTTTCCCGCCCGGTCTGGGAATACCTCAATGGCGCCTTGTCGCCAGTACGCGTGCGCAATGGCCAGGCGTTGCTGATCAAACACGCCGATATCCTGCAAAACATCGAACAACGCTACGGCGTCGATCGCCAGGTGCTGGTCTCTGTGTGGGGCATGGAGAGTAACTTCGGCACGTTCCAGGGCAACAACTCGGTGATCCGCTCCCTGGCGACCCTGGCCTACGAAGGCCGCCGCCCGGCATTCGCCCAGGCGCAGTTGCTGGCCGCGCTGCAAATCATCCAGCACGGCGATATCCCGGCCGAGCAGATGCGCGGTTCCTGGGCCGGTGCCATGGGCCAGACTCAGTTCATTCCAACCACCTATAACACCCACGCGGTGGACTTCGATGGCGACGGTCGCCGCGATATCTGGAATAGCTCGGCCGACGCCCTCGCTTCCACTGCGCACTACCTGCAGAGCTCGGGCTGGCAGAAAGGCCAGCCGTGGGGTTTTGAGGTGCAACAGTTACCCGTGAGCTTCGATTACGCGCTGGCCGATGGCGTGGTACGCAAGCCAGTGGGCGAATGGTTGAGACTGGGGCTGCAGGTGCCCGCCGGTGCCAGCGTACCGCCCAATGTAGATACGCTGTCCGCTGCCCTTCTGCTGCCGGCAGGCCACCGTGGCCCGGCATTCCTGGTGCTGGATAACTTCCGTGCGATCCTCAAGTACAACAACTCGTCGTCCTACGCCCTGGCGGTCGGCCTGTTGTCCGAACGCTTTGGCGGTGGTGGCGTGATTCGCGGGGATTGGCCAACGGACGAACTGCCGTTGACCCGCTCCCAACGTATCGAGTTGCAGACGGTGCTGAGCGCCAAGGGCTATGACGCTGGCAACGCGGACGGGATCATCGGCGCCAATACGCGTAAGGCGATTCGCGCGGCGCAGCAGTCGTTGGGCTGGCCGGCGGATGGGTATCCGACGGTGAAGTTGCTGGAGTCGTTGCAGAATCGCTGATGTGCTTGGTGGTGAGCGGGCTTGTCACAAAAGCCCGTTCGTCACAGCGCAGTGCCTAGTCAACAAAAAGCACTGGCCCACTGAAGTCAGGCTTACGCACCACATCCTGCTCCAACACCAACCGCTGCTCCCCCGCATCCAGGCGCACCAAAGCGCCCATCGGTAAGGTCAGGTTCGGGTCGCAATGGCCGCTGCGCCAGCCGGACAGGACCGGGATGCATAACGGTGCGAACGTCTGTTTCAGCAGCCTGTCCAGCGCCGTGCTATCTACCCCCGCTACATCCCCCACCAGCACACCGCGAACCTGCGCCAACTTGCCCGCCAGGCGCAAATGCGTCAGCAGGCGGTCGATACGGTAGATCGGTTCGTTGACGTCCTCGATAAACAGAATGATGCCCTCGGCATCGATTTCGAACGGTGTGCCCATCACGGCCGCGATCATCGACAGGTTGCCACCCAGCAGGCGCCCACAAGCGATGCCAGGTTCGATCGTGGTCAACGGGAAGGCCACCGGGTGCGCCAGCACACTGCCGGCACCTAGCTGCCCACGCAGCAGGCTGAACAGTGATGACTCGGTGGGTGGTTGTTTGTCGCCCAGCAGATCGGCATTGAGCATTGGGCCATGGAAGGTCACAAATCCGGCGTAGCGGCTGATTGCCAGGTGCAGCGCGGTGATATCGCTGTAGCCTACAAACGGCTTGGGGTTCGCGGCCAGCAGCTCGAAATCCACACCGTCGAGTAAGCGGGGAGTGCCATAGCCACCGCGCAGGCAGAAGATGGCATCGATCTCAGGATCGGCGAAGGCCGCGTGCAGGTCGCGCAGACGCACTTCATCGCTGCCGGCCAGGTAGCCGTCGCGCTCGTACACCCCCGTGAAGATCCGCAGCTCGTAGCCGCGGGCGCGCATCCATTGCCCGGCTTTCTCAACGTCCAGCGTGGCGGGGCCAGCGGGGGCGATCAGGCCGATAGTGCCTTCAACTCGCAACGCGGGTACGACGGCACTCGCTTGAGCGGTCATCCATGTTCTCCCTATCTGTAGCGCAGAACCCAATGTGGGAACGGGCTTGCTCGCGATGGCGCAGTGTCAGTCAATGGATCAGGTGACTGATACTGCGCCTTCGCGGGCAAGCCCGCTCCCACACAATGCCGCGCTTCACATTGATTCTGCGGTGCGGCTTAAGAAACCAGGCTCGCCTTGACCAGCTTGGCCTGCTCGTCGGCGTGATACGACGAACGCACCAGCGGGCCCGAGGCAACGTTCTTGAAGCCCATCTTGTAGCCTTCTTCGGCAAACCAGGCAAAGGTGTCCGGGTGTACGAAACGCTGCACCGGCAAGTGGCTGCGCGACGGCTGCAGGTACTGGCCCAGGGTCAGCATGTCGATGTCGTGTTCGCGCATGCGCTTCATGACTTCGATCACTTCCTCGTCGGTTTCGCCCAGGCCCAGCATCAGGCCGGACTTGGTCGGGATGTGCGGCATCATCTGCTTGAATTTCTGCAGCAGGGTCAGCGACCACTGGTAGTCCGAACCCGGACGCGCGGCCTTGTACAGGCGCGGCACGGTTTCCAGGTTGTGGTTGAACACATCTGGCGGCTCGGCAGCGGTGATTTCCAGGGCGACATCCATGCGGCCACGGTAGTCCGGGACCAGGGTCTCGAGCATCACGTTCGGCGACAATTTGCGGATTTCGCGAATGCAGTCGGCAAAGTGCTGGGCACCGCCGTCGCGCAGGTCATCACGGTCTACCGAGGTGATCACCACGTACTTGAGTTTCAGGTCGGCAATGGCGATGGCCAGGCTTTCTGGCTCGTTGACGTCCAGTGGCTTCGGCCGGCCATGGCCAACGTCGCAGAACGGGCAACGACGGGTGCAGATGTCACCCATGATCATGAAGGTGGCGGTGCCGCCGGAGAAGCATTCGCCTAGGTTCGGGCAGGAGGCTTCTTCGCACACGCTGTGCAGCTTGTGTTTGCGCAGCAGGGCCTTGATGCGGTCGACTTCCGGCGAGACCGGGATGCGCACGCGGATCCAGTCGGGCTTTTTCGGCAGTTCGGTGGTCGGAATGATCTTCACCGGGATACGTGCAACCTTCTCGGCGCCGCGCAGCTTGACGCCGGCTTCCACCTTGGCACGCGGAGCCGGGGCCGGACGTTCGGTAATGTCCAGCGTCGGGATCATGGTTTGCACAACATCAGTAGTCATATCAGTCGATTCCGCCCGTCAGGGTCGTCTGCTCAGCATAGTCGAGGTGTTTGACGAGCTGCGCGCGCAGCCGGGCACTTACCTCGGCAAATTCTATGGGTGTTGCGTGATCGCTCAACTGGGTCATGGCCAAACCGGCGTAACCACAGGGATTGATCCGGCGAAACGGCGCCAGGTCCATGTCCACGTTCAGGGCCAAGCCATGAAAGGAACAGCCATGGCGGATGCGCAGGCCCAGGGAGGCGATTTTCGCGCCGTCGACATACACACCGGGTGCATCGGGCTTGGCCGCCGCCGCTACACCGTAGCTGGCCAAGAGTTCGATCAGGCAGTTTTCCATGCGACTGACCAGCTCGCGCACGCCATAACCCAGCTTGCGCACATCCAGCAGCAAATAAGCCACCAGTTGCCCGGGCCCATGGTAAGTCACTTGACCACCTCGGTCGACCTGCACCACCGCAATATCACCCGGAAGTAGTAGATGCTCGGCCTTACCGGCCTGGCCCTGGGTGAATACCGGCGGGTGCTCCACCAACCAGACTTCATCAGGAGCCGAAGTGCCGCGCTCATTGGTGAAGCGCTGCATGGCGTGCCAGACGGGCTCGTAGGCCATCTGGCCGAGCTCGCGAAAGCCCAGGACCTGTGACATCACAACACCATGTGTACGAAACCGGTGGCTCGCAGTTCGCTGTTGATGTCGTAGAGCTGGTCTTGACCGATTGCAACGATGTGCAACTGGATCGTGGTGTACTTACCGTTGGTGCTCAAACGCTCATCCACACGGTTGTCGTTGATCGTTGCGTGTTTACGCATGATCTCGAGGATCTTGTCTTTGTTGCCTACACCGGTATCGCTAATCACCTTGACGGGATAGTCCACCACAGGGAATTCGATCTTTGGCGCCTTTACTTCTTTATCGGTCATGGCGTAACGGCCTCGTAAGCGGTAAGCCGTGGCGACGGGCAAAGCCCCGCGTCGGATCAACGCGGGGCTTTGCGGGTGCACACAATCAGTTGAACAAGCCGTAGAAGAATAGACGGATGCTATCCCACACGCGGCGGAAGATACCACCTTCCTCAACGGCGTCGAGTGCGATCAGATCGGCGCTGTGTACGACTTTGTCGTCCAGCTTCACTTCGACTTTACCGATCACATCGCCCTTGGCGATAGGCGCGGTCAGTTGTGGGTTCATGGTCATGCTGGCAGCCAGTTTCTTCAGCTGGCCTTTAGGCATGGTCAGGGTCAGGTCATCCGCCAGGCCGGCCTTGACTTGACGCTCGGTACCTTTCCAGACCGGAGCCTGGGCCAGTTCAGCGCCCTTCTGGTAGAAGGTCTGGGTTTCGAAGAAGCGGAAACCGTAGGTCAACAGCTTCTGAGTCTCGGCGGCACGGGCCTGCTCGCTGTTGGTGCCGAACACCACGGCGATCAGGCGTTGGCCGTCACGCACAGCCGAAGACACCATGCAGTAGCCGGCTTCGTCAGTGTGGCCGGTTTTCAGGCCATCGACAGTCTTGTCGCGCCACAGCAGCAGGTTGCGGTTAGGCTGTTTGATGTTGTTCCAGAAGAACTCTTTCTGGGAGTAGATGGCGTAGTGCACCGGGTCGACGCGAATGATCGCGCGCGCCAGGATCGCCATGTCATGGGCCGACGAGTAGTGGTCTGGGTTCGGCAGGCCGGTCGGGTTCATGAAGTGGCTGTTGGTCATGCCCAGGTCAGTCACGGTTTTGTTCATCATGTCGGCGAATGCATCTTCGCTGCCGGCAATGTGCTCAGCCAGGGCGACGCTGGCGTCGTTGCCGGACTGGATGATGATGCCGTGCAGCAGGTCGCTGACAGTTACCTGGGAGCCGACCTTGATGAACATCCGCGAACCGCCGGTACGCCAGGCGTTTTCGCTGACGGTCACCGGATCGTTTTCACCGATCTGGCCGCGACGGATTTCCAGGGTCGCGATGTAGGCGGTCATCAGCTTGGTCAGGCTGGCCGGCGGCAGGCGCTGGTCACCGTTGTTTTCGACCAGCACGTTGCCGCTGGCGGCATCCATGAGCACGTAGGACTTGGCAGCCAGTTGCGGTGGCGCTGGCATCATTTCGACGGCCCAGGCAGCGGGCGCGATGATCAGCGGGACAAGCAGGCACAGGCGTTTGGCTAAGGTGGTGATGTTCATCCGTCTCTCGAAATTGCTTATGGAAACTTGCCCTCGCGGGCAAAACTATTCAGACAACCCGTTGCCAGGCTGTCGCGTATTCAGTTGCCAGCTCAACCCTTGCCTTCGGGTTTTTATTATTCGACGAGCCTACAACCAGGGCCCCGGCACGCAAGCGCGCCAGCACCCTAGATCCGCTACTGCTTATTCGGCGCTGACCACGCTGGGCTGACCCAGGTTGGCCAATCGCACGCTGTTCTGCACCTGGGCAATCTCGCCCGCCGAGCCCAGGGGGCCCAGGCGTACCCGGTGCAGGGTCTGTTGGTTACGCACGATGGAGCTGATAAACACTGGCGCGCTGACCATCCCGCTGAGCTTGGACCTTAACAGTTCTGCCGCATCCGGGTTGGCGAAAGCACCGACTTGCAGGTACTGCCCGCCCGCCGCGTTGCCCGGCGCCGCCTGTGGCACGGCCACGACTGGCGCGGCGTGTTGCTGGGGCGGCGGCGTCCACTGCTCGACCTTGCCCGCCGAAGCGGTGATCTGCGGTTGCGCGCTTTGTGGTTCGTTGAGCATCAATGGCGCCGGTTTGCCGCGCTGGGCCCAGTACTGGGCCGGGTCGATGCCTTCGACCTTGACCCGCGCCGTGCCGGATTCGGCATAGCCGAGTTTTTTCGCGGCAGCGTAGGACAAGTCGATGATTCGATCGGAATAGAACGGCCCACGGTCGTTGACCCGCAGGATTACCGTGCGGTTGTTGTCCAGGTTGGTCACCCGCACATAGGCCGGCAGCGGCAGGGTCTTGTGTGCCGCGCTCATGCCGTACAGGTCATACACCTCGCCGTTGGCGGTGTTCTGGCCGTGGAACTTGGTGCCGTACCAGGACGCCGTGCCCGACTGCACGTAGTTCTTGGACTCTTGCAGTGGGAAGTAGGTCTTGCCCAGCACCGTGTAGGGGTTGGCTTTATAGTTGCCGGTATGCAGGGTCGGCGTGGCATCCGGGATGCGCGAGACATCGACGTCCCACCACGGCGCGCCGTCCTTGTGAGCCCGGTTGATATCCAGCCCCGGCTGCGCCCGGACTACCGGGCCCGCGGCCTTCTGCGCCGGCGCACGGCTGGTGGAGCAACTGACAACCAGCAAGGACAGTGCGGCTAGCGCCACCAGCTTGAGCGGTTTATTGATCGGCGATACCCGCATTACTTGACGCCCCGTGCTTGAACCAGCATGTCTGACAGCTGATGCACGGCCATGGCGTACATCACACTGCGGTTATAACGCGTAATTGCGTAAAAATTCTTCAGGCCCATCCAATATTCCGGGCCGTCTGCACCTTCCAGGCGAAAGGCGGTAACCGGCATATCATCGCGCAGCGCATCATGACTTGACCAGCCCAGCGCCCGCAACTCCCCGACGGTTTTCACCGGCTCGATGCCCTGGGTCAGGCCCTCATCGGCGCGATCTCCCGTGACATCGGCACGGATCACCACCGGCTCGCCAGCGACCCAGCCATGGCGTTTGAAGTAGCTGGCAACGCTGCCGATGGCATCATCGGGGTTGCTCCAGATATTGATATGGCCATCACCGTCAAAATCCACGGCATAGGCGCGAAAGCTGCTGGGCATGAATTGGGGCAGGCCCATGGCACCGGCGTAGGAGCCTTTGAGGGTCAATGGGTCGACCTGCTCTTCACGGGCCAGCAGCAGGAACTCACGCAGTTCCTTGCGGAAGAATTCGGCGCGGGGCGGGTAATCGAAGCCCAGGGTCGACAAGGCGTCGATCACCCGGTAACTGCCGGTATTGCGCCCATAAAAGGTTTCTACGCCGATGATCGACACGATCACCTGGGCCGGCACGCCGTATTCCTGCTCGGCGCGGGCCAGTGCGGCCTCGTGCTGCCGCCAGAAGTCCACACCCCGCGCTATACGTGCGTCGGTAAGGAACATCGGGCGATAGTCCTTCCACTGTTTAACGCGCTCGGCAGGGCGAGAAATGGCGTCGAGTATCGCCTGCTTGCGCTGGGCCTCGCGGAACACGCCCATCAGTTGTTCGCCGGCGAAACCATAGTCACGGGTCATCTCACCGACAAATTCGGCGACCTGGGGCGAGCCGTCGTAATCGCCGGCCAGGGCTGGCTGTGAAGCGCCAAAGGCGCCCAACAGGCCCAGACAGGACGCGTATCGAGCAGCCCAGCCGCGCATTGCTTGCATTGACATCTTCACCTTATTCAAACCTGTGCGATCCACTTGCGATGGGTATGGATCGACATCAAAACCCCAAACGCTGACAGTAATGTCACCAGCGAAGTTCCGCCGTAGCTAATGAACGGCAACGGCACCCCAACCACCGGCAGCAGGCCACTGACCATACCGATGTTGACGAAAACGTAAACAAAAAAAGTCATTGTCAGCGCACCGGCGAGCAATTTGCCGAACAGCGTCTGCGCTTGCGCGGTAATCACCAGGCCGCGCCCGATCAACAGCAAGTAGATCAACAGCAGTGCGCAGATGCCCACCAGGCCGAACTCCTCACCCATCACCGCGATAATAAAGTCAGTGTGGCTTTCCGGCAGGAAGTCCAGGTGCGACTGGGTGCCCAGCAGCCAGCCCTTGCCAAACACCCCGCCGGAACCGATGGCGGCCTTGGACTGGATGATATTCCACCCGGTGCCCAGCGGATCGCTCTCGGGATCGAGGAACGTCAGGACCCGCTGCTTCTGATAGTCATGCATGAAAAAGAACCACATGGCGACAGCCACTGGCACGGCCGCCACCAGCACGCTGACGATCCAGCGCCAGCGCAGGCCGCCCATGAACAGCACGAACGCACCGCCGGCGAGAATCAGCAGGCCGGTGCCGAGGTCCGGCTGGCGCACAATCAGGATGAAGGGGATGCCGATCAGGATCAGGCTGATCCCCACATGCTTGAGCTGCGGCGGCAAGGTGCGCTTGGCCAGGTACCAGGCGATGGTGGCCGGCATCAGGATCTTCATGAATTCCGACGGCTGGAAGCGAATCACCCCAGGGATATTGATCCAGCGGGTGGCACCCATGGCGTTATGCCCCATGACGTCCACCACCACCAGCAACAGTACGCCGGCGACGTATCCCAGCGGCACCCAGCGCGCCATGAAACGCGGTTCCAGCTGGGCGATCACCACCATCGACAACAGGCCCAAGCCAAACGACGACGCCTGCTTGATCAACAGATCCCAGTTCTTGCCACTGGCCGAATACAACACGAACAGGCTGCCGGCCGCCAGGGTCAGCAGCAGGATCAGCAACGGGCCATCAATGTGCATGCGCTGCAACAAAGTGGCGCGACGACGCATCACATCCTCACTGGAGAGAATGCGATCAAAATTACTCTTCACGGGCCGTAGCCTCCGCGCTTGAAGGGTTGGCAAACTCAGGCCTGAGCTTGCCGTCCGGGTCCAGCAACCAGGCGTCCATGATCTGGCGCACCACAGGGGCGGCCACACCGGAACCGGACTCGCCGTTCTCGACCATCACCGCCACGGTGATCTTCGGGTTGTCGGCCGGGGCAAAACCGACGAACAAGGCGTGGTCGCGATGGCGTTCCTGGACCTTGGAGCGGTCGTATTTCTCGCCCTGCTTGATTGCCACCACTTGGGCGGTCCCGCTCTTGCCGGCAATCCGGTACTGCGCGCCAACGGCCGCCTTGCGCGCCGTACCCCGGGCGCCGTGCATCACTTGTTGCATGCCGTGGTTGACCTTGGCCCAGTCGGACGGGTCGCGCAGGATGATGTCCGGAATCGGATTTTCATCCACCGGCTGTTCACCCTCGATGGTCTTGGCCAGGTGCGGGCGAATCCACTTGCCCTTGCTGGCCACCAGCGCTGTGGCCTGAGCCAACTGCAAGGGGGTGGCCTGCATGTAACCCTGGCCAATCCCCAGGATCAGGGTCTCACCAGGGAACCATGCCTGGCGACGGGTTGCGCGCTTCCACTCCCGGGAAGGCATCAGGCCTGGGGATTCTTCAAACATGTCCAGGGACACTTTCTGACCCAGGCCAAACTTGCCCATGTAGGTCGACAAACGATCAATCCCCAGCTTATGGGCCAGGTCATAGAAGTAAGTGTCGTTGGAACGCATGATCGCCGTATCCAGATCCACGTAGCCGTCGCCAGTACGGTTCCAGTTACGGTACTTGTGATCGTAGTTGGGCAACATGTAGTAACCCGGATCGTAGACCCGGCTGGAGGCGGTGACGACACCCGCGTCCAGGCCAGCAATCGCCACCGCTGGCTTGATGGTCGAACCCGGTGGATACAGACCGCGCAGCACTCGGTTGAACAGCGGTCGATCAATGGAGTCGCGCAACTCGGCATAGGCCTTGAAGCTGATCCCCGTCACGAACAGGTTGGGGTCGAAACTCGGCTGGCTGACCATCGCCAGGACCTCACCGGTGTTCGGATCCAACGCCACCACCGCGCCGCGACGCCCGCCGAGGGCCATTTCTGCGGCCTCCTGCAGCTTGATATCCAGGCTCAGGACAATGTCCTTGCCGGGAATCGGGTCAGTCCGCTTGAGCACCCGCAGCACGCGGCCACGGGCGTTGGTCTCGACTTCCTCGTAACCCACCTGGCCGTGCAACTGCGGCTCGTAGAAGCGCTCGATACCGGTCTTGCCGATATGGTGGGTGCCGCTGTAATTGACCGGATCGAGGGTTTTGAGCTCTTTCTCGTTGATCCGCCCCATGTAGCCAACCGAGTGGGCAAAGTGCGCCCCTTGCGGATAATGGCGCACCAACTGCGCCACCACTTCCACGCCCGGCAGGCGGAACTGGTTCACCGCGATCCTGGCGATCTGCTCTTCGGTCAGCTCAAACAGGATCGGCACCGGTTCAAACGGGCGCCGCCCCTGCTTCATGCGCTTCTCGAAGATCAGACGGTCTTCCGGCGTCAACTGCAGCACCTCGACAATCACATCGAGGACCTGTGGCCAATCACCGGAACGCTCGCGGGTCATGCTCAAGCTGAAACTGGGCCGGTTATCGGCGATCACCACACCGTTACGGTCGAAAATCAGGCCACGGGTCGGCGGAATCGGTTGCACATGCACCCGGTTGTTTTCCGACAACGTGGAGTGATACTCGTACTGAATCACCTGCAGGTAATACAGACGGGCGATCAACACGCACATCAACGCCACCACCGCGATAGCGCCAAAGATCACCCGCGCGCGTACAAGGCGTGCGTCTTTCTCGTGGTCCTTGATGCGGATCGGCTGGGTCATCAGGCAGGGCGCAGACTATTTGTGGTAAGGGTGCCCGGACAGAACTGTCCAGGCGCGATACAGCTGTTCACCAATCAGGATCCGCACCAGCGGATGGGGCAACGTCAGGGGCGACAGCGACCAGCGCTGATCGGCCCGGGCGCAGACTTCCGGCGCCAGCCCCTCGGGGCCGCCGACCATGAAGTTGACCGTACGCGAATCCAGGCGCCAGCGATCCAGTTCCACCGCCAACTGCTCGGTGCTCCAGGGCTTGCCGTGCACCTCAAGGGTGACGATGCGCTCGTTGGCACCGACCTTGGCCAGCATCGCCTCGCCTTCCTGACGGATAAAGCGCGCCACATCGGCGTTCTTGCCCCGGGTGTTGAGCGGTATTTCCACCAGTTCCAGCGCAAGCTCGGATGGCAGACGCTTGGCATATTCATGCCAGCCTTCTTCCACCCACTTGGGCATGCGTGAACCGACAGCAATCAGACGCAGGCGCACAGCCGTTCCTTATTCCTGGTCTTTGTTGAGCTTGTCGAAGTGCGCGTGACCGACTTCCGGGCTGTGGTGCTTGCCATCGGCGGCACGGCTCTGCTCGGCGCCTTTCCACAGACGCTCCAGGTCGTAGAACTGGCGGGCGTTGCTGGTCATCATGTGCACGATCACGGTGTCCAGGTCAGCCAGCACCCAGTCGCTGTCGCCCTTGCCTTCTTCACCCAATGGCTTGACGCCCTGGGCTTTGACGGCTTCGCGAACCTTGTCCAGCATCGCGCCGATCTGGCGGTTGGAGGTACCGGTGGCGATGATCATGTAGTCGGTGATGCTTTGCTTGTCACGCACGTCCAGGACCTGAATGTCCTGGGCCTTCACGTCTTCCAGGGCCGCGACGGCCAGCGCTACCAGCGCTTCACCCTCGGGAGCCGGGACCAACAGGGCTTCCACCGGCAACGGTGCGCTCTTGAACGTGCCTTTGCGCTTAACTTTGCTTACGTCTTTGTTCGTCATATAAAACTCGTTTTGCTCATTAGTTCGGGCGCTTCAATACACGACTATTCGTGCCTTCAAGCGCGCCTTTTCAGTTCGACGCACGGTAAAGCCCGTGCGCATCGATGTAGGCCAGGACCGCGTCAGGCACCAGGAAACGTACCGACTTACCGCTGGCCAGCAGTTGACGGATCTGGGTGGCCGACACCGCAAGCGGGGTCTGCCAGACGAATGCAATATTCCCGCTCGGCCCGGTCAGGGCCTGTGGGTCACTTACCGACCGCGCTGCCAGCAGGTTGCGCAAGGCATCCGGCGGTTCGCTGTCGGCATCCGGGCGTTGCAAAACCAGGATGTGGCAATGCTGGAGCAACTCTTCCCAGCGATGCCAAGTGGGCAGTCCGCAAAATGCGTCCCAGCCCAAAAGCAAAAACAACTGGTCATCGGCGGCCAACTCGGCCCGCGTCTGTTCCAGGGTGTCGATAGTGTAGGACGGTTTATCGCGCTTGAGCTCGCGGTCGTCCACAACCAACGGGGCAATCCCGGCCACCGCGCACTGCACCATCGCCAGGCGCTCCTGCGCGCTGACTTGCGGGGTGTCGCGGTGCGGCGGCCTGGCATTGGGGATCAGCCGCAGCTCTTGCAGCCCAAGGGTATCCGCCACTTCCAGGGCACTGCGCAAATGGCCGATGTGCACGGGGTCGAAAGTACCGCCGAACAGCCCGATGCGTTTACCCATCAAGTGCGCACATGACCGTCACCAAAGACCACGTACTTCTCGCTGGTCAGGCCTTCCAGGCCAACCGGCCCGCGGGCGTGCAGCTTATCGGTGGAAATCCCGATCTCCGCCCCCAGGCCATACTCGAAGCCGTCGGCAAAGCGTGTCGAGGCGTTGATCATTACCGAAGCGGAGTCCACTTCGGTGAGGAAACGCCGGGCATCGCTGAAATGCTCGGAAACAATGGCGTCAGTATGCTTGGAACCGTAGGTATTGATGTGCTCGATGGCCTGGTCCAGATCATCGACGATGCGAATCGACAGGATCGGCGCGGTGTATTCGGTGTACCAATCCTGCTCGGTAGCCTCGATCACATCGCTGCCCAACAGCGCCCGGGTACGCTCGCAACCACGCAGTTCCACGCCCTTGTCGCGGTAGATCGCAGCCAGCGGCGGCAACACGCGCTCGGCAATACCGGCGTGGACCAACAGGGTTTCCATGGTGTTGCACGGCGCATAGCGATGGGTCTTGGCGTTGTCGGCAATGCGGATCGCCTTGTCGAGATCGGCAGCCACATCGATAAAGACGTGGCAGACGCCATCCAGATGCTTGATCACCGGCACCTTGGCATCACGGCTGACGCGCTCGATCAGGCTCTTGCCGCCACGCGGCACAATCACATCGACATATTCAGGCATGGTAATCAGCGCGCCAACGGCAGCGCGGTCGGTGGTTTCCACCACTTGCACCACTTCGGCCGGCAACTCGGCCACGGCCAGGCCTTGCTGGATGCAGGCGGCGATGGCGCGGTTGGAATGGATGGCCTCGGAGCCACCACGCAGGATGGTGGCGTTGCCGGACTTCAGGCACAGGCTCGCGGCGTCGATGGTCACGTTCGGACGCGACTCATAGATGATGCCGATCACGCCCAGGGGCACGCGCATCTTGCCGACCTGGATGCCTGACGGCAGGTAACGCATATCGCGGATTTCACCGATGGGGTCAGGCAGCTTGGCTACCTGGCGCAGGCCTTCGATCATGTCGTCGATACGGGCCGGCGTCAGCGCCAGGCGATCCAGCAATGCCGGCTCCAGACCATTGGCCCGGCCGTTGGCCAGGTCCAGCTCGTTGGCGGCGGTCAACTCGGAGCGCGAGGCATCCAGAGCATCGGCGGCAGCCAGCAGGGCACGGTTCTTCTGCGCGGTGCTCGCACGGGCGATCAACCGCGAGGCCTGACGGGCAGCGCGACCCAGGCGGGTCATGTAGTCAAGAACGGACTCAGTCATGGTCTGGTGGGGTCTTGGCAAAGAGGAAAGCGGCAGATTATAGCTGTCGCGCCGTCCTACGGACAGCGGTGAGGGGCGGATGGTCGAAATGAACTGTAAAAACTCGAGGTTCAGCGGTGATTAAGCCTGGAGTTGATATCATCCTGTCACATTTGGCCTGCGCAACCGTCCATCGTCATGTCCAGTTCCCACCCCAAGATCCCCGCCAACCCCCTGCCTGATGGGTTTTTCGACCGCGATGCGCAAACGCTCGCGAAAGATTTGCTGGGCAAAGTCATCCGCCATCGTGTCGGCGACTTGTGGCTGTCGGCGCGAATTATTGAAACCGAAGCCTATTACCTGGCCGAAAAAGGCAGCCATGCGTCCCTCGGCTACACAGAAAAGCGTAAGGCTTTGTTTCTGGATGGCGGCCACATCTATATGTACTACGCCCGTGGTGGGGACTCCCTGAACTTCAGCGCCCAGGGGCCAGGCAACGCCGTCTTGATCAAGTCGGCCTACCCATGGACGGATGAGGTCTCAGGGCCTGCAAGCCTGGCGCAAATGCTCTTGAACAATCCCGACGCCAGCGGCCGGCCGCGCCCGTCCCAGAGGCTCTGCGCCGGGCAGACCCTGCTGTGCAAGGCCCTGGGTTTGAAGGTACCGATGTGGGACGCCAAACGCTTCGACCCTGAGTGGCTCTACGTCGAGGATGTGGGTCTGGCGCCCACGCAAATTATCCAGACCACCCGCCTGGGCATTCCCGGCGGGCGCGATGAACACCTGATGTATCGCTTTGTGGATGCTGGCTTCGCGCCCTATTGCACACGGAACCCGTTGCGACGCGGCCAGGTCGAAGGCCGCGATTACGTTTTGATTTGAATATTTGAAACAACCGTTTCTGCTGGAAATGGCATCTGCAACACAGCGCCTACAGGGGGCGCCGGTGTTTTGAGAAGCGCATTCCAGGTAACGGTTCATTGATGGAGTGATTTTATGGGCCCATGGCTCGATGGCATTACCGGCTGGCTGACCCTTAACCCGCAATGGCTGGCGGCGGCGGTGTTTATCGTCGCTTTTGTGGAATGCCTGGCCATCGCCGGGATTATCGTGCCGGGGACGGTACTGCTGTTCGCCATTGCCGCGCTGGCCGGCAGCGGCGCGCTTTCGCTGGGCGAAACCCTGCTGCTGGGCCTGCTCGGCGGGCTGCTGGGCGATGGGGTTTCCTACTACCTGGGCCGACATTTCCACCAGAACATCCGCCGCCTGCCAGGCCTGCGTCATCATCCCGAGTGGATGGACGGGGCTGAGGCCTACTTTCAGAAGTACGGCATCGTCAGTTTGCTGGTAGGACGTTTCATTGGCCCATTGCGTCCGATGTTGCCCATGGTCGCCGGGATGTGCGACATGCCCTTCCCGCGCTTTGCCGCCGTCAGCGTGCTGGCCGCCGCCGGCTGGACGGTAGCCTATCTGCTGCCAGGCTGGGCTGCTGGCGCGGCGTTTCGCCTGCCGTTACCCGAAGGGTTCTGGCCCGAGGCCGGGGTGGTTGCCGCCTGCTTGGCCGTGTTGTTCGGCGTCACCCTCAATAGCACCCTGCGCGGCCACCGCCGCGCCACACTGTGGATGGGTTGCGCCAGCCTGGCGCTGCTGATTGCGATGTTTATCGGCTACCCCTACCTGAACCATTTCGACCAGGGCTTGATGGCGCTGGTCCAGGAACACCGCAGCCCGGCCATGGACCAGGCCATGGTGATGATCACCCAACTGGGCGAGTTCAAGAAGATGTTCGTCGCCAGCGCCGTGCTGACCGGCCTGCTGTTGCTGGCACGGCAATGGCGCCAGGCGATTTTCGTCGGCGCCACCCTGCTGGGCGCCGCGCTGATCAACACGGCAAGCAAGCTGTTCTTTGCCCGTGGTCGGCCAGAAATCCTCGTCGACCCGTTGACCAGCTTCAGCATGCCCAGCGGTCACGCCTCTGGCTCGTTTGCGTTCTTCCTTGCGCTGGCGGTGCTGGCCGGTCGCGGCCAGCCAATTCGCATGCGCCTGGCCTGGTTGCTGCTGGGTGCCATCCCGGCTGCGGCCATTGCCCTGTCGCGGGTGTATCTGGGGGCACACTGGCCGAGCGATATTCTCGCCGGCACCTTGCTGGCCATGACGGTCTGCGCCTTCAGCCTGACCTTGAGCCAGCGCCACAGCCTGCTCCCGCCCATGGCGCCAAAGGTGTGGTGGTTGATCGTGCCGGGGTGCGTGGCGGTCTTGGGGTTCTTTGCCCTGAGCGGAACCTCCCACGCCCTGCTTCGATACGCTTATTGAGCTACGCCGACGGCAATTTCGACAATGGCCTGCGGGGCGGACTCACTGGAACAGTTCGCCCTGCAACTCATCCAGCATCAACTGAATGGCGTCCAGCCGTTGCAGGGGATCGTCAAGCTCCAGCAACTCGATCTTGTCGGTGTCGGCAAACGGCAATAGGTAAGCCAGACGGTTGCTCAACTGTTGCTGCCCTTGCACATCGGCGTCCATGCCCAGGGAGGCGACCATCGGGTGTTCCGCCAGGGCCATCAGCAGCGCCAATAGATCGCCATCTTCCTCCTCCAAGTCGCGCTCGGGCATCTCCTCCAGCCACTCGACATCGGCCACCAGTAACTGATCGCGCTGCACCTGGGCCCCGCGCACGCGGAACCTGCGCCCACCCTCGACCCGAATCCCCAGCAAGCCGTTGTCCTGCTGCTCGAAATCACGAATCAGCGCTTCGCAGCCAATCACCGCATAGCGCTCCGGCACCTGGCCGACCTCCTGGCCGCCGAAGAGGCAGACCACCCCAAAGCCTTCACCCTTTTTCATGCAGCGGCCGATCATGTCCAAGTAGCGCGCCTCGAACAGCTGCAGGTCGAGGGTGCAGCCTGGAAACAGCACCGTATTGAGAGGGAACAGCGCCAGACTCATAAAGCGTTCCTTAAACCCGACTTAAATCACCAAAGACACGGCCAGTGGCAGGAACACTGCCGTGGCCACGCCCATCAAACTCATCGCCAGTGCGGCAAAGGCCCCGCACTCCTCGCTTTCTTGCAAGGCCACCGAGGTGCCGACCGCGTGGGCGGTCATGCCCAGGGCCATGCCCCGTGCCTCAGGGCTGTGTACCCCCAGGCGCGACAGAAAGGCCGGCCCGATCATCGCACCGATCACCCCGGTGATCAGCACGAACACCGCCGCCAGCGCCGCGACCCCACCGATCTGCTCGGCCACCAGCATGGCGATGGGCGAGGTCACGGACTTGGGCGCCATGGTCATCAGCACCATGTGTTCGGCGCCAAACCACCAACCGAGCCACACGCACAGGCCGGTGGCAAACACTCCACCCACCAACAGCGTAGTAAAAATCGGCCAGAACAGCTGGCGTATCCGCCGCAGGTTCAAATACAGCGGCACCGCCAGCGCCACGGTGGCTGGGCCCAGCAGGATGCTCATGATCTCGGTGCTTTTGCGGTACTCGACGTAGGTCAGCCCGCACCCCAGTAGCACGCCGATCACCAGCAACATCGAGACCAGCACCGGCTGCAGGAAGATCCAGCGGGTTTTCTCGAACCCCGCCAGTACCAGTTGATAGGCGCCCAACGTGATGCCAATACCAAATAAGGGATGGTGGATCACCGCCGTCCATGCGCCCTGCCAATCGAAGGTCATTGCCCCTCCTCCCGCCGTGCCTGGCGCTTGACCAGTTTTTGCATCATCACGCCAACAACGCCCATGGCGATCACCAACGACAATACCAGCGCCCCGACGATGGCCCAGAAATCGGCGGCAATGTCCTTGGCATACACCATCACCCCCACCGCCGGCGGCACCAGCAGCAGTGGCAGGTAACGCAGCAGGCTGCTGGCCGCCAGGCTCAGCGGTTCACCGACCTCGCCGCGCCACACCAGATACGCCAGCAGCAACAGCAGGCCGACAATCGGCCCGGGCAAGATCGGCAGGAACAAGTGATTGATCGCCGTGCCCAGCAATTGAAACAACACCAGCCAAGTCAGACCGCGTAACAGCATGGGTTTTCTCCCCCCAAAAGCCCGTGGGCATTATAAGCACGCCGCTCCTATGAACAGGCATTCGCCAAAAGCATGGTGGGTTGACCGGGCCATTTGCCCATGATGATCTACATTGGTTCTCGGGAATCCACCTAAAACAACAACACCCTGTAGGAGCGAGCTTGCTCGCGAAAGCCGTCAGCGATAACGCGGGCATCCTGGATATGCTCGGTGCCTGGACGTTCTTCGCGAGCAAGCTCGCTCCTACAGGGAGACTGAGGAGAGTCGCAATGCCCTTCGTACCTGTAGCGCAACTCAATGATTATGTCGGCAAGGAACTGGGACGTTCCACATGGCTCACCATCGACCAGGAGCGTATCAACCTGTTCGCAGAAGCGACCGGCGATTTTCAGTTCATCCACGTCGACCCGATAAAAGCCGCCCAGACCCCATTTGGCAGCACTATCGCCCACGGCTTCCTGTCGCTGTCGCTGATCCCAAAGTTGATCGAAGACATCCTGATCATGCCCGAGGGCCTGAAGATGGCAGTCAACTACGGCCTGGACAGCGTGCGCTTTATCCAGCCGGTGAAGGTCAACTCCAAGGTGCGCCTGGCGGTGACCCTCACCGACGCCACCGAGAAAAAGCCTGGCCAGTGGCTACTCAAGGCCACCTGCACCCTGGAAATCGACGGCCAGGAAAAACCCGCCTACATCGCCGAGTCATTGTCACTGTGCTTCGTCTGATACATCCGTAGGAGCCGGCTTGCCGGTGATAGCGCCCGCTGCGGCGCCATCGCCGACAAGTCATGATTACCACACAGACCACTAGGTATAGCTTCCCCCGCTGCGGCATACTCGGCGCTCAATTATCCGGATCCCGCTATGCGCCCAATCGTTCCCCTTGCTCTGGCCTTGTTGCTCACCGCTTGCGGCGACGGCGAACCCCTGTTGCCGCCCGACGCACGGCTGCCGGACGGCGGGCGTTATCGCGGGGATGTGGTCGATGGGCTGCTGCAAGGCCAGGGCCGGGTGGACTACCCCAACGGCAGTTGGTACGCCGGGCAGTTCGACAAGGGCCAGTGGCATGGCCAGGGCGAATGGCACGGCAGCAACGGCGAGATCTATAAAGGGCAGTTCCAGCAAGGCCTGTTCGATGGCCAGGGCACCCTGACCACGGCGGCCAACACCTACGTCGGCGGCTTCAAGCAAGGCCGGCGCAACGGCGAAGGCACCCTCAAAGAGGGGCAAATGACCTATCGCGGCGAATTCAAGGACGACCAGTATTCCGGCCTCGGTCGCCTGGAGCTGGCGGATGGCAGTCAATACCAGGGATTGTTCGCCCACGGTAAACCCAACGGTGAAGGCCAGCGCAACGACGACAGCGGCAATCAGTTCAGCGGTCACTTCGTCAATGGCCAACTGGAAGGCAACGGCACCTTCAACAGCGCCGAAGGCGACATGTACATCGGCCACTTCAAGCAGAACCAACTCAACGGCAAGGGCCGCTACGAAAATGCCGACGGCGATGTGTGGACCGGCGAATTTCGCGAAGGCGCCCTCAGCGGCAAAGGCGAACTGACCGGCGTGGACGGCAGCCATTACATCGGGCAATTCAGTGACTGGCGCTTTACCGGTGAAGGGCGCCTGAACCTCAGCGATGGCAGTTTCTACATCGGTGGCTTCGACAACGACAGCTATCACGGGCAAGGCACCCTGGTGCTCACCGATGGCACGGTGCAAGCCGGGACCTGGGCCAATGGCCTGCGCGTGCGCGATGCCGACGGCAAGCTGTTGCCCGACACCCTGGAGGTCGGGGTACTGGCCCAGGGCCGCTTGCTCGATAGCGCCCTCGCCGCCGTGCCGGCGTCCACCCCGGCGGTCGAGCTGTACACCCTGGTGGTGGCCGGCGACGGCAAGCAAAGCGTGTTCTTGCGCGAGGCCGACTATGTCAGCAACCTGCTGGCCAGCCGTTTCGGCGCCCGCGGGCAGATCCGCCTGGTCAACCACCGCGACCATATCGCCGACCGCCCGATGGCGACCCGCGAAAGCCTGCGCCGCGCCGTACAGACCCTGGCCGAGCGCACCGGCCCCGAAGACCTGGTGTTTATCTACCTGACCAGCCACGGCACCCACGAACACCAACTGGTGCTCGACCAACCCCGCATGGAGCTGGCCGACCTGCCGAGCGACGAACTGGCTGCGGTGATGGCGCCGCTGAAAAACCGTGACAAGGTCATCGTGATTTCAGCGTGCTACTCCGGCGGATTTATCCCGGCGCTCAAGGATGATCACACCCTGATCATGACCGCCTCCCGCGCAGATCGCGTGTCATTTGGTTGCTCGGAAGAAGCCGACTTCACCTACTTCGGCGATGCCTTGTTCGCCCAGGCCCTGACCCAGACCGACGACTTGCAGCACGCCTTCAAGCTGGCCCAACGGCATGTGACCGAACGCGAAATGGCTGACAGCTTCGAAGCCTCCGAACCACAGATCTGGGCCCCCAAGAGCGTCATCGCCCGCTGGCAATTATTACGCAAACAGCAGGCACGAAAGGCGCTGGAAAGCGTCTCTATCAATAGCAAGGAAGCAAAGAGCAACTAAGCTGAAACTGTATCAAGGGGGGAAACACCATGTACTTGACGCCTCAGCATATATTGCTTGCCGGAGCCTCTGGCTTGACCGGGGAACATCTGCTGGACCGCCTGCTCAACGAGCCCACCGTCACCCGCGTATTGGCGCCCAGCCGCCGCCCGCTGGCCGAACACCCGCACCTGGAAAACCCGGTCGGCGACCCCAGCGTATTGCTGCCACAACTGAGCGGCAGGGTGGACCTGGCCTTCTGCTGCCTGGGCACCACTCTCAAGCAAGCAGGTTCCGAACAGGCGTTCCGCGCCGTTGACCTGGACCTGGTCGTCGCATTCGGCAAGCGTGCCCGGGAAATGGGGGCGCGGCACCTGATCGTGATCAGCGCAATTGGCGCCGACCCGAAATCCTCGGTGTTCTACAACCGGGTCAAGGGTGAGATGGAGCAGGCCTTGCAGGCCCAGGACTGGCCGCAACTGACCATCGTGCGGCCCTCGCTGCTGCTGGGCGAACGCCTGGAAACACGCCTGGCAGAAAAACTCGTGGGGCCGTTGTCGCGGCTGATTCCCGGCAAGTATCGTGGCATTGAAGTGTGTGAACTGGCCCGGGCCATGTGGCGCCTGGCGCTGGAAGAGCAGGATGGGGTGCGGATCGTCGAGTCGGATGAGTTGCGCAAGCTCGGCAAATAAGTCTGTTCAACGGTTTTGCACCGCCCCAATGTGGGAGCGGGCTTGCTCGCTCCCACATTTCAGGTCGGTGTTAAACCTTGGCTCAGCGTTACAACCCACCCGTCGCATTAAACCCAACCCCCAGCACCGCCAACGCCGACAGCGGCAACAGCAGCGTGTCGAGTAGCGCACTGGCTGGCAGGTCGAGACCTGGATAGCTCGGCGCTTGCGCGCCGAAGCGGTCCATGGCGCAACAACCACCTTGCATCGCATACAAGTCCAGGCGTGTCCCCGCATACACCACCGGCGCCCCAGGTTTCGCCGCATCGAGGGTGCGCACCGTGGCGCAGCCTGTCAGGTGCAGCGCCAGCAGCATCAGCAACAGTCTACTCATCACTGCTCAAATGATGCTCGCCCCAACGCGGCAACATGTCCTGGGGGATATTCAGCAGGTTGAGAATCCGCGCCACCACGAAATCCACCAAGTCATCAATGGTCTGTGGCTGGTGATAGAAACCCGGCGATGCCGGCAGGATGGTCACGCCCATATTCGACAACTTGAGCATATGCTCCAGATGAATGCTCGAGTAAGGCGCCTCACGCGGCACCAGGATCAACTGGCGGCGCTCCTTCAAGGTCACGTCCGCCGCGCGCTCGATCAGGTTATTGCAAGCGCCGGTGGCGATCGCCGACAACGTGCCGGTGGAACACGGCACCACCACCATCGCCGCAGGCGCACCGGAACCGGAGGCCACCGGTGACATCCAGTCTTCCTTGCCATAGACCTTGATCTGTCCCGCCGCTGCACCGGTGTATTCGGTGAGGAAGGCCTGCATCATCTGCACCTTGGGCGGCAGCGAGACGTCAGTCTCAGTAGCCATCACCAATTGCGCAGCCTTGGATATCAGGAAATGCACTTCGCGGTCTTCACGCACCAAACAGTCCAGCAAACGCAACCCGTAAGGCGCGCCGGACGCGCCGGTCATCGCCAGGGTAATGCGTTCCGGCCCGCTCATTGCAGCGCCTCGGCCAGTTTGCCGTGCAAGCCGCCGAAGCCGCCATTGCTCATGATCACCACGTGGGTACCGGGTTTGGCCTGGCTCTTGACCCGCTCGATGATGCCTTCCAGGGAATCGCTGACAATCGACGGCACGCTGCAGAGTTCGGCCACCGCCGCCAAGTCCCAGCCCAGGTTGGCCGGGGCGTACCACACCACCTGATCGGCATCGTTGACACTTTCAGGCAGGCCGTCGCGGTGTGCGCCGAGCTTCATGGAGTTGGAGCGTGGCTCGATAACGGCGATTATCGGCGCCTCGCCAACGCGTTTGCGCAGGCCGTCGAGGGTGGTGGCAATCGCCGTAGGGTGGTGGGCAAAGTCGTCATAGATGGTAATCCCATTTACCTCAGCGACCTTTTCCATCCGCCGCTTGACGCTCTTGAACGCACTCAGCGCCGCAATGCCCATGGCCGGCACCACGCCAACATGGCGTGCGGCCGCCAGGGTCACCAAAGCGTTGGCGACGTTATGCTGGCCCGTCATATCCCAGTCAACGATGCCTTGGGCCTCGCCCTCGAACAGCACTTCAAACCGGGACCCATCCTCACGGAGCAATTTGACCTGCCACTGCCCGCCCGCGCCGGTGGTTTGCACCGGGGTCCAGCAGCCCATCTCGATCACGCGCTGCAAGGCAGGTTCGGTGGTCGGGTGGATCACCAGGCCTTCGCTGGGAATGGTACGCACCAGGTGATGGAACTGCCGCTCGATGGCTGGCAGATCGGGGAAGATGTCTGCGTGATCGAACTCCAGGTTGTTCAGGATCGCCGTGCGTGGACGGTAGTGAACAAACTTGGAGCGCTTATCAAAGAAGGCACTGTCGTATTCATCAGCTTCAATTACGAAGAACGGTGTATCGCCCAGGCGGGCCGACACCGAGAAGTTCTGCGGTACGCCGCCGATCAGGAAGCCGGGGCTCATGCCCGCGTGCTCCAGGACCCAGGCCAGCATGCTGCTGGTGGTGGTCTTGCCGTGCGTACCGGCAACGGCCAGTACCCAGCGCCCTTGCAACACATGATCGGCCAACCATTGCGGGCCGGAGACATAGGGCAGGCCTTTGTTCAGCACGTATTCCACGGCAGGGTTGCCACGGGACATGGCATTGCCGATCACCACCAGGTCCGGGACCGGGTCGAATTGTGCCGGGTCGTAGCCTTGGGTCAACTCGATGCCCTGGGCCTGCAGTTGCGTGCTCATGGGCGGATAGACGTTGGCGTCGGAACCGGTGACATGATGGCCCAGCTCCTTGGCCAGGACCGCCATCGAACCCATGAAAGTGCCGCAAATACCGAGAATATGAATGTGCATAGTGGACCTCGTAAAACTTCGAGGCAGGTTAGCGTAGGGTGGGAAAATTCGCACTCTTTTAGCGATTAGCGTGCAATTTTTTCCGCCAGCGAGCGTCGCCATCATTGATAAACCGCTGGCTTTTTCTACTCTTTATGCAATTTCACAAACTGAGATCAAGCCTGGCATTTAGGCAGAGTTGCACAACACCAGGCCTGATAGCCGCCACTCAGAAAGTATACAAGCACTCAAACTACCAAACCAAAAACAGACCGGCTTTTATCACGCAGTATCTTCCTTCCCTTTTGCTTCCAGGTCCCGAATGGCAATCATCCTCGCAATAAAGTTATTGGCTGCCTCATGCCTTTTATCAAGTGCATCCAGGCGAGCGGCAACAGTTTTAGGCTCGCTTGCGGCGTCCCCTTTATAAGGCTTGAAAACGAAATCGTTTTCCGTAGCAATTGCCTGCATACTTTTCTCTTGCGCATCATACAACTTCTCAATATTACTGAGACGCTCATTGGTCTCGGTCGGCCAGTTCGGACTTTTGCCAAGGGCCTTTGCCTCCCCGCCTTCAACTAGCAGCTGAGTCGTGTTAGCCAAATATAGAAGTTTTGTCTCAGCATTATCCATACGCAACTTAATCATTTCGGCATTTTGCTCGCCTGTATTAGTTGCTGTTGTTGCGACTCCATTCGCTTGCTGACTTGGGGCCGGCTGGTGGGCCGGGGGCAACAATGGGGTATTGGGAGTAAAGTTACCCTTGATGGTTTCACCGGTCCAAACAGATCCTGCATAAGTACCAATACTCAACGGCGTGCTAACGAGCCCATTTACCGACGCCCCTATAAAAGCATCACGTACGACGGTCTTCAAAGGCGTGTCGGTTTTGAATACACCGGCTTTGACCAGGCGATCAGCCGCAATTAGATTGTAGGCCATATCGCCAAATGTCTTGGGTTTGGCAACTACAGGCTTAACTGGACCAATGATTGACGCGCCGGGGTTCAGAGTTCTGTGTACCAACGCCCTGAAATTAGTTATCCCTGGGCTATTCGTCGGACTAACGGACCCACGAGGACCGAGAGGGGAAGTCGGTCTGTAATGACCCTGTGTCCCACTGATAAACGGCGGAATCGTCGGCTTTTTTGAAGGAAGAAATTTGGGAAATTTAAGAGAATTAAACCCCCGCTTAGTACGTACAGAACCGTTATCCAGCTTTTCACCAGCGATACTTTCCTCGCTGTACAACTGGCTCTTCTGATTGTCCGCTGATTTCTCCATACCAGACACAACTTTTGTATCGCCGACTGCCTGCTGACTCGGCGAGCCCGCCTCCACATCTTTCACCTGCAAAGGAACAAAAACAGGAAACCCTGTAATACTCATATCTTCACCTATATAGTAAAAACACGTACATGACGCGCCACCAAACTTATTTATCCTTGCGCCCCAAAAAGCAAAAACAGTGAATCATCCTTTCCCTATGAGTACAAAAAATCACACATTCGGTTCCATAAACCACAGAATTAAAATCACCCCCCTCTTTCCACACGCAACCTTTCTTAACACCGACATACCGCGCAACGATTACAGACACCGGGCAGATTAAATAGCCACTTTACAAACCGTCTTCTGAAAGTTAACGCACAGCCTGACAACCACAACAAATATAAAGATGTACTACCAGATTTTAACGACACTTCCACCCACACCTAAAAAAAGCAAAGGCGTGAGTGAGTTATTCAGGAACGGAGTAAAAAACCCAAAGCAGCCTTTTACGTCACTCAGAGCGCTGAGCGCAGGGCGATGCCATGCTTGCGTAATTTGCGGTACAGCGTATTACGACTGACACCCAATTGCTCCGCGACAAGGGTCATATGCCAGCGCTGCTGCTCCAGCGTAGTAAGCAACGCCAAGCGCTCGGCATCCTCCAAAGGCTGCTTGCCCCGCTGTACGGTGGCCTGGGTCTGGGAGGGCGTCTGGCGAATGACCGCCGGCAAGTCGTTCAACCTTACCCGCCCACTCTCACACAGTGCGGCCAATGTACGCAGCACCGTACGCAGCTGTCGGACGTTACCCGGCCAGGAGAAATCCAGCAGCGCCCGGCGAGCATCAAGCTCAAGTGTTATCGACTGCCCCTGCGCCTCTTGTGCCAGGAGAAAATCCAGTAACTGCGACTTGTCACTGCGCTCACGCAAGGGCGACAAGGCGATTTCCAGACCATTGAGCCGGTAATACAAATCCTCGCGGAAGCTGGCGTCTTGCACCCGTTCCAGCAGGTTGCGGTGGGTCGCGCTGATCACTCGGACATCCACGGCTTGCGGCTCCCCACCAATGGGCACCACCAGCCGATCCTCCAGCACCCTTAACAGGCGGGTTTGCAGGGCCAGGGGCATGTCGCCGATTTCATCGAGAAACAACGTGCCACCGTCGGCCTGTTGCAGCTTGCCCTGCATGCCTTCCTTGCGGGCACCGGTGAAACTGCCGCCGCGATAACCGAACAACTCGCTTTCGATCAGGCTTTCAGGGATGGCTGCGCAGTTCAGGGCCACGAAGGCTTTGTCGGCACGCTGGCTGGCGTGATGGACGGCCTTGGCAAAGGCCTCCTTGCCGGAGCCGGTTTCGCCATTGATCAGCAGCGGCACATCGCGTTCGAAGACCCGCAAGGCTTTGCGAAAGTCACTTTGCAGCGCCTCGTCCCCCATGCAAATCCCCGGCAACCGGGGCCGCTCAACCTTGGGCGGTGCTTGCACCTGCGGGCTTGGCGCCCGGCGGGCCTCGCCGCGCAGCACCGCAAACACGCTACGTCCGTCGCGGGTGCGCAACGGCCAACTGGCGCTGGCATTGGCACTGGCACGACCGAGCAATTGATCCAGGGTGCAATCGAAGAACATCTCTACCGGCAGGCCCAGCAGACGCCCACGCGGCTGGCCCAGCAGGTTCTGTGCACTTTGATTGAGCGCACAGATCCGTCCTTCACCGTCGAATGCCAGCAGTCCTTCGCTGAACAGGCCCACGGATTCAGCCTGCAAGTGGAAACGCAGCAACCAATGATTCTCGAAGTGCCGCAGGAAATAGCAGCTCTCGATCATCTTGGCCGAGAGGTTGACCAGTGCCATGGTGTGGAACTGACTCTGGCGTGAAACCGCTTCGCGGGCCGACGACACGTCGAGCACCGCCAGCAGTTCGCCATGGGGATCAAAGACCGGGCTCGCCGAGCAGGTCAGCCCGGTATGACGCCCGCGAAAATGTTCGTCGCGGTGAATGGTCAGGGCCTGGCGCTCCACCAGGCAGGTGCCGATGCCGTTGGTGCCTTCGCAGGCTTCGCTCCAGTCGGCGCCGAGCCACAGGCCGGCATGCTCGAACACCTTGCGCTCGGTGGGCGCGGTGACGCAATTGAGGATCACCCCACGCGCATCGGTCAGCAGCACCGCGTGGCCGGCGCCGGAAAGTTGTTGATGCAAATTGTTCATTTCATTGCCGGCGATGTGCAGCACTTGTTGCAAGCGCTCGCGGCTTTCCAGCAGGCGATCATGCTCCAGCACCGTGGGGGCAATGGTCAGCGCCGGGTCGAGGTGGTAATCCTCCACGCAACGCAGCCAGGAGCGAGCAATCGATGGATCGCTACCGGGACCGTGCAGTGGGTCTTGGCCACGGGTGACCGTCAGGACTTGGCGGGCATGGCGACTGAAATGATCGTTATGCATATTCTTATTGTTCTCCTGTTGCGCGAAACACACCGCGGACCGGGACGCCCAGCATCCTCCAGGCCTGGACGCATTGCAATCCCGGGGCGACCCATGGGTCACGACCTGTATCGCTTATGGCACAAAGTGTCACCCTGACTGTACCAACTGTGTCACAGCAACGCCTTGCAACAAACCTCAAGCCCTTGATTTACCTGGGCTGTAAGGCACTGGCCCGACCTTTGCTCTAGGCTTTATCAAGCGCAGCAATGCTGCACTCCAATAAACATAAGAAGTCAGGAGATACCCACCATGCGTTACGCACACCCCGGTACTGAAGGCGCTATCGTTTCGTTCAAGGCCAAGTACGGCAACTACATCGGTGGCGAATTTGTGGCACCGGTCGATGGCAACTACTTCACCAATACTTCGCCGGTGAACGGCAAGCCCATCGCCGACTTCCCGCGCTCCACAGCCAAGGATATCGACAAGGCGCTGGATGCCGCCCACGCCGCCGCTGACGCCTGGGGCAAGACCTCGGCCCAGGACCGTTCGCTGGTGCTGCTCAAGATTGCCGACCGTATCGAACAGAACCTCGAACTGCTGGCCATCACCGAAACCTGGGACAACGGCAAGGCCGTACGCGAAACCCTCAACGCCGACATCCCCCTGGCGGCTGACCACTTCCGCTACTTCGCCGGTTGCATCCGCGCCCAGGAAGGCAGCAGCGCCGAGATCAACGAACACACCGCCGCGTATCACTTCCACGAGCCCCTGGGCGTGGTCGGGCAGATCATCCCGTGGAACTTCCCGCTGCTGATGGCCGCCTGGAAACTCGCGCCAGCCCTGGCCGCCGGTAACTGCGTGGTGCTCAAGCCCGCCGAGCAGACTCCGCTGGGCATCAACGTGCTGATGGAAGTGATCGGTGACCTGCTGCCACCTGGCGTGCTGAACGTGGTTCACGGTTTCGGCAAGGAGGCAGGCGAAGCCCTGGCCACCAGCAAGCGCATCGCCAAGATCGCCTTCACCGGCTCCACTCCGGTGGGCTCGCACATCATGCATTGCGCGGCCGAGAACATTATTCCGTCCACCGTTGAGCTGGGCGGCAAGTCGCCGAACATCTTCTTCGCCGACATCATGAAAGCCGAACCGCAATTTATCGAAAAGGCCGCCGAAGGTCTGGTGCTGGCGTTCTTCAACCAGGGCGAAGTGTGCACCTGCCCATCCCGCGCGCTGGTGGAAGAGTCGATCTACGACGACTTCATGAAAGTGGTGATGAAAAAGGTCGAGTCGATCAAGCGTGGCGACCCGCTGGACACCGACACCATGGTCGGCGCCCAGGCGTCCGAGCAGCAGTTCGACAAGATCCTGTCGTACCTGGAAATCGCCAAGGGCGAAGGCGCCGAGCTGCTGACCGGCGGCAAGGTGGAGAAACTGACCGGTGACCTGGCCACCGGTTATTACATCCAGCCGACCCTGCTCAAGGGCACCAACAAGATGCGCGTGTTCCAGGAAGAAATCTTTGGCCCGGTGGTGAGCATCACCACCTTCAAGGATGAAGCCGAAGCGCTGGCGATTGCCAACGACACCGAGTTTGGCCTGGGTGCCGGCTTGTGGACCCGCGATATCAACCGCGCCTACCGCATGGGCCGAGCGATCAAGGCTGGGCGCGTGTGGACCAACTGCTATCACCTCTACCCCGCGCATGCGGCGTTTGGTGGCTACAAGAAGTCCGGTGTCGGTCGTGAGACACACAAGATGATGCTCGATCACTATCAGCAGACCAAGAACCTGCTGGTGAGCTACGACATCAATCCACTGGGCTTCTTCTAAGCCGCTAACAGACAACCGACTCCCACATTTGAAATACCTTCAAATGTGGGAGCTGGCTTGCCTGCGATGAGGCCAGCACAGCCAACACTCATGTTGAATGTGAAGCCGCTATCGCTGGCAAGCCAGCTCCCACACTGAATCGTCATAAATACTCGGCCTCTCATCCGGCTCAAGTCAGTCGGGATAAAACAATAAGAACCAAAGGTACTTCCCCATGCCTAGCGAACCGACAGGATCCTCCGTCGACTTCGAAAAAGTCGACTCCGAATATTTCCAACAACGCGAACTGAAAAAAGGCGCCGCCGGCTGGGTGCTATTAGTCGGTCTCGGCGTCGCCTATGTCATTTCCGGCGACTACGCCGGCTGGAACTTCGGCCTGGCCCAAGGCGGCTGGGGCGGGATGTTCCTCGCCACACTGCTGATGGCCACCATGTACTTGTGCATGTGTTTTTCCCTCGCTGAACTGTCTTCCATGATCCCCACCGCAGGCGGCGGCTACGGGTTTGCCCGCAGTGCATTCGGGCCTTGGGGTGGATTCCTCACCGGCACGGCAATCCTCATCGAGTACGCCATCGCCCCCGCCGCCATCGCGGTATTTATCGGCGCCTATTGCGAGTCGCTGTTCGGCATTGGCGGCTGGATGATCTACCTGGCGTTCTACATCATCTTTATCGGCATCCACATCTTTGGTGTCGGGGAAGCGCTGAAGCTGATGTTTGTGATCACCGCCATCGCCGCGATTGCCCTGGGCGTGTTCCTGGTGGCGATGGTGCCGCACTTCAACGTCGCCAACCTGCTAGACATTCCCGTGACCGAGGCCAAGGGCGCCAGCAGCTTCCTGCCGTTTGGCTATGTGGGTGTATGGGCGGCAATTCCTTATGCCATCTGGTTCTTCCTCGCCGTCGAAGGCGTGCCCCTGGCCGCCGAAGAAACCAAGAACCCGAAACGCGACCTGCCCCGCGGCCTGATCGGCGCGATTGTGGTGCTGACCAGTTTCGCCCTGCTGATCCTGGTAATCGCACCGGGCGGCGCCGGCACTCTGGCGCTGGTCAAGTCCGGCAACCCGTTGGTGGAATCCCTGGCCCTGGCCTACGGCGGTTCGACCTGGATGGGCAGCTTCGTCAACCTGGTGGGCCTGGCCGGGTTGATCGCGAGTTTCTTCTCGATCATCTACGCCTACTCCCGGCAGATCTTCGCCCTGTCCCGCGCCGGCTACCTGCCGCGCAAGCTGTCGCAGACCAATAAAAGCAAAGCGCCGGTGCTGGCCCTGGTCATCCCCGGCATCATCGGGTTTGGCCTGTCGCTGACCGGCCAGGGCGACCTGCTCATCCTGGTGGCCGTGTTTGGCGCGACCATTTCCTACGTGTTGATGATGGCCGCGCATATCACCCTGCGCATCCGTCGCCCCAAAATGGAGCGGCCATACCGCACCCCGGGCGGCATCTTCACTTCGGGCCTGGCCTTGATACTGGCCTGCATCGCCGTGGTGGCGGGTTTCCTGGTGGATCCACGCGTGGTGATTGGCGCGGCGATCATCTATGGAGTATTAATTGCTTACTTTGCTTTCTACAGTCGGCATCACTTGGTAGCAGGCACGCCGGAAGAAGAATTCGCGGCGATCCAGGCCGCAGAGGCCGCCTTGCACTAAACGCCGTAAACCACGACGCGGGCCAGCGCCCGCGTCGTCATGGAGAGTCTGTATGGCAAGTTTTTCCCACTCGGTCGGTGCATTGACCTACCGTTTCGACAGCCTCAAGGACGTGATGGCCAAGGCCAGTCCCGCCCGCTCCGGGGACTTTCTCGCCGGCGTCGCCGCGCAGAACGATGGCGAACGGGTTGCGGCGCAAATGGCCTTGGCCAATATCCCGCTCAAGCACTTCCTTGAAGAAGCGTTGATCCCTTACGAAAGCGATGAAGTCACCCGGCTGATCATCGACACCCACGACCAGCAGGCCTTTGCGGTGGTCAGCCACCTGACCGTCGGCGGCCTGCGCGACTGGCTGCTCAGCGATGCGGCCGACGAACACAGCCTACGTGCGCTGGCGCCGGGGCTAACCCCGGAAATGGCCGCGGCAGTGTCGAAGATCATGCGCGTGCAGGACCTGGTGCTGGTGGCGCAGAAGATCCGCGTCGTCACCCAGTTTCGCGGCACCCTGGGCCTGCGCGGACGCCTGTCCACGCGCCTGCAACCCAACCACCCCACGGATGAACCGGCGGGCATCGCCGCGAGCATCCTCGACGGGCTGCTATACGGCAACGGCGACGCCATGATCGGCATCAACCCGGCCACCGACAGCATCGCCTCGATCTGCGCCATGCTGGAAATGCTCGACGCCATCATCCAGCGCTACGAGATCCCGACCCAAGCCTGCGTGCTGACCCACGTCACCACCTCCATCGAAGCCATCAACCGTGGCGTGCCCCTGGACCTGGTGTTTCAGTCGATTGCCGGCACCGAGGCGGCCAACGCCAGCTTCGGGATCAACCTGAATGTGCTGCAGGAAGGCTACGACGCAGGCTTGAGCCTGAATCGCGGGACCCTGGGGCAAAACCTGATGTATTTCGAAACCGGGCAAGGCAGCGCCCTGTCGGCCAACGCGCACTTTGGCATCGACCAGCAAACCTGCGAAACCCGCGCCTATGCCGTGGCGCGGCATTTCAAGCCGTTTTTGGTCAACACCGTGGTCGGTTTTATCGGCCCTGAGTACCTATATAACGGCAAGCAGATCATCCGCGCCGGCCTCGAAGACCACTTCTGCGGCAAGCTGCTGGGCGTGCCCATGGGTTGCGACATCTGCTACACCAACCATGCCGAAGCCGACCAGGACGATATGGACACCCTGCTGACCCTGCTGGGGGTGGCCGGAATCAACTTCATCATGGGCATCCCGGGCTCAGACGACATCATGCTCAACTACCAGACCACGTCCTTTCACGACGCGCTCTACGCCCGGCAGACCCTGGGCTTGAAGCCCGCGCCGGAATTTGAACAGTGGCTGGCGAAAATGGGCATCTTCACGCAAGCCGATGGCAAGGTGCAGTTTGGCAATAACCTGCCCCCGGCCTTCCGCCATGCCTTGGCGCAATTGGGATGAAGAAGGAGCCTGAAGTGCAGCTTGATACCCCAGAAAACGACAACCCATGGCTGGAACTGCGGCGCCTGACCCCGGCGCGGATTGCCCTGGGCCGCACCGGCACCAGCATCCCCACCGGCGCGCAACTGGACTTCCAGTTCGCCCACGCCCAGGCCCGCGACGCGGTACACCTACCGTTCGACCATGCCGGCCTGAGCAGCCAGATGGCCGAGCGCGGCCGCGACAGCCTGTTGCTGCACAGCGCCGCCCCCGACCGCCACAGCTACCTGCAACGCCCGGACCTGGGGCGACGCCTGAGCGATGAATCGGCACAGACCCTGCGCGACTATGCCCTGGCCAACCCGGGCGGTGTGGACCTGGCGGTGGTGGTGGCCGATGGTTTATCGGCGCTGGCGGTGCATAAACACACCGTGCCGTTTCTGACTCGCATGGAAGAACAGACCCAGGCCGAAGGCTGGTCGTTGTCGCCGGTGATTCTGGTGGAACAAGGCCGGGTGGCGGTCGCCGACGAAATCGGCCAATTGCTCGGCGCCAAAATGGTGGTGATCCTGATCGGTGAACGGCCGGGACTCAGTTCGCCGGACAGCCTGGGGTTGTATTTCACCTACAACCCCAAGGTTGGCCTGACCGATGCCTACCGCAACTGTATTTCCAATGTGCGCCTGGAAGGCCTGAGCTACGGCATGGCGGCGCACCGCTTGCTGTACTTGATGCGCGAGGCTTGCCGACGGCAGTTGTCGGGGGTCAACCTCAAGGATGAGGCGCAGGTTCAGACCCTCGAATCGGATGATCCGGACTTGATGAAAGGCAACTTCCTGCTCAGTCCGCCCAAGGAGTGATACCAGCACGATTGCGATTTTTCACCGCTTTAGGCAGCATCAAGCAGCGGGCGCCCGAGTAAAGGACCGTTTGCCGTCGTATTCCTATAGAAGTTGAGGCCTAGCATGCGGATCACTCAAGCGACTCTGGAACACCTGGACCTGTTGACCCCATTATTCGTCAAGTACCGCGAGTTCTATGGCGCGCTGCCCTTTCCTGACTCATCCCGGGCCTTTCTGGAAAAGCGTCTGCGACGCAAAGAGTCGGTGATCTACCTGGCCCTGCCCGATGACGACGACAGCAAGCTGCTGGGCTTTTGTCAGCTGTATCCGAGCTTTTCCTCGCTGTCGTTGAAACGGGTGTGGATCCTTAATGACATCTACGTCGCCGAGGACGCTCGCCGCCAACTGGTGGCTGACAACCTGATGCGCACCGCAAAAAAGATGGCCAAGGAAACCAATGCCGTGCGTTTGCGCGTGTCGACCAGCAGCGACAACGCCGTGGCGCAGAAGACCTATGAGTCCATGGGCTTTCGTGAAGACACCGAGTTCAAGAACTACACATTGCCGATCAGCGAAGACTGAAACACCAAAAAAATGTAGGAGCTGGCTTGCCTGCGATGCATACACCTCGGTGTGTCAGTCAGACCTCGGTGATGCTATCGCAGGCAAGCCAGCTCCCACATTTGAATCAGCGCGAGCCAGAATAGATGCGACATCCCCCGCTACAAAACCAACACGCTTTTCATCATTCAATACGTATAATGCCGACCTTTTAGGGTTGTAAGAAAAACGGCATACACGCGTAGCCTTATTGCCCAAAGCCTCCGCACAGGCCCGCTGAGTCGGGCCATTCACACAGGTGCCATCCATGGATTTCAACCCGCTCGACCTTATCCTGCATCTCGACGTGTACCTCGACTTGCTGGTAACCAATTACGGTCCGTGGATCTACGCCATCCTGTTCCTGGTGATTTTTTGCGAAACCGGCCTGGTGGTCATGCCATTTTTGCCCGGCGATTCCTTGCTGTTTATTGCCGGCGCCGTCGCTGCAGGTGGCGGCATGGACCCGGTCCTGCTGGGCGGCCTGCTGATGCTAGCGGCGATCCTCGGTGACAGTACCAACTATGTGATCGGCCGAACCGCCGGGGAACGTTTGTTCAGCAATCCCAACTCAAAAATCTTCCGCCGCGACTACCTGCAAAAGACCCACGACTTCTACGACAAGCACGGCGGCAAAACCGTGACCCTGGCGCGCTTCCTGCCGATCCTGCGCACCTTCGCGCCATTCGTCGCCGGCGTCGCCAAAATGCCCTATCCGCGGTTCTTCGGCTTCAGCGTGCTGGGCACCATTCTCTGGGTCGGCGGCCTGGTCACCCTCGGCTACTTCTTCGGTAACGTACCGTTCATCAAGAAGAACCTGTCACTGCTGGTGGTATTCATCATCCTGCTCTCGCTGGTGCCGATGATCATTGGCGTGGTCCGCAGCCGTTTTGGCCGCACCTCATCCGAAGCCAAGCCGCACTGACCGGCCATGTGGTCCCTCAGCGCCTGGCGTCGCCGGCGCCTTCTGGCCAAGCATCCCGTTGCCGATGAAACCTGGCAGCGGGTGCGCCATCACCTGACCTTCCTCGACGGCATCAGCGCCGAACAGGACCAATGGTTGCGTGAAGCCAGCGTGCTGTTCCTCGCCGAAAAACACCTCACTGCCCTGCCCGGCGTCGAACTGCACCAGGAACAACGCCTGCTGCTCGCCGCCCAGGCGCAACTGCCACTGATGAACCTGGGCGAGCTGGATTGGTACCAGGGCTTCCACGAAATCATCCTCTACCCCGATGACTTCCGCAGCCCCCAGCGCCATCGCGACGCCAGCGGTGTGGAACATGAGTGGGATGGCGAACACAGCGGCGAAGCCTGGCAACAGGGCCCAGTGATCCTCGCCTGGCCGGGCGTGCTGGCCAGTGGCAATTGGGAAGGCTACAACCTGGTGATCCACGAACTGGCGCACAAACTCGACATGCTCAATGGCGATGCCAATGGCCTGCCCCCCCTGCACCACGACATGCGCGTCCAGGCGTGGGCAAGCGTGATGCAGAGCGCTTATGACGACCTCAACCGCCAGCTCGACGACAACCCCGACGCCGAAACCGCCATCGACCCATATGCGGCAGAAAACCCGGCAGAATTCTTTGCCGTCACCAGCGAATATTTTTTCAGCGCCCCGGATTTGCTCATCGACAGTTATCCACAGGTCTACGCGCAACTGAGCCTTTTTTACCGCCAGGATCCACTGGCCCGTCTGAAACATCTGCAAGCCAGCGACCCGCGCTATCAGACTGAAGGCTAAGTACCGTACGACGTCTGGCGCGTGGCATCGGCGCAGGAATATGCCTATAATCGCCGCCACTTTTAGGCCAATCCGGCCAATTCACTTGGCCAACAACGGGGGCAACGCCCAATGAGCTACAGCAAGATTCCGGCTGGCAAAGACCTGCCGAACGACATCTACGTCGCCATCGAGATTCCGGCCAACCACGCGCCGATCAAATACGAAATCGACAAAGACAGCGACTGCCTGTTCGTTGACCGTTTCATGGCTACCCCGATGTTCTATCCGGCCAACTACGGTTTCATCCCCAACACCCTGGCTGACGACGGTGACCCCCTCGACGTGCTGGTGGTGACTCCTTACCCGGTCACCCCAGGTTCGGTTATCCGCGCCCGTCCAGTCGGCATCCTGAACATGACCGACGACGGTGGTGGCGATGCCAAAGTCATCGCCGTGCCACACGACAAGCTGTCCCAGCTGTACGTCGATGTGAAGGAATACACCGACCTGCCGCCACTGCTGCTGGAGCAGATCAAGCACTTCTTCGAGAACTACAAAGACCTCGAAAAAGGCAAATGGGTGAAGATCGACGGTTGGGGCAACGCAGACGCCGCCCGTGCCGAGATCATGAAGTCGGTAGCCGCCTACAAAGGCTGATACCCGCTACTCATTGCCACGGCAATCAAAAAAGCCCCGATTATTCGGGGCTTTTTTTGTGGGAAAAAATAAACAACAAGTTCAATCAAGTAAACAAAACAGCAACTAACGTTTAACTCGCTATAATTCAAACAGGATTTCACTTGCTTTAAGGAAACACCTACATACACCAACTCAACGCATGGTTTATTTGATCTAATTTTCCGGCCAGTAAACTCTGCGTTTATGAATACATCAGGTGATCGCTTAAGAATGTTACTTCGGGAAGTTCATCTTTCCGCATCCGACTTCGCCAAGAATCGCGACGTCACGCCCCAGCACGTCAACAACTGGTTCAAGCGTGGCGTGCCCATGGCCCGGCTCGACGAAATAGCAGAACTGCTGTGTGTCACCAGCCGCTGGCTGCGTACCGGCGAAGGCCCCAAACACCCGCCGACCAACTACCAACAGGAAGGCTCCAACCCCGCAAACAACGCGCCCGCACGCGAAGACTGCGGCCACTACCTCTGCGGGCCCAGCAGCGACCCGAAAAAAATCGACGTGGAAATCCCCCTCCACGCCTCCTTCAATTCCCAGGAAAATCTACGCCTCTCCCTGAGCACCCTGGAACAACTCAACGTCACCGCCGAACGCGCCTTGGTGGCCTATATGGTCGGCAACAGCATGATCGACATCATCCAGGACGGCGCCATCCTGGCCATCGACCGCGGCCGCACGCAAATCATCGACGGCGAAATCTACGCCCTCGAACACGACGGCATGCTGCGCATCAAATACCTCTACAACCGGCCCGGCGGCGGCCTGCGCATCCGCAGCCACAACAGCAACGAACACCCCGACGAACTCCTGACCTACGACCAGCGCTTCGAGCAAAACGTACATATCCTGGGCTGGGTGTTCTGGTGGTCCACCCTCAACAACCGCCGCCCTCCCGTCCCCCTGGACGACCATCTGATCGGCCACGACAGCTCTAAATCAGACCAGACGCTGGGAAAACGAGAGAAATGTGAGTAACATGCGCGGCACATTTGGCAGGGTCGGCGTAAAGCCCACACACCCTGCCCGGCGACGCGGAGGAGTTCCCGCCGATGCCCCCCTCATCATTTGAGCGAGAGCTTGGATGAACGATTGAAGGCTGGTGAGGTTTACCAAAAATAGACTTAACCAGTCCCCGAGAAGCCGGCCACAAGCCGGCTTTTTAATTGTCCGAAATAATCTAATCCCATCTAAAAGCCCCCTGGCAGCCTAACTACTTAGGGGACTAGGTCCGTTTTAACAACGCTCGAAAACAAGCAAAGAGCCGCGCCCTCAAGCACAGCTCTCCCCGCCCAACTAACAACGACAGCCCTATCGAGTCCCGCGCAAGCGCAACGCCGACGGCATAAAGTACGAGTCCTCCGGAATCGGCTGCGCAAAATCCACTGTCTGCGGTTCTTCGTTATCCAGGTTTTGCACGTAGTACCGTCGCGCCTGCAGGTCATGGAACACGTCCAATGCGCTCCAGGTAGTCGGCAAATCGTAGAAGTTTTTCAGATAGGCCATCGACACCCGCCACAGTTCACCACGGCCGTCGTACTGGTCGACCACTGCTGCACCCCAGCTGTCTTCGTCGAGGTAGAGCACGCGTTTGGAGTACAGGTGCCGCGCCGTTGCTTTCAGGGTGCCTTCGACTACCCATACGCGGTGTAGCTCGTAGCGGGCGTATTGCGGGTTGAGGTGGCCGACCTTGAGCAGGTCGGCGTATTTCACGTCGGCGCTGGCGAGTTTGTAGTTGTTGTAGGGGATGTAGATTTCTTTCTTGCCCAGCAGTTTCCAGTCGTAGCGATCCGGTGAGCCGTTGAACATGTCGGTGTCGTCTGCCGTGCGCAGGCCATCGGAGGATGAGATCGGTGTGTCGTAGGCCAGGTTCGGTGCGCGGCGTACGCGGCGTTGGCCGGCGTCGTAGATCCAGGCTTGGCGGGCGTCTTTGATCTGGTCGAGGGTCTCGTGCACCAGGGTCGCGCCACCGGCCAGGCGGGCCGGGCTTTTTACGAAGGTCAGGTAGTAGAACAGGATGTTTTTCAGGTCGGCGTATTGCCCGCCCTGGCGGTAGTAGTTGAACAGCCCTTCCTGCTGCGCCGTGACCAGGGCGAAGCTGCCGTTGCGTTGCACGGGCGCCTCCGAAGCACGGCGCACGATGTAGGTGCCGCGATAGCGGGTGATGTGGTTCCACAGTGCTTCCACGCCGTTTTGCGGAATGGGGAACGGCACGCCACCAAAGGCGTCGGCGAAGCCGGTGCCGCCGTCCAGCAGTTTGGCGCTGGTGGCGTTCTTGAAGGTGTTGTCATACACCCACTGCGGCGCCGAGCCGGAACGCCGGCTTGGGTAGATGGGCATCTGGAAGCTGTCGGGGTAGCTGTTGAACAAGGCGATCTGACCCGCCGTCAGGCTGGCCTTGTATTGCTCCAGGTTGGCCTTGGTGATGGTGAACAGCGGTTTGTCGCCGGCAAAGGGGTCGAGGTGGTGCTTGCCCTTTTCATAGCCCTTGGGCGCCTGGGTGATGCCGCCCTCCCAGGTGGGGATGGTACCGGCGGCATTGCCCGCGCGCTCGGCGCCGAAGGGAGTGAGCTGGGTCTTGAGTTGTTGCGCGTCTTGGGGCGAGAGCGCCGCAAGGGCATTGCCAGCGGCCAGGCCAAGGGCCAAGGCCAGGCTGGCGGTGAGCATTCGAGGTGCGTGGAACATGGCAAATCTCCAAAAGAACGAGAGCGGGTAGCCGCCCTCGCGACGCAGCATGGCTGCGGCTTACAGGAAGTACTTGAGGTTGAAACCAATGTTGTCGCGGTCGCGGATCACGTTGTTCTGGCCGCCGCCAAAGAACTCGGTGTACTGCAGTTCGGCTTCCAGCTTGTTCTGGTAGTTGGCCTTGAGCCCCAGGGTGTAAGCCTTGCGGCCCTCGATGTAGTTGCCGGCCTGGTAGGAGTTGCCTTTGAAGTCGTCCTTGTAGACCGCGTAGGGCGACAGATTGACCCCGGCGTACACGTCGTTCCAGGTACCGTTGAACATCACCGTGTAGCTGTAGGAATCACGGCTGACCTGGTCATCACGATCACCACCCGACACATAGGAAGTGTTGCCGCTGCCCGCGTAGTAACGGGTGCTGCCATCGTAGGCCTGGTACTTCAGGCCACTGCCGCGCAGGTGCTCGGAGGCCAGTTCGAAGACGCCGAACAACGAGTCGAAGCTCAGGCCCGGGCCGAAGTTGTAGATGCTGCCCAAGGAGGTGTTGAAGGCCTCTACACGCTCGGAGTTGTCGATCTGGCTGTCGAGGTTGACCATCTGCCCGCCGACATTGATGAACTGCCCGCCCGCCGCCGCGCCGGCACCATTGGCCAGGTCGCCGATCAGGTCGTTGGTGGCGGCGACGCCGATGGGCAGGTTCGGCCGATAGGCCAGCTCGCCAAACACCGAGGCTTTGCCCAGGGTGGTGTTGAAGCTGAAGCCGTACATGCGGATATCTTCGGCGTAGCGGCGGTGCGCCTGGATGTTGCCCATCACGTCCACCGTCGCCAGGCCATGGGCCAAGGCCGCCGCCTGGCTGCCAGCCACCGACGACAGCATGCTGGTCAGTGCCGCCATGTCGATGCCTTTGTAGCCCGCCAGGTCAGCGGCGATGGTCGGCTCCTTAGCGTGGTAGTTGACCAGGTACAGGCCGAACTCGGTGCTGTTGAGCTCCTCGGCGATGTAACGGAAGGCGAAGCCGAACTGGCCATCGTTGCGCGCGTTGTAGTCCTTTCCGATCGACGCCACCTTGAGGGTGTTGCCGTAGGCCGGGGTCATGCCGTTGGCGTAGAGCCCGGTACTGCGCAGCATGCCCCCGAGCATCGGATTGTTGCCCAGGGCGTCATATAGCCCGATGACGTTGCCGCCGATGGGCGTCGGGGTGTCGAGGGCGCTACCGGTAAAGTTGTTGTAGCCGGTGCGGCCGCCATCGGCGAACAGGTCGCTCTGGGAGTAGAAAGTGCCGACCGGATCGATGCGTGTCTCCTTCCAGTTCCACTGGTAGAAACTCTCCATCGACAGGTTGTCGCTCAAGCCGATGTTGAAGCTGATGGCCTCCACCGGCATCAGCACTTCCTTGACCTCGGCGCCCGGCAGGCGGTACTTGGCCGCGTCCACCGGGTTGGTGGTGTTGACCCCGCCGCGATAGAAGATGCCCTCGCCCCAGTTGAATACCTGGCGCCCCAGGCGCGCGGTCAGGGGCATCTGGCCAACGTCCCAGTTGCCATAGATGTAGGAGTCGAGAATCTCCACGCGGCTTCCGGCAATGTCCCGGGTCTGGTCGGTGAAGCGGTCGTCCCGCGGATGGTTCTGGCTGGGTTGCGATGGGTTGTTGTTGCGGTAGTAGTCGTTGCGCTTGTCCATGATCTGGGTGTCATAGAACCCCGTGCCCCGCACGAACAGCCCGTAGTTCTGATAATTGGCTTCCAGCTCCGACGTGATCTTGTACACCTCGGAAACCAGCCCGGTATCGAAGTTGCGATTGCCGTCATTGGTGTTGACGTCGTCGTTGCCCTTGTCCCGCCCCTGGACCCGCCACAAACGCCCATACGACAGGGTGCTGTCGAACGAGCCGGTGACCTGGTTGTCCAGCACGCTGAACTCCATGGCCTGCACGTTCCCGCCGCTGCACAGTTGCAGCAGGCCCGCCAGGCCGACGCCAGCCCCAGTGGATGTGATGGACCATTTACCCTCGGATCCCGAGCCTTGCGCGCGCACTGTGGTGCTCATTGCCGTCTCTCCCCTGCAACCTTTTTTGTTGTTATTGCACTGCGATGTCTGTTGTTTCACTGCGCCGGGCGGTCGAGGCCGGCCCGGACGTAGTTGCGACTGTGGGCGCCAAAGTGGCGCAGCAACTGCACCACCTGTTCGTTGAGCCGGGCATGGTCGTAGCGCTCGGCGGGCAACTGGTTGCCTGTACTGAAACTCTGGGTCGCCCCCGGCGTGGCCAGCCACTGGCCGATGGCCTCGTCGAACGCCACCGCCTGGGCATCCGCCTCGGCGCTGACCACCTGGCGCAGGTAGTCCGTCGAATAGCCGGGATAGTCGGTGTCCCGACTGGTGTCGGCGTAGGCCGCCAGCATCGGGTTGCTCGCCCCCGTCAGCAGCAGGTGGCGCAGCCAGGCGAACTGATAGCGTTCCACCTCGTTGTGGCGCGTGGCGACACGTTCGATCGCCGCCCGCTTGTCGCTGTCGTAGCCGGCCAGGGCCTTGCCTTCCATCAGCAGCATGCTGGTCAAATCGTCGCCCGGCAGCGTGGTGGCGTGATACGGCTGGGTCAGGTCCTGCAGGTAGTGCATGCCCCAGCCGAGGAAGCGATAACCCCAGTAGGGATGGCCATTGGCGAAGGCAAAACGCGCCAGGCCGAAGTACTGGTAGGCCCGCCAGTCCGGCCAGTTGCGCAGCAGGAACGGCGCCGCGACGTAGACCACCGCGCTCTCGTGAAAGAAGCCCATATGGAACGGCGCCTGGGAGCTGTACTGGAAACGCGCATCGCCAAACGACTGCACGCCAAAGCCATACAACGCACCGACGGCCCCCGGGTTATCGCTGAACAGGTTGATATCGTGGCCGTAGTCCGGCTCATCCGCAGCGGTCGCCAGCACCGCCAGCGGCGCGACCTTCTGCCCCGGCTGCAGTTGGATAAAGCGCTGGCGATTCCACGGTGAGAGGGTTTGTTCGACCATCACTTCGGCCGCCTTGAGCTGCGGGCGACCCGCCAGGTCTTCGCCGGGCATGGGCTGGATCACCTGGGCCAGGTGGATCTGTGGATTGACCCGCAAGGCCATGAGGAAGTCGCGGCGCAGATCGGCCCCGGGCCGGGGTGCCAGGCGCAGGTTGTCGGGGCGCGGCGGATAGTCGGGAAAGTGACTGCGGGCGAAGTGTTCCTGCTCGTCCAGCAAGGCCACCAGGCCAGGGTATTGCTGGGAGATAAACTGCTCGAGGGTCTCGACCTGCACCTCGGGCGCCTCGCGCAACGCGGGCAAATCTTGCAGGGCCAGGTAGCTGCCCACGCTGTGATTGGACCATGCACTGACCCCGGGCGACAGACTCCATAACCCCAGGCACAGCAGCAACGACGGCAACTTCATGGCTTTACGCTCTTGTTGTAGATGCGTTCAGCCTAACAATCCGGGTATGCCCCGACACTGTCCGATCTTGCCAAAACGACTCACCAATAGCGCCACGCACGATCGGGACTATCTGTAGGAGCGAGCTTGCTCGCGAAGAACTTGAGAGCGCCGCGTTTATCCTGCAGGCACGCGTTATCGTTGACGTTCTTCGCGAGCAAGCTCGCTCCTACAGTGGGGCCTACGCCGGGTAGCCGGTGATCTCGCGGATGCTCTGGTACAGCGGCTTGAGCTGGCGATACATGCGCAGGTAAACCTCGCGGTACAAACGCTCGTACATCTGTTGCGCCTCGGGTTGAGGCATGAAGACCTCGGCGGTGCGGGTCATGGCGGCGATGGCGGTATCGAAATCCGGGTACAGCCCAAGCCCCACGGCACAGGCAATCCCAGCCCCCAACCCGGACGCCTCATACACATGCGGACGCTCGGCGGGCAGGCCAAAGATATCGGCGGTCAGTTGCATCGCCGCGTCGCTCTGGGAGCCGCCACCGGCCACGCGCAAGCGCGTGATCGACAGTTTCGAACGGCGCTCGATTCGCTCCTTGCCCTGGCGCAATGCATAGGCCAGACCCTCAAGAATCGCCCGGTAGATATGGGCCCGAGTATGCACATCGCCAAAGCCGATCATCGCCCCCTTGGCCTCCACTCCCGGTTCGCGGATACCTGGCGACCAATAGGGTTGCAGGGTCAGGCCCATGGAGCCGGGCGGTACCGCGTTGACCAGCGCATCAAACAGCTGCTCCGGCTCCAGGCCCTGCTCACGGGCCTGTTGCATTTCCCGTAGGCCGAACTCGTTTTTGAACCAACTGACCATCCAGTAGCCGCGATAGATCATCACTTCGCAGTTGTAGTGATCGGGGATTGCCGCCGGGTAAGGCGGGATCAGCGGGACAATCTCCAGATAGCGCGAGCGAGTGGTGGTGATGGTCGCCGTAGTGCCGTAGGACAGGCACGCGGTCGTCGCTTCCACCACGCCGGAACCGAGCACCTCGCAGGCCTTGTCGGAGCCGGCGGCAATCAGCGGCAACCCCTGCGGGATGCCGGTATGGCGGCTGGCCTCGGCGGTGATGCGGCCCAATTCTTCCCCCGGTTTGTACAGGGTCGGCAGTTGCTCCGCACGCACCGCCAGGGCCTGCCATTTCCAGTCCCGGGGCGCGGCCCAGCGCAGATGCTTGAAGTCGAATGGCAGGTAACCCACGCAGCACCCCACCGAGTCGACAAAACGCCCGGTCAGGCGATGACTGAGAAACCCCGAGAGCAGCAGGAACTTGTCAGTGGCAGCCCAGATATCCGGCTGATGCTGGGCGATCCAGTTGGCCTCGGCCTGGGCACGAAAGTAGTCCACCGTGGCCTCGGCCCCCACCAGTTTGAACAGCCAACCCCAGGGCCCCTTGATCCCGCCCTCCGGCTGGCACTGGCGTTGGTCGAGCCAGAGAATGGCCGGTCGCAATGCCTGGCCCTGGGCATCGACATTGATCAGGGTGCCGCGCTGGGTGGTCAGGGATACGCCACGGATCAAACTGCGGTCGATGCCGGTCTGCGCCCACAACTGCTGGCAAGCTTCTCCCAGCTTGCGCCAGTAATAATCCGGGTCCTGCTCGGCCCAGCCGGGCTGGCTGGAGTAGTAGGCCTGCAACTCGACCTTGCCTTTGCCCAACAGGTTGCCCTGCAGGTCGAACAACAGCGCACGGACACTCTGGGTGCCGTTGTCGATCGCCAGCACATAGTCTTTGCCGGGGGTGTTGTTATCCATGAAGCTCGCTTTTTTCATGAGGCACTCTTCAGATCGAGGCGCTGGGTACGCTGTGATGGCGTTGCCACAGTTGCAGGTAGCGCTGCTGTTCCTGTTCCCAGCGCGCGTCGTCCCAGCCCAGGCGCGGCTGACATAGCCGGCGGATATCTGCCAGGTAATGCGCAGCGCCTTCGGGCAGGAGCAGGCCGAGGCGCGTGCGCCGCAGTAGCAGGTCATCCAGGTGCAAAACCATCTCGGTCTCGGCGGCAAACGCCAGCTCCGCCCACAGGGTATCGCTGGCACCCACACAATCGCTGCCCAGGTTGTTGATCAAGCTGGCCAGGCGCGGCAGATCACGACCATGGCGCCCAGCCAGGCGACGCAGGCCGGCACCGCTCAGCCCGGGAATCGCCTGCAGCGCCAAGGCCTGGAACACCGGCGCCCCGTCATCCTCCAGGGTTTTGCCGAGCATCCCGGCACAGGCCCGCAACACCTCGATGGCCTGGGGCCGGAAGGTGGTCAGCTTGCCCCCTGCCAGGGTCACACAGCCGGGTTCCTGCCACAGCACATGCTCGCGGGTTTCATTGGATGGCTTGGCCTGGGAGTCGGCGGCGCCCACCACCGGACGCACCCCGGACCAGGTGCACAGCACGTCCGCCGCCGTTACCTCGGCCTGGGGAAATGGTTGGGCGCAAGCCTCCAGCAGGTAGTCGAGTTCTTCACGGGTGATGCTTGCGCCAAGGTCCAGATCCTCGCGATGATCCAGGTCGGTGGTGCCCACCACCGTGGCTCCCTCCCAGGGAAAAACGAACACCGGGCGACCGTCACGCCGGTGCATGAAACTGAAGGCATGGGCCACCGGCAAGCGCCAGCCGGGCAACAGCAGGTGGCTGCCACGCAAGGGCCGCAACTGGCGCTGCCCACCACCCGGTTGCAGGCGCTCAGCCCAGGCGCCAGTGGCCACCGCCAACACCGCGCAGCGCACTTGCATAAGCGTGCCGCCTTCAGCGTCCTCGACCTCGACCCCACACACACGCTCGCCGTCGCGCAATACCTGTCGCACCCGCAGGCCATTGAGTGCCCAGGCGCCATCGGCACGGGCCTCGGCCAGCACGCGCATGACCAGCCGCGCATCGTCGGTCAGTGCATCGCGAAACTGCGAAGCCCCCAGCAACCCCGGCGCCAGGAGCCCCGGTGCCAGATAGCGCAGTTGCTCAGGCTTATGGAACTGCCGGCTACGACAACCGGCCAGGGCGTCATACAGGCGCAGCAAACCGCCGAATACCCGCGGCCCGGGGAACCCGCCGCGATAGTGCGGCATCAGGAAACTCATGGGCTCCACCAGCCCCGGTGCTTCGCCCATCAAACGTTGGCGCTCGTGCACTGAATCACGGGCCAGGCGCCATTGGCCCTTGGCGATATAACGCAGCCCACCATGGACCATTTTCGACGAGCGGCTGGAGGTGCCCCAGGCAAAATCCCGTTGCTCCAGCAGCAGGCAGCGCCAGCCGCGCCGGGCCGCCTCGCGCAGGATCCCGGCGCCGCTGATGCCGCCGCCAATCACGATCAGGTCCCAGGTTTCACTCGCCAGTTGCGCCAGCGCGGTCTCGCGCCATTGGGCATTCCAGTCATTGCTCATGGGCCTAGTCTTCCAGCAGCGTGCCGGGGTTGAGGCGCCCGGCCGGATCGAAATGCCGGCTCAGGCTGTGCAGCGCAGCCATTGCCAATTCGCCCTTCTCCCTCGGCAGGTAAGGCGCGTGGTCCTTGCCCACGCCGTGCTGGTGGCTGATGGTGCCGTGGTTTTCGACGATGGTACGGCTGGCCGCCTGCTTCAGGGCCTTCCAGCGTTCGAGGGTGGCCGGGTAGTCCGCCGCCGGGCGGAACACATAGCTGGTGTAGATGCTCGAACCTTCGCCATACACATGGGACAGATGGGTGAACACATGGACCCGCTCGCCCTCGGCCGCCAGGCAGTCGCGCAGGCTGGCCTCGATAGCGTGCAGCAAGGTATCGACATGGCACCAGTCGGTCGCGGTCTCCAGGGTGTCGACCACGTAGCCGGCCTGCCAGAGGTTCTCCCGCAGGTAGGGGAAGCGAAAACGGTTCTGTTGCCACTTCTTGCCCAACAGGGTGCCGGTAAACACGCCGCCAAAGGCCTTGAGATGCTGGCGGGCCTGGCGCAACGACAGGGCATTCTGCCGACGATTGCCAGTGACACCGAAGGTCAGCAGGCACTTGCCCTCGCCCGCGCCACGCAGCGCCAGGTAGCGCTCCAGCCAGGCGATTTGATTGGGATGGCCAGCCAGCGCCAGCTGGGTCTGGGTTTCCATGGCATTGGACAGGCGCAGCATCGACAGCGGCACCCGGGCCTGCACCAGTTGCCGAATGGCCTGCAGGGCTTGGGGCCAGTCCGGTATGAACACACCATAGAAACGCTCGTCCTCGGGCAAGGCACTGACCCGCACCTTGACCTGGGAAATGATGCCGAAGCGCCCTTCACTGCCCAGCACCACTTCCCGCAGGTCGGGGCCCGCGGCCGACGCCGGGAAGCTCGGGATCTCCAGGGGCCCGGCGAATGTCTCCAGGGTGCCGCCGGCGAACAGTTGCTCGATCCGCCCATAGCGCAGCGATTGCTGGCCGCTGGAGCGACTGGCGACCCAGCCGCCCAGGGTCGACAGTTCCCAGGACTGCGGGAAGTGCCCCAGGGTGTAGCCTTTGGCGCGCAGTTGGCTCTCCACCTGAGGCCCGCTGACGCCGGGGCCGAAGGTGGCGATCAGGCTTTGCTCGTCGAGGTCGAGCAGGCGATTCATGTGGGCCAGGGACACCGTCAGTACCGGGCGCGTGGACGCCGGCGGGTTGATATGCCCGGCCACGGAGGTGCCACCACCATAGGGAATCAGGCACAGGTCTGCACTGTCGGCCAGGGCCAGCAACTGGCGGATCTGCTCGACACTTTCCGGTAGGGCCACGGCATCCGGGTAGCGGCCCAGTACACCTTCACGCAGGGCCAGCCAGTCCGGCAGGCTCTGGCCTCGGGCATGCATCAGGCGGTCCCTGGGTTCAATACTGTAGAGCGGATGGGGCGCCAGGCGCGATGCGGGAACCCCGGCCAGGGCGCTGTCCAGGCTGGCGTCGGGCAGGGTGTGCCCATCGCCCAGTCGCTCGCACAGAAACGCCGCCCCATGAGCAGGCATCTCCATCTGCGTGGTTTCTTCGCCCCAGCCGTTCCAGCGTCGCATGCCTGTTTCTCCCAGCAGATCGTGTGATTTTCAGTGCCCCCATACTAGTCAGCCGGCGCAAGCTGTCACGGTCGCATCGAGACAGATGGAGTAGCCAATTGGGTCAATCGGTCCATTTCCCGATGTCGCCACGGGAGCATTTACTTTAGTCATGGTTTCAAATTACCTTGCCAGCCATCGACGCGCGCAAGGTACTGCCGCCAGCAACACCCCCGCCAGGAACCCGATCATGCAGACAACCGGCTCGACCTCAGTCCCTCCTCTGCTGAAATACCTGCGCCATGCCGAACAGCTCGGCGTGGCGACCGGCCCCGCCCTGGCGGCAGCCGGAATCACTGCGGGCCAACTCGACGACAACAGCCTGCGCCTGCCCGTGGAAGCCCACGAACGCCTGCTGGAGTATTTCTGCGAACATTCCGGGGACCTGCTGTTCGGGCTCAATTCGGCGCGTTTCGTGCTGCCAAATTCGTGGAGCGTGCTGGGCTACATCACCATGAACTGCGCGACCCTGGGCGAGGCGATGAACCGCATCATGCCGTTCGAAAAGCTGGTGGGCGACATGGGCACCAGCCGCGCGGAGATGGTCGATGGGCAGGTGCGGCTGATCTGGAACTGCCGCCACCAGCAGCCGCGGATCCGCCGGCATATGGTGGAGAACGTGCTGGCATCCTGGCTGGTGTATACACGCTGGATCGCCGACACCGAACTGTCGCCCAGCCAGGTACTGCTCGAACACCCGCTGCCGGACGGCGCGCAACTCAGCCAATACGAGGACTTCTTCGGTTGCCCGGTGTTGTTCGAGCAGCCCTGCTCGGCCCTGGTGGCGCCGTTGAGTTACCTGCAAACGCCCCTGCGCCAGGCCGATGCGCAATTACTGCGGACCCTGGAGGAACACGCCCTGGCCCTGATGGCCTCGCTGGACGATTCGACCCTCGCGCTGCGGGTGAAAAACGCCCTGCGCCAGTTGCTCAAGGAAGGCCTGCCGCGCAAGGAACAAGTGGCCGAGCAGTTCGCCATGTCGGTGCGCACCCTGCAACGCCAATTGCAGCAGGCGGGTACGTCCTACCAGCAGATCCTCGACGACCTGCGTCAGGAACTGGCCGAACACTACCTGCTGCACAGCGACCTGCCGATCCAGGACATCGCCCAATATTTGGGCTTTACCGAACCGCGCTCATTCCACCGTACCTTCAAGAGCCGCACCGGCATGCCGCCGGGCGAGTATCGGCAGACCCACCGGGCCAGTTGAAGCGTCGCAAATTACAGGCGGTCGAGCCCCAACCCCTCAATCAAATCCTCCCCGGCCTCATCCGCCCGCCACCGCCGACTGGATATGCGCATGGTGTATCGCCGCCGATACTCCGAAGGCGTAAGCCCCGTAGTGCGCAAAAACAGGCGTCGAAACGCACTGGCATCCTGATAACCGCAGTACTCCATGACTTCCGTCAGATCGATCAAAGTCACTTCCAGTAACTGCTTGGCCCGTTCAACCCGCAGGCGATGCAGGTAGTCCAGAGGGGTCATGCCTTCCACCTCCTTGAAGTGACGCAGCAAAGTCCGCGGGCTGGCGGTCGCGGCCTGGGCTACCGCGTCCAGGCTGTAGGGCATCTGAATATGCTGCTGCAGCCATTGCTTGGCGCGGAACACCACGCTGTCGCGGGTTTTTACCGAGATGCCGGGGAAGTTAAGGCTGGAATGCTCAAAACGCATCGGGTGGTACAGCAGGCCGTTGGTGGCGATCTGGGCCATTTCTTCGCCGGCGAAGTGACGGATCAATTCCACCATCAGGTTGCAGACCGCTGCAGGGGCTCCGGCGGTGAAGACCGGGCCGTCAACCACCACCGGGCCTTCCATCGCCAATTGCACCGTGGGAAAGGTGGACGCGAACCAATTGGCAATCATCCAGGTAACGGTTGCGCGCCGACCATCCAGTACCCCAGCACGGGCAAGCAGCACGGCACCATTGAAGCTGGCAGCCACCACACGCCCTTGGGCGTGATAACGCGCAATGCAGTTCAGTTCGTCGGCGCATTGAGCAAGAACCTGGTTCAGGTCCGGCACGTTTTTCATTTGCACGCCAGGAACAAACAGGACCGTCTGCGAGGGCCGCAGGGTTTTACGGCCTGGGCTGGGCGGGCGCATTTCCGACAGCCAGTCCGGAAGCGCCAGTTCATTGCCCGCCGCATCGATCAAGCGCCAGTGAAAAAACGCCCCGCGCTTGTCCGGGTTGCGCAACTGCCAGAGGTTGTTGAAGGTGCGCAGCATGTCGATCACGCTAAACAGCGTGCCGGCAAGATTGTGCGGGCCATGCAATAAATCGACGCGGACATTCATGGGCTTACCTGGCGATATTGGATTTATTGTTGGCGATATTAGCCCTATCACCTTTAAACACCAGCCCCGCTCACTGCACTGACTTGTGCTGAGGAGCTTGCCTCCTTCACTACAGGTCAGTAGAACCTGGATTTTTACTTGGCGATATTGGCTTTATTGCTGTCGGTATTCGCCGTATTACCGCAATCACTTCGACGCTAGACTGAAAAACACCTGGCCTCAGCAAGAAAAAAAACAAGGGTATCAGTCAGTGAAAACAACAATAAGAAACGCCTGGGGAAGTACCGGCAAGCCAGTGGTTGCAGGGTTGGCCACGACATTGCTCAGTGCGGGCTTCGGCACTCCAGTCAGCGCTGGAGAGCTGGTGTTCAGTGACCTCAAGTCAGGGCTGGGTAACGGCATGCAATGGCAACATGACGACGCGCGCCTGCAGGTCAAAGGCGCCCTGGCCCTGGGCACGGTACGACGCATGGACGACCCCAGCCACCGCCTGACCAGCGCCGAATACGGTATGAACCTGTTCAACGACGGCAACCTCAACTACAAGCGCGGCGATGCGGTTTCTACGTCGGCCGAAGCCTACCTGCAAGCAGATTTGAGCCACCGCAACCTCGGGGTTTTCGTCAGCGCAAAGGGTTGGTACGACTACACCCAAAAGCATCAGGACGTCGACCATGGCAGCGTCCCCAACGGCTATCGCTCGGGAGAGCCGCTCAGTGATTCGGGGTTCGATTCCCTGGCGCGGTTCTCCAATGCGGTGTTCAACGACGCCTACGTCTACGGCAACTTCCAGCCTGGCGGGCATGACCTGCTGGTGCGCCTGGGCGACCAGGCGATCCCGTGGGTCACACCGACCACCATCAGCGGTGGCCTGCAGGCGGTAAACGCGTTTGACTGGGCCGCCGCACGTCGAGCCACCTCGATTGCCGAAGCCCGCACCGTGCCAATGCCGACCCTGTACGCCAAGCTGGCGCTGACCGAGAACCTGTCGCTGGATGCGTTCAATCAGTTTGAATTGCGCCCCAGTGCCTACTCTGGCTGCGGCACATTTCTGTCGACCAGCGACTACGCACAACCGGGCTGCAACCAATTCATCCTTAACGGCAGCGTGATGAGCGCCATAGCGGGACGGCCGATCTACACCACCGATGGCCAGGCCCTCAACAACCCCATCGACCATGTGGCACGCGGCCCGGACCATCGCCCAGGCAACAATCAATTCGGCGCCAGCCTGCAGTATTTGTGGAAGGACGTGGGGTTGTTCGGCTTGTATTTCGCTGACTACAGTAGCCGCGAAGCGCTGACCCAGGTGGTGCGCACCGGCCCCGGCGTACTGACGCCACCGGCTGCGAACGTGGGGCAGGCAATACCCACCGGCGTGGCGGCTTATTATCAGCGCGCCTATCCAACCCGCATTCGCCTGTATGCCCTCAACTTCAAGACGCGGCTACCGGGCGGCACCGGGATTTATGCCGAATACAGTTACCGGCCCAATCAACCGATTGCGTGGAACGGCGCCGACTTTATCGCCGGGCTGCTCGCCGGCAGCGGGCCCATGGGCTACCTGTCCAAAACCCCGACGGGCTACCTGGCAAGCGGCTACGACCGCTTCCACGTCAGCCAATTGAATCTGGGCGCCAGCCATCCTTTTGGCCAGGTGTTGGGCGGCGCGATGAAGCTATCGGCAGAAGCCGGGTTGAAATACGTACACGACCTGCCCGACACCGACCAGATCCGTTATGGCCGCCCCGGTTTCGGCAGCGCGCCCTACGGCAAGGCCGCGAAGTGCACAGGCCCGGCGGCCAAATGCGCAGATGACGGATTTGTCACCCCGTTTGCCTGGGGCACCCGCGTCAAAGGAGAAATCAACTACAGGAATGTATTGCCCGGGCTGGACGTGACGCCTTCGCTGACACTCGTCTACGACATCAAGGGTCACGCCTATGACGGGGTATTTTCCGAAGGCCGCTACGCGCAAATACTCGGCGTGCGCGGCGATTACAAAAGCACCTACACCTTCGATCTCAGCTACCTGAACACCGGTGGCGGCGATTACAACCTGGTGGCAGATCGCAGCCTGTTAGAGGCCAGTGTCGGCATTCGCTTCTAGCCCCCCCTTAAAACAAGGCCATTTCCATGCGTTCATTGACCGATAGCCGACGCCCGCTCGTAGTTGCCCTGCTGATGACAGTGGTGATTATCAGCGTGCTGGACAAGACCATTTTCGCCTTCGCCGGCCCGCAGATCATTGATGAGTTAAAGCTCACGCCAGCGCAGTTCGGCTTTATCAGCAGCGCGTTCTTTTTTCTCTATTCGGTCTCGGGCGTGCTGGTGGGTTTTCTCGCCAACCGCATGCCGAGCCGCTGGATTCTCTCCGGCATGGCCCTGGTGTGGATGACCGCCCAATTGCTCGCGGCCCTGTCCACCAGTTTCTTTACCCTGCTGGCCAGCCGCGTCCTGCTCGGCGCCGGTTGCGGCCCGGGCACGGCGGTGACTCAGCACGCCTGTTTCAAGTGGTACACCAGCCGCGAGCGAGTGCTGCCAGCAGCGCTGATCCAGGTAGCAATCATGCTCGGTGCGATTGCCGGCGCGGTGGCCCTGCCCAAGTTGATCGAGCAGTACGGCTGGCGCACGGGCTACGTGCTGTTGGCCGGTGTCGGCCTGGTGTGGCTGCTGCTGTGGCAACGTTATGGCCGCGAAGGCCAGCATGACGATACACGGGGCACCCAGGGCGACCTGTTGCCCACGTTGCCCTACAAGCGCCTGTTGCTCAACCGCACGTTTGTCTGCATTACCTTGGTTGCGTTCTGCAGCTACCTGCCCAATGCCTTGCTCTACAGTTGGTTGCCCACCTACCTGCAAAGAGGCCTGGGCATGACGCCGATGCAATCGGGCTACCTGGTGCTGGCCACCACACTGGGGGTGATCTTTATCAACCTGCTGGTTTCCAGCCTGGCGCAACGCGCAATGAAACGCGGCGCCAGCATCCGCAAGGCGATGGTCGTGCCGCCGCTTCTGGCTTGCCTGATCGCCGCCGTGACTTACATCCTGATGGGTTTTACCAACACCAGCCTGACCGTGACCCTGGTTTTTTTCCTGCTCGGCAGCATTCTCCTCAACCTGCTGTCGGCCTTCGGTTTCAGCATCGTTGCCCACATCGCCCCGGCTCGCCAACGCGGGAGCATGCTGGCGATCCATATCGCCCTGCTGACCACCGCCGGCATGCTCGCGCCCGTGCTGGTCGGGCAAGCCATCGGCTGGCAGAACGGCGACCTGGTGAGTGGCTTCGAACTGGCCATCGGCCTGTTTGGTATTGCCCTGCTGGTGTTCAGCCTGCTCGGGCTGGCGCTGATCGACCCGGAACGCAGTCGCCGCGCACTCACGGCCAGCATTCCCGGCGCAGGTTCTGCGGCCATCAGCCCGGCATAAGCCGCGCAGCGGCGGCCCCACCACCTTGATCGCTGCGCGCAGCGCCCAGCACGACTGCCAATAGGGAACACCCGATGGACTTATCCTGCTTTTCACAAAGCTACGCCGAAGCTCGGCAAAAATTCCTCCAGGCCTGCGCCAGCGCCGGCCTGGAGGTCCAATCCCATCCTCACCCGTTACCGGGCAGCGATGGCGAGGAACTGGCCCTGGATGTGGCGCTTGCAGGCTCGCCCACGGCCACCAACCTGCTGGTCCTGAGCAGCGGCGTGCATGGCGTGGAAGGCTTCTGCGGCTCGGCCGTACAGGTTGACCACCTGCGCAACCGCGAGTGGCTGCAACACTGCCAGCGCCAAGACCTGGCGGTGCTGTATCTGCATGCGATCAACCCGTACGGTTTCTCCTGGCTGCGTCGGGTCAACGAAGACAATGTCGACCTCAACCGTAACTTCATTGACTTCGCGCAACCGCTGCCCGACAACCCCGACTACCGCATCCTCGCCCCACTGCTGCTGCCACGACGGCAACCACCCACCCTGCTCAGCACGCTTGGCCTGGCCGGATACGCCCTGCGCCATGGCCGCAAAACCCTGCAGTCAGCCATTACCCGCGGCCAACACAGCCACCCCGAAGGTTTGTTTTTCGCGGGCACGGCACCTGCCTGGAGCAACCTGCAACTGCGCCAGATTATCCGGCGCCTGGGCAACCACTGCCGGCGTATCGGCTGGATCGATGTGCACACAGGGCTAGGACCGTGTGGCGTGGGTGAGCGGATCTACAAAGGGCGCAATCACCCCAGCGATATTGCACGGGCGCGCAGCTGGTGGGGCCCGCAGGTCACGACCAACGCAGACGGCACCTCCTCGTCGGCCATGCTCAACGGCACCCTGGACCTGGCGGTGATGGAGGAATGCCCCCACGCGCAGTACAACGGTTTGACCCTGGAGTACGGCACGCAGCCGGGGCCACGAGTGCTTGAGGCCCTACGCGCCGATCACTGGCTGCACACCCATCCACAGACAGCACAAGCCCGGCGAGTGCAGATCAAGCGCCGGTTGCGCGATGCGTTCTACATCGATACCGAGGGCTGGAAACGCCAGGTACTGGAGCAGGCGCGCGAAGTGACTGCGCTGAGCCTGCGCGGTCTTGCCACGCGCTTGGAATGACAAAAATGCCCACTATCAGGTGGGGTACACACTCAAACCACAGAGGATGTTCATGATGAGTGCATATTTGGCACAGGCTTTAAGAGAGGTCATGCAAAAGGTCCAGGCCCGTCTCGACCAGCATCAGGATGAGGTCGTCGCCACACTCAACCGGGTAGCGACTGGCGAACTGAAGATGACCGAAACGCTCAGCCCCCTGGAGCAGGAAAACGCCCGGGTGCTGTTCGGCTGGGTGGCCCAGGAGGGCCCGCAAAAGGTGTTTGCCGCGATCCAGCCGATCTTGGCCGACCCTGCCAAGTTGAGCGCGGGCGTCACCTTCGATGACCTCATCAACGGCCCGCCGTTCGGGATCATCCCCCCTGCTCTCAAGCACATTGACCTGCGCGGCCTGACCCGACTCGCGGTCCTGCTGGCCAGCTACATTTTCTATGAGCAATTCCACTACCCGCAGCCAGAAACCGGGGTGTACGACATCTCGGGCAAGCCCTTCCAGAAACTCAAGTGGCTCTACCGCTACTGGTTCAATCAACTTGAAGTGGCCGAGAAAGACTCCGGGCTGGAGGAGCTATTTGAGTCCCAGGCGTTCAACTTCTTCAACCTGAATCAATCACCGACGGACCCAGGCTTCAGCTACCCGCCGTTGCGCTCGGTCTCGGTGTCATGTGCCGGAGACCTGCTGGCGGTCGATGTCCTGACCCCGGAAAACACCCCGCACCTGTTCGATGACATCACGGACTTCTACAGCACCGCAGACATCGTCAGCGCCAACCTGGAATCGACCGTTGACCGGGACAGTGAACTGGGACGCTATCAGGACAAAGGGCAACCGGCCAAGATGAACACATCCGAGGCGATGTTCCGCAAGTTCCGTGATGAGGCGAACATCAACTTCTTCAGTACCGCGACCAATCACGCCCTGGACTGGGGTGAACAAGGCGTACTCGCCACCCTCGATGTACTGAAAAAATCCGGCGCCTACTATGCCGGCACTGCCGCCAGCCAGGCCGAGCAGGATGACGTGGTGGTGGTGGAGAAAAACGGCATCAAGGTTGCCCTGCTGGCCTATACCTTTGACCTCAACGGCCGCGACCCATCGCCTGACAAGACGTACCTGGCCAACGTGGTGCGCTTCAACGATGTAAACCCGGCGCCCGACTACTCACTGATCGAAGAACAGGTCGCCCGCGCCAAAGCCAAGGGTGCGGACTGGATCATCGCCTACTGCCACTGGGGCTGGGAGTTCGAGATGTACCCCCACGTCAATATCGTGGAAGCCGCACGCAAGGTGATTGCCTGCGGTGTAGACACGATCCTCGGCAACCATGCCCATGTCAGCCAGCCCGCAGAACTTATCCCGCGCCCTGGCAAGCAGGATGCGCTGGTGATCTACGCGTTCGGCGACTTCGTCAGTTATCACCCCGAAAGCCGCAACTCAAAACTGGCCTACACCCTCAAATTCAGCATCGGCAAATTCCTGGGGGTTACTCGCCTGTTCAACGTCAAGGCACTGCCTATCTACATCGTTAACGAAAGATTGGATGGCAACCGTTTCAACTGCCGCATCGTCAAGTTTTTCGATGTGCTGGAGAACCCGGATGGCTACGGGCTGAACGAGTTGGAGAAGAGCCAACTGCCCCATCTGCGGGACAAGGTGTGGAACGATATTCTGTCGCCACTTTCCAGCCTCCCGGACTGATGTAAGCAACAGCACCAAGCCTGCCTTGAACCGCAGGCTTTTTTGTCACTGCCCTTGACTCTCCCCTATACGGCAGACCCTACGCTGAATGCCATTTCTCTCAGGACATTCCCCGTGGTTCAGCGCACCTTGGTCATCCTTGGCCACTCCTCCAGCACCAGCTTCTGTTCGGCCCTCGCCGAGACCTACCTGCAGTCGGCCAGAAACGCCGGCCACGAGGTGCGCATCCTGCGCCTTGGCGAGCTGGTTTTCGACCCGATCCTGCACCACGCCTATCATCAGGACCAGCCCCTGGAACCCGACTTGCTCGGCGCCCAATCCGACATTCTGTGGGCCACTCACCTGACGTTCGTGTTCCCCATCTGGTGGGGCGGCGTTCCGGCATTGTTGAAGGGGTTTATCGATCGGATTTTCCTCGCCGGTTTTGCCTTCAAATACCGCAAGGGCAAGGCGTTCCCCGACAAGCTTCTGAAGGGCCGAACCGCCCACCTGCTGGTGGCCCTGGATACGCCGCCGTGGTATTACCGTTGGTTCTACCGCATGCCCGGCCTGCACCAGATGCGCAAGACCACCCTCGAGTTTTGCGGCATCAAGCCGATCAAGACCGTGATGCTCGGGCCTGTACTGGGCTCTACAGCGGCGCAGCGCGAAAAGTGGCTGAAAAAGGCCGGCACACTCTTTTAGGAAAGGATCTGCATGTACATCGGTAAAGCCGCGCAGTTGTCAGGCACGACAATCAAAGCCATTCGTCACTATGAGGACATCGGCTTGCTGCCACCGCCACAACGCGAGGGGCGCTATCGGGTTTACTCGGCGCAGAGCGTGGAGCTGCTGACGTTTATCAAGTGTGCGCAGCAACTGGGTTTCAAGCTCAAGGAGTTGCAGGAGATTCTGCACGGGCACCATGGCGATGAGCTGCCGTGGCAGCGCGCCAACCAGGCGATAGCGCAAAAGAAACTCGAGTTGATGACGCAAATCCAAGCCCTGCAACAGGTGCATACAGGGCTGGTGGCGTTTGAGAGCAGCCTGGAGCAGGCCCAGGGTCAGTGCCAGTTTGCACGGTTGGTGGAAACCGGCACTGCACGCAACCGCTAGTTCAGCAGATCGCCCCATTTTTTTTGCAGGGCGCGTTCTTCGGTCAGGATTTCCCGCGTCATGGCGTCAACCCAGCGCTGGGCAAAACCATTGGCTGGACCCCAAACCCGAGGCCCAGCAGATTGTGGTGAAAAACCTGCAGGATCTGAAGCCTTGGCTATATGACTAAAAGGCGGCTTTTGCCAGTCAGCAGCATCGCCGTTTCATGTGGGCATAAGCGACGATCCCACCGAGTAAATTCTGCCTGCACGTAAGCCCATTCTGATTTAACAGACCACACCTCCAACCGCCCTTTTCCTGCGGCATTCTCCGACGCCTTTCTTTTGCAGAGACGTCATGGATGCCAGCTCCTGCCCCTGATTCATCCCCCCTCGACCTGATCGAATACGAGCTGAACGGCTTTCACCAGAGCCTGGCGGTGTATCGCCAGCAGGTAACCAGCTGGTACGCGCAAGCCCTGGACAAGGCCAGCCATGCCACGGATTTGCCGTCGTTGCTGGGCATGGAGCGAGTGCTGCGGGTCGGCGATTCCCAGGTATCGGTGAGCATGACCGACACCGATTTTGCTTCCAGTGTTGCCGTGTGCCCGGCAGGCGGCGAGCTGAAGATCCAGAGCAAATTCGAGTCGGTGTATGACGTGCCGCTGGGCAATCTCCAGGTGCAGGTGCTTGGCCTGGATGACGGCAGCTCCACGTTTATCCAACTGGATGAACAGGGCAAGGGCTCCCATCACTGCGCAGCCGGCGGGCGCTATCAGCTGCGTGTACAGGGCGGGGTGTCGCCGGCGCAGGTGGAGGCGCTGTTTGCGTCCTACGACGGTTTGACCGTTGAGCTGGAAGCCTGGTTGCGCAAGGAGTGGAGTGGGTTCAAACCGCACTGGCAGGCCTCCACGGCGAGCGCTATTGGCAGTGGGATATTGGCCGGTACCTGGTCAGCCATTTCCGAGGTGTGGGACAGCCTTTCGCTGGTGCAGGACATCCTCAAGGACCCGG